>CAXTOS010000021.1:0-29995 GCA_964245935.1 uncultured Novosphingobium sp.
TTCAACACTTTTTCAGGCGGATCGCTTCAGCGCATGAGCCTGATCGCGCTGGGGGTGATGCCCTATATCACCGCCTCGATCGTGGTGCAGCTGGCCTCGTCGCTGCATCCCACGCTCGCCGCCCTGAAAAAGGAAGGCGAAAGCGGGCGGCAGAAGCTGAACCAGTACACGCGGTATGGCGCGGTGTTGCTGACCGCGATCCAGGGCTGGTTCGTCGCCTCCGGGCTCGAAGCCTATGGCGCGTCGAGCGGGCTGCAGGCGGTGGTCATTCCCGGCATGCTTTTCCGGGTGACCGCGGTGATCAGCCTGATCGGCGGCACCATGTTTCTATTGTGGCTGGGCGAACAGATCACCTCGCGCGGGATCGGCAACGGCACCTCGCTGATCATCATGGCCGGTATCGTCGCGCAGATGCCGGTGTTTATCGGGCAGTTGTTCGAAGGCGGCCGGTCGGGTTCGATCGGGCCGGTGACGATCATCGGGATGGTGGTCCTGCTGCTGGGGCTGATCGTGTTCATCGCCTTCATGGAGCGGGCGACGCGGCGGCTGTTGATCCAGTATCCCAAGCGTGCGAGCGCCAATGGCATGATGCAGGCGGACCGCAGCCATCTGCCGCTGAAGCTGAACACCTCGGGCGTGATACCGCCGATCTTTGCCAGCTCGCTGCTGTTGTTGCCGCTGACGATCACCCAATTCGCCGGCAAATCGGTGAAGCCCGATTCCACGCTGGGCGGGGTGATCATCGCGCTCAACCAGTACCTCGGGCATGGCAAGCCGTTGTATATGCTGCTTTATGCTGCCGGAATTATCTTCTTTTGTTTTTTCTACACGGCAGTCGTGTTCAACCCTGAAGAAACCGCGGATAATCTGAAGCGCAACGGCGGGTTCATTCCGGGCATCCGTCCGGGCAAGAACACCGCGACTTATCTCGATTATGTTCTGACGCGGATCACCGTGCTGGGCGCGGCCTACATCACGCTGGTTTGCGTCATTCCCGAATGGGTGATCGCGCAGACCGGGATTCGGCTGTTCTTTGCCGGCGGCACCAGCCTGCTGATCGTGGTAAACGTCACGGTCGACACGATTACCCAGATCCAGTCGCATCTGCTGGCGCACCAGTATGGCGATCTGATCAAGAAGGCGAAACTGAAGGGGCGGCTGCGCTAGGGTGTCACGCGCTAGAGCGTGATGACAAAAAGTGGGTACCAGTTTTTGTTCTTGAATCACGCGAAACAAAGACTCTAGAGCATGGTGCGATTCTACCTTATCGCATCATGCTCTAGAGCGCGCTGTTCAGGCGCAGGATTAGGAGAATCCCCGTGAATATCATTCTGCTGGGGCCGCCGGGGGCGGGCAAGGGTACCCAGGCACTGCGCTTGGTCGAACGCCACGGGATGCGCCAGCTGTCCACCGGTGACATGCTTCGCGGCGCCGTCAAGGCGGGCACGCCGGTGGGCCTGCAGGCCAAGTCGGTGATGGAGCGCGGCGAGCTGGTGTCGGACGAGATCGTCTCGGCACTGATCGGCGAAGAACTTGATGGCATGGGGCCAGGGGTAGGCGCGATCTTCGACGGCTATCCGCGCACCGCGGCGCAGGCTGCCTCCCTCGATGGGATACTGGCCGCGCGCGGGCGCGAGCTGGACCATGTGATCGAACTGGAAGTGGACGAGGACGCGCTGGTCGAGCGGATCACCGGGCGTTTCACCTGCGCGCATTGCGGCAAGGGCTATCACGACCACTTCGAGCAACCCAGGCAGCCGGGCGTCTGCGACAAATGCGGCAGCTCCGATTTCAAGCGTCGCCCGGACGATAACGAGGCAACCGTCCGCACGCGCATGGCCGAATATCGCGCGAAGACCGCCCCGATCCTGCCGATTTATGAAGCGCGGGGTATAGTCGCGCGGGTCAACGGCATGGCGGAAATGGATCACGTCACCGACGCGATCGAACGGGTGATCGCGCGGGAAGTAACGCACTGATGGGGATGAAGTGCGTCCTGACCCTGTTGCTGGCCGTGGCGCCCGTGCCGGGCGTTGGCGCATCGGCCGAAATTGTTCAGAAGTCGGACCGCGGTTTTGTCAGTGGCGCCGAGCTGGATGTGCCGGGCAAGACGCCGCTGGAGGTCTGGCAGGTGCTGGTTGCTCCCGCCGGATGGTGGAATCCACTGCACAGCTGGTCTGGAGATGCCGCCAATCTTTATCTCGACCCGCAGGCCGGCGGCTGTTTTTGCGAATTGCTGCCCAAGCCCACGGGCGCGCCCGACAGTCTGCGGCGCGGCAGTATTGAGCATATGCGGGTAATCGCAGCGATGCCGCCCAAATTGCTGCGCTTGTCAGGCGCGCTGGGGCCGCTGCAGGGTGAGGCGCTGGCCGGCACCTTGACCGTTGTCCTGAAGCCGCTGCCAGGGCAGGGGGCAAGCGGAGGCAGCCATCTGACCTGGTCCTATGTGGTGGGCGGCTTTATGCGGATGACGGTCGACGATATCGCGCCCGCTGTGGACAAGGTGATGACCGAGCAGTTCACCCGCCTGGCCACGGCCGTGCTGGCCGCGCCCGCCTCGGCGCCGCCTGCCATCCACGTGCCCGATGAGCGCCATCGTTGAGGCTTTGACGTTGCGTGCCGGCTGGTTTATGGCGGTTGGCGGGATGCTACGGTGGTTTGCGTAACCGCCGGCATTTGAAATGTTGTCGGCATGAGTTGAACGGACCGCCGGGCCTGTTGACAGCTGGCGCGAATCGGCTTAAGCGCGCCCTTCACGCGACAATATCGGGTTCAGTCCGGCAGGCCTAGTCTGGCAGGTGTGTGCAACATGCGCGCCAACCGGGCTTTTTTCCGTTACGGTCCGATAAATTCGTGATGACAAGCGTTGAGATGGGGTCTGGTTCCTTGCCCGCAGGGAACGGTTACAGCCCTGTGGAGCATGGAGAATTAAGTGGCTCGTATTGCCGGGGTAAACATCCCCACCAACAAGCGCGTGATCATCGCGCTGACCTACATTCATGGAATCGGTGCACACAAGGCTAAGGTGATCGCCGACAAGGTCGGGATCGACCATGCCCGCCGGGTGCAGGATCTGACTGACCAGGAAGTCCTGCATATCCGCGAAGCGATCGACGCGGATTACACCGTGGAAGGCGATCTTCGCCGCGAAACGGCGATGAACATCAAGCGGTTGATGGATCTGGCCTGCTATCGCGGGCTGCGTCATCGCAAGGGCCTGCCGGTTCGCGGCCAGCGCACTCACACCAACGCCCGCACCCGCAAGGGCAAGGCCAAGGCTATCGCCGGCAAGAAGAAGTAAACCGGGAGTTCGGTTTTCCGATCCTGCGTTCTTCATCTTTCCCACCGGCACCCTTCAGGATTATCAGCAATGGCACGTGAACCTCAGCGCATCAAAAAGCGGGAGCGCAAGAATATTTCCAGCGGCGTCGCGCATGTGAACGCCAGCTTCAACAATACCATGGTCACCATCACCGACGCGCAGGGCAACACCATTGCCTGGTCTTCGGCGGGCACCATGGGCTTCAAGGGCAGCCGCAAGTCAACGCCGTATGCCGCCCAGGTCGCCGCCGACGACGCCGGCAAAAAGGCCTCCGAGCACGGCGTGCGCACGCTCGAAGTCGAAGTGAAGGGGCCTGGCTCCGGCCGCGAAAGCGCGTTGCGCGCGTTGCAGGCGGTGGGCTTTACCATCACCTCGATTCGCGATGTGACCGCAATCCCGCACAATGGCGTGCGGCCGTCGAAGCGCCGCCGCGTCTGATCGAGCTTTCGCGGGAAAGGCATTCAGCCATTCCGCGAATCCGGATCGACCGCGCGCTTCCCGATGGGAAGGCACGGTCCGCCCGCCAGAATATAACCTTAGGGGAAATCCATGACTGTCAATATCAAGAACTGGCAGGAACTGAAGAAGCCCAACAATCTCGAGGTCAAGTCGGGCAACGACGCCAAGCGGCGGGCAACGTTCATTGCCGAACCGCTCGAACGCGGTTTCGGCCTGACCCTGGGCAACGCGCTGCGCCGCGTGCTGCTCTCCTCGTTGCAGGGCGCCGCGATCACCTCGATCAAGATCGAGAACGTGCTTCATGAATTCTCGTCGCTGGCCGGCGTGCGTGAAGATGTCACCGACATCGTGCTGAACGTGAAGCAAATCGCGCTGCGCATGCAGGGCGAGGGGCCCAAGCGGCTGCAGCTGTCGGCGACCGGTCCCGCCAGGGTCACTGCCGGCGATATCGCCGTCACCGGCGACATCGAGGTCATGAACAAGGATCTGGTGATCTGTCATCTCGACGAGGGCGCCAGCTTCAACATGGAACTGACCGCCGACACCGGCAAGGGCTATGTTCCCGCGGTGGCCAACCGCCCGGTCGACGCGCCGATCGGCCTGATCCCGATCGATTCGCTTTACGGCCCGGTGCGCCAGGTGTCCTACAAGGTGGACAACGCCCGCATCGGCCAGGAACTGGACTTCGACAAGCTGAACCTTACGGTCGAAACCGACGGTACGGTGACGCCCGAGGACGCGGTGGCCTATGCCGCGCGCATCCTGCAGGACCAGTTGGCGCTGTTCGTCCACTTCGAGGACTCGGCCCCGATGGGTGCCTCGCCGATGATCGGCATGACCTCTGCGCCTGCCGATGAAGGCGATACCAACCAGCTCAACCGCTATCTGCTCAAGAAAGTGGACGAATTGGAACTGTCGGTACGTTCGGCCAATTGCCTCAAGAACGACAACATCATCTATATCGGCGACCTGGTTCAAAAGACCGAGGCGGAAATGCTGCGCACCCCGAATTTCGGGCGCAAGTCGCTGAACGAAATCAAGGAAGTGCTGTCGTCGATGGGCTTGCGGCTCGGCATGGACATTCCTGGCTGGCCGCCGGAAAACATCGAGGAAATGGCCAAGAAGCTCGAACAGGAGCTGCTGGGCTAAACGGGATTGGGCTGACCCCGAAAGTCGGCCCGGACCGGGGTACCTGATACGGCCCCCTTACGAACGGAAACGAGACCATGCGTCATAAAGTCGGTCACCGCAAACTGCAGCGGACCAGTTCACATCGCGCGGCGCTGCTGCGCAACATGGCCGCGGCGCTGATCAAGCACGAGCAGATCACCACCACCCTGTCCAAGGCGCGCGAATTGCGCCCCTACACCGAAAAACTGATCACCCTGGCCAAGCATGGTGGCCTGTCCAATCGCCGGCTGGCGCACGCCCGGCTGCTCGACGACGCCCAGCTAATCAAGCTGTTCGATGTGCTGGCGCCGCGCTACTCTGATCGCCAGGGCGGCTATACCCGCGTGATCAAGGCCGGTTTCCGCGGTTCGGATGCAGCGCCGATCGCGGTGATCGAACTGGTCGAGCGCGATGTCGCTGCCAAGGGCCTGGATTCGGGGCCGGTGATGACGGATGAAGCTGACGATTGAGGTTTGAGGTCAGGGGGTTATCCCCTCGCATCTACTCCACCATTTTTGGTAAGCCCGCAATCCTGGTGTTGCGCCGGTAGCTTGGTCCGGCGCGGTGGAACAGCCCGCCCAATTCGGCCATCATGCCATCTGGATGTGGAGGGGGCGATGATTCGCGACATATTGAAAATGGGCGATCCCCGGCTGTTGCGCGTGGCCCGGCCCGTGGCGGATATCCGCGACCCGGCGCTGGGCGCGATCGTCGCCGACATGTTCGAGACCATGCACGCGGGCCATGGCGTTGGCCTGGCGGCGCCCCAGATCGGTGTCGATTTGCGGCTGATGATCTTCGGCTTCGACGCCAACCCGCGCTATCCGAATGCGCCGCCGGTTCCTGCCACCACCTTGATCAACCCATGGCTGGAGGTGATCGGCGAAGAACGCGAGGACGGGTGGGAGGGTTGCCTGTCGGTACCCGGCATGCGCGGCCTGGTGCCACGTGCGCGCCACATCCGCTACGGCGGGGTGTTGCAGGACGGTCGCGAATTCACCCGCGCAGCATCCGGTTTTCACGCCCGCGTGTTCCAGCATGAATTCGATCACCTGAACGGGGTGCTCTATCCGCAGCGCCTCACCGACATGACCCGGTTCGGTTTTTCCGAGGCCTTGTTTCCCGACGGCGGCTCCGCGCCCGCGGTGGATTGACGACGCTCGGCGGTTCGGAACTCAGGCCACTTTCAGCGCCCGCTGGTGGCGATGGCGACCGGTTGGGCGTCACTGGCGAAAAGCGGTTTTCCGGCCGGGGTAGGCCCAGATGATCGCGTAGCGTCGTCCCTTCGTATTCCTGGCGGAACAGCCCGCGTCGTTGCAGTTCGGGAATGACGCGCGCGGTGAAGTCGTCCAGCCCGGCGGGCAGGAACGGAAACATGATGTTGAACCCGTCGGAGCCGCGCTCCTCCAGCCAGGCCTCCATTGCGTCGGCAATCGTCGCGGGGGTGCCGACGAAAGCGAGGCCCGCGTAGCTGCCGGACTTGGCGGCAAGCTGGCGGATGGTCAGCTGCTTTTCCCGCGCAACGGTCACCAGCCGGTCGCGTCCGCTCTTGCTGGCGTTGCTCTCGGGAATTTCCGGCAGCTGGCCATCGGGATCGAAGCCCGAGACATCGTAATCCAGCGCGATCGAGAGCGAGCGAATGCCGCTGTCGTAATGGACCAGGCTGTCGAGATGCGCGCGTTTTGCCTGCGCCTCGGCGACACTGTCGCCGACCACGACGAAGGCGGCGGGCAGTATCTTGAGATGATCGGGATTACGGCCGATGCTCCGCATGCGTCCCTTCACATCCGCGTAGAAGCTCTTGCCGGCCTCCAGCGTGGCCTCGGAGCCGAAAATCACCTCCGCTGTTTCCGCCGCCAACTGGCGACCGGCATCCGAGGCACCGGCCTGCACGATAACCGGCCAGCCCTGCACCGGTCGGGCGATGTTGAGTGGTCCGCGCACATCGAGGAACTCACCGTGGTGATCGAGCACATGCAGCTTGTCGGGGTCGAAAAAGACCCCCGCCTGGGCATCGCGGACGAAGGCATCGTCGGCCCAGCTGTCCCACAACCCGGTGACGACATCGTAGAACTCGCGCGCTCGCGCGTAACGGGTGGCATGCGCCAGATGCTGGTCGCTGCCGAAATTATGCGATGTCTCGGGATTGCCGGTGGTGACGATGTTCCAGCCGGCACGGCCTTCGCTAAGGTGATCGAGCGAGGCAAAGCGCCGCGCGACGTGGAACGGCTCGTCATAAGTGGTGGAAGCGGTGGCGATCAGCCCGATCCGCGTGGTCACCATCGCCAGCGCCGACAGCAGGGTGAACGGCTCGAACGAGGTGACGGTATGGCTGCGTTTCAGCGCGTCGATCGGCATGTTCAGCACCGCGAGGTGATCGGCCATGAAGAAGGCATCGAATTTGGCCGCCTCCAGCGTCCGGATCAGTCGCTTCAGATGCGCAAGGTTGAAGTTGGCATCGGGCCATGCGCCCGGATAGCGCCACGCGCCGGTATGGATCGCGGCGGGCCGCATGAAGGCACCGAGATGGAGCTGGCGGGATCGGTTCACGGAAATCGCGCCACCGCAGCCATGGCCATGCTCATGCCGCCAGTTCCAGTTCTTCGAGCATGCGGGCAGCGCGCACCGAAAACCGCTTGTCGAAGCGGTCGGCATAGCGTTCGAGCGCCGGAAAAGGCGTCGCTTTCCGGGCCAGGTTCCGGACCCTTCCGGCGAACAGGCCCAGACAGGCATCGGCAATCGTAAACCGGTCGCCGACCAGCCAGCAGCGGGTGGCCAGATGCTGCTCGATCGGCGCGAGCGCGGTCTCGAGCGCTGCGGGCTCCGCGCGATGGGTGGCTTCGCGCGTCGCGATTTCAGCCTCGACATAGCCGACCCATGTCTCGATTTGCGTGCGCGCCACACTGCCGGCCGGCGCGAACAGCGTCGTGCCGGGCTTGAGATCGGCCAGGAACGGCAGGATCAAGCTGTTTCCGGTGAGCAATGTCCCGTCGTCCAGGACCAGCGCCGGCACGCGGCCTAGCGGATTGATGCGATAGATCAGCGATCGCGGCTGGCCAACGCCGACCAGCGTGACCCTGATCGGCAGGCCCAGCTCATGAACGACCACATGGGCACCGAAACTGCTGGCGTCTTTTGCCGTAAAAAGTTCCATGGCGTGCGCTCTTGTCTGGTAGCACCGGGACGGTCGGGGGCGGAGGGCCACGATCGATGTGGCTAATGTCTACTTAATAAATAGAGTACATCCGGTCAAGTGCCGCCTACAAACCCTCGCCGCCGACCCAGTGGCTGGCGGTGAGCAGGCGGGCCATGTTCCAGACTTGTCGGCGGATGTCGGGAACGGCAATGCTTTCCCATGCCTCACCCCGGGTGATCGGGCCGACCGCCAGCAGCCGGTCCTGGCGCCGCCCCGCTGCATTCACCATGCGGCCGATATGGTCGACCTCCAGCCCCAGCCGGTGCACGTCGGGCCGCGCGTGACCAGAGGCAACAAGGCTGGCCAGCAACGGCGGCGCCGCGCGCGTGATATCGGCCTCCGGGCCGGTGCAGTTGATGATCCGGTCGACCCTTGTAGTTTCTATCGAGCCGACACCGCGCCGGCGCAAGGTGACCTGCACCCCGTCGCCCGCCGGCCGGGCATCGACAATGCGCCCGGCGGTAAACACCAGCCGTCCTTCGGCCTGCATCGCCGCAACCCGTTCGGCAATCGCCGGGGCCAGCCGGTGCCGATGGACATCCCACCATGGCCGGGCATGGCGCAGGAACCGCGCCTGTGCTGCGGCATCGTGCAGGCGCCACAGGCTCTGGGTATGCGGCCGCAGCTCGTCCACGGCCTGCTGCCAGCCGACCTTGCGCGATCGCCGGCGCAGCGCGTGCACCAGCCACGATCCCCGCTCGTTCGGGCGCGTGACCGCCCCCACCACCGGCCCGGCGTCGGCATGCGCACGCGGGATCAGGCCGCGGCGCGACAGGGCGGTGATCCGCCCGCGATAGCCCGCCTTGTCGAGCGACAGCGCAACGTCCACCGCGGTCAGCCCGCTGCCGATCAGCAGCAGGTGGTCATGGCCCGCCAGCGTCTTTAGCCCGGCCCCCGACCATGGATCGTCGAGGCGCAACGCATCGGGCAATTGCGCCAGTTCGGGTAGCGGAGTCGGCGCCGAATTGCCCAGTGCCAGCACCACCGCGCGGGCCTTGACCGTCTCGCCGCTGTCCAGTTGCAAGCGCGGCAGGCCGGCATCGTCCTCGATCGCGACCGCTTCCTGCTGCTTGATCCAGATCCGATCGGGCGCGGCGGCAATCGCCTTCATGAACAGCTCGCGCAGATACTGGCCATAGGCCAGGCGCGGCACGAAGCGGTTCGCCTGTTCGGTATCCGAAAAGCCCATCCAGCGCAGGAAATGCGACGCATCGTCGGGAAAGGCGCTCATATTGGACGCGCGCACGTTGAGCAGATGCTCGGGCCGGCGGGTGCCATAGGCCAGCCCGCGCGCCAGCATCACCTGCGACCGCTCGACCAGCACGACCCTGGCGCCCAGCCGCAGCAGGTTGATCATCAGCAGCGTGCCGGAAAACCCCCCGCCAACGATGGCAACGGGATATTCTGCAAAAGATTCGCCGGTCATCGGGGCTCCATGATCGCCACTGCGGTTCAGTGACCGTCACTAGAGCATGATGCGATAAGATAGAATCGCCTCATGCTCTAGAGTCTTGTTTTCACGTGATTTAAGAACAAAAATCGGTACCCACTTTTTGTCATCACGCTCTATCGGATGCGGTGCCGCCAACACCCCTGTTATGCGGAGCGATCAGAAATTGCGAGGCCACCTGGGTGTAGTTGCGGTAATAGGGGCCGCGATGCGATCGCAGCAAATTCGCCTTCTGCTCCAGCCACGCCGCCGGCAGCCGGTACCACGGCACGCCTGGATGCAGATGGTGGACCACATGCAAATTGTTGTTCAGAAACAGCAGGGCCAGCAGCCCGCCGCTTTCGACGATCGCCGTCCGGTCCTGCGGACGCTCCGCCGCCCGGTGCTCGACCAGCGAGCGCAGCAGCGACAGCGCGGTTCCGGGCCACACGACCAGCAAGCCGTACGACACCAGGCTGATGTGGCAGACCCACGCCAGCCACCATGCCACCAGCGCAACCCCGGCCAGATGGGCCGCCCAGATGCGGGCGATGCGGTTGTGGCCGCCGGCGATCAGCCCGATGTCGCCTTTCCAGAAGGACAAAATGGCCAGGAACGGCCCGACCACCAGCCGGCCCAGCAGCGTCACGCTGGCAAGATGCAGCCATCGCGCCGGTCTGCTCATCCGGCCCCACCGTTCCGGGGTGTGATACGCGCTTTCCGGGTCCTGCAGCGGATCGGTCAGCCATTCCAGCCGATGGTGCTGCAAATGGGTGGCCTTGTAGCGATGATAGGGCATCCACAGCATGAGCGGCACAAAGCCGATCGCATCGTTGAGCCTTTGATTGCGCAGCGGGTGCCCGTGCATGATTTCATGCTGCAGCGACATGAACCACGCGCCCAGCCACGCGCCGACCGGCAGGATCAGCCAGGGCGACAGCCGGTTCCAGAAAAAGGTCAGCGCCGCCCACCCCAGATATATCGCAGCGGCAAGCAGGAGCGTGGGCCATTCGATCGGTTCAGCTTTGCGCACGACCAGCCCTTTGGATGATCCGCTCGTTGGCGACCGCAGCCATTTCGCCGATCCGCCGGTATGCGGAGAGCGATGGCACGGCAAATCCCCGCAACCCCAGCACCGCGCGGGGGTCGGCGGATCGCCGATCGGCAAAGGCGCGGCCAAGCACTTCACGCCATCTCTGCACATCCCGGTCGGATGCCGATCCGCCGGTCACGAACGGTGGCGCGGGTGCCGCCCGGGTTTCGGCCAGTACCCGCAAATTCGCCAGATCCCCGGGCCGATGGCGCGCGATCAGGCCGAAGGTCACGCAATCGCAGGCGCAGGCCTCGGCTGTCCCCGCGCCGACTGCCTTCAGGCTTTCGATGTGGGCGCCGGTCAAGACCTCGGCGCCGGTCAAGACTTCGGCGCCGAACAGATCGTCGCCCTGGGCCAGTGCCAGCGCATGACGCAGCGCGGTGTAGCCTGAATGGCTGTCCAGCGAATTGATCGCGAAGCGCGCGCCTGCCAGATCGGACAGCCGGGCAAAAGGCGCTTGTTCGTGCACCACGATGAAGCTGCGGTAGTTGGCCCCGACGCAACCGGGAAACCCATAGATCGGTGCCGCAAGCAACCGCACGCGCCCTTGCAGGCTGGTGGTCAGCGGCAGCCCGCAAGTCTGCGCAAAGGCCAGCGCCGGGTCGGCCCAGATCGCCTGATAATCCCGCTCGCGATCCAGGAATTCGGGCGCGGCCAATCCCAGGGTCGCGGCATGCTCGCGCAGAATGCCCCACAACGCATCGTTGGCAGCCTGTGCGAATGGCGGATCGTAAAGGCCCAGATACGCGGTCATGCGGCACGATTAGGCGCTAAACTCTACCATATCAATTGACAATGCAGCTTGCCCGGAAAAAAATTCTTGGGCTCGGTGTAGGCAGGCTATGTGGCCCGCTGTGCCCGGCGTTTCGATCCCGCGATCCACCGCCGCGCCGGCATTTCGAACCAGATCAGGGAAAGATAGCTGATCGGGGCGACCAGCGCCGCGGCCAGCAGCAACCAGCAATTCATCACCATGCCGCCCAGATGGAGGATGTGCTGGCCGATGACCGTGACGAGCGCGATCAGGATGATGGGATGCAACATATACATCGAATAGGTGAGCTGCCCGTACACCCCGATCGCGCTGAGCCGATCGCGTGGCAGGCCCTGCATGTCGCAAGCTATTCCGGCCAGCGCCGCTCCATAAAGCAACCCCAGCAGCAGCGGATCGGGCCATTCCAGAAACGAGCCGATGAAAAACCCCGCCAAAACCGCCACCAGCAACAGCCTGGGGAACGGGATGCGGGCAAGTTGCCTGCGACAGAAAAACAGGGCGACGCCGATCGCGAAATCGGGAAAGGCGCGCAGGACGCCAAAATCCCAGGTCCATTGGTACCACGGATTATTGGCGCGATGGAACACGGTGCCCAACAACGATATTGCGCAGGCACCAAGCAGCACCGGCCAGTATTTGCCCTTTCGGCCGGTCCAGATCAGGGCGGGGGCGATGACGTACATCCCCATCTCAGCACTGATGGACCAGTTGACGTAATTGAACGACAGACCCTTGCAGATGCCGAACGCCTGGAGCGCCAGGGCATTCGGGATCAGGCAATTCCAGTCGTAATCCGTCAGATGGTCGGTGTGAAATTTGCCGAACGACGCCAGCAGGCCGAGCGCGACGAACACCAGCAGCGTTGCCCAGTGCAGCGGCGCCAGTCGCGCGATCCGGCGCCACAGAAAAATCGCATAATCGGCGCGGGTTTGAAGTCTTTGCTCATAAACGAAGCTTATTATGAAGCCGGATATGACCAGGAAAAGATCGACCACCAGATAGAAGTGGTGAAAATGAAACACGATCGGGACCAGCGAGCCCTGGACGGATTGGGAGCAATGGAACAGGACGATGGCATAGGAGGCAATGAATCGCAGCAAATCTATGTGCAGCAGCTCATCCGATTGACTTTCCAGCGGGATAAGCTTGGGAAAAATCCTGCCATATCGATCCTCTTCTTCGAGAATTCAGCGAATATTGTGTATATCCGCTTCGATTGCACATGTTCCGGGGCGGCAGCTGCTCGTGGCTATTTACCGGCTCCATGGCAACGGCATCGCGCGAATCGCCTTCGCTGTAAACCGTGCCGAGGGTATTGCTGCGAAATTCGCGCGGCGGATCACTGATGGGCAGGCAGCCTTGGGGTTTAGTGCCAGGATCAAGGCAACCAGTTGTGCGTTTACAGTGCAATGCCTTGGTCAGCACCTATTCATGGCGGGCAGGGCAGGATCGTTCGCAGAGGATCCAGGCCGATTACAGGTCCTGGCAGAAGTGATCGAAACCTCGTCGCCTGAAGGAACAAGTTCATGTCGCAACAAATCGTCAAAAAGGCCGCGATGTTCGCGGGTACTTTCGCGCTTACCTTGACGCCACTGCTGGCCACTGCCGCTTCGGCGCAGGCGCAGGGCGGCTATCCCGGCCCGGATGCGCCGCAACAGGGTTATCCACAGCAGGGCTATCCACAGCAGGGCTATCCACAGCAGGGTTACCCACAGCAGGGCTATCCACAGCAGGGTTACCCACAACAGGGCTATCCGCAGCAGGGTTACCCACAGCAGGGCTATTCGCAGCCTGACGGTGGCCAATATGCTCAGGACATGCCGCCGCCGCCGGGCTATGACGGCACTCGTCCGCCACCGCCGCCGCCCGGTTACGATCCCGGCCCGGCGTATGCGGCCCAGCAACAGGCCGATCAGCGTTACGCCTATGAGGCGCAGCAATGGGCGCACCAATACTGCGTGAAAGCGCATGGCGATGCCGCGACCGGGGCCATCGTGGGCGGCCTTCTGGGCGCGATCGTCGGTGGCGGCTTGTCGGGCCGGCATAGTGGCGGCGGGGGCGTATTCGCCGGGGCGGCCGTGGGAGCCGCCGGCGGTGCGGTGATCGCCGGTAGCTCGGGCAGCAATGCCACCAGCCCTGGCTGCCCTCCGGGCTACGTGGTGCGCGGCGGTGCACCGGGTTATGCCTATGCCGCACCCGGCTATTACTACGCCGCTCCCGCCTGGTACCGGCCATGGGTATTCATCGACGGTGACTGGGCCTACCGTCCGTATCCCTATCATGACTTTTATTATCGCCAGTATCGGGGCGGCTGGGGAGGCCATGGCGGCTACCACGGAGGCTATCGCGACCATGACGGGCATGGCGATCGCGACGGGCATGGCGATCACGATGGTCATGGCGATCACGACGGGCATGGCGATCACGACGGGCATGGCGATCACGACGGGCATGGCGACCGGGATCACCACGGGTATTGAGGTTTGACATCGGGTGCGAGCGCCGGGCGGCCCTCGCACCCTGCTGATTGATGCGGCACATGGTCATGCCGCGCGCGGGCCGCTGCTTGCGGCAATCCCGAACGCTATCTACCATGTCACCGAGGCGGGTTCGGGGTGAGCGAGCCGTGCCTTTGAGACGTGGGCCAGGGGGCGTGGAAACAGTGCAGCTTTCCGATTTCGATACCTGCCCCAATCTGGTGTCCCTGTTCCTGTCGCGGACCGACGAGCGGGGTGACGCCGCTTTCCTCTGGGGTCGCCGCGACGGCCGCTGGCAATCGCAAAGCTGGGCGGAAACCGCCCGGCAGGTATGCCTGTTGGCGCAGGGGCTGCGCGCGCTGGGTCTGCGCGATGGCGACCGGGTGATGCTGGTGTCCGAAAACCGGCCCGAATGGTGCGTCGCCGATCTGGCGATCATGGCGGCCGGCTGCGTCACCGTGCCGGCATACACCACCAATACCGAGCGCGATCATCTGCATGTGCTGGAAAATTCCGGCGCGCGCGCGGTAATCGTGTCCGGCGCCCGCCTCGCCAGGCCGTTGCTGGCAGCGGTGCTGCGCTCGACCGGGGCCGATTTCGTCATCGGCATGGAAAAACTTCAGGTTCAACAAGCGGGCGCAGTCAGTTTCCCCGAGTGGAGTGCATTGCTGGGAGGCGACGCAACGGCGGCCCGTCGCGCGGTAATGGCGCGCGTGGCCACCATCGCCCGTGGCGATCTGGCCTGCATCATCTATACCAGCGGCACCGGCGGAGCGCCCCGCGGGGTCAGGCATCATCATGGCGCGATCCTGTGCAATGTCGGTGGTGCCGCGCGGATCGTGGCCGAGGATTTCAGCTGGGGGGAAGAGATCTTTCTCAGCTTCCTGCCGCTCTCGCATGCTTATGAGCACACCGGCGGGCAATTTTTGCCGATCGGCATGGGGGCCCAGATCTATTACGCCGAAGGGCTGGACAAGCTGGCCAATGACATCATCGCTTTGCGCCCGACGCTGATGATCGTGGTACCGCGCCTGTTCGAGGTGCTGCGTGCCCGGATCATCAAGCGTGTCGAAAAACAGGGCGGGCTCGCCCGGTTCCTGATGGCACAGGCCGTGGCCCTGGCCGAACGCCGGGCGCGCGGCGTCGGGCGGGTGGGCGACGGAGCGCTCAACCTGATGCTGGAGCACACCCTGCGGCCCCGCGTCCGCGCGCAGTTCGGCGGACGGCTCAAAGCACTGGTTTCAGGCGGGGCGCCGCTGAATCCCGAGATCGGTACTTTTTTCGAAGGGATGGGAATTACCCTGCTACAGGGCTATGGCCAGACCGAAAGCGGGCCGGTAATCAGTTGCAACCGACCCCGCGCCGGGATCAAGATGGACACTGTCGGCCCACCCCTGGCCGGCGTGGAAGTAAAGATCGCGCCGGATGGCGAGATTTGCGTGCGCGGCGAACTGGTCATGCATGGCTATTGGCGCAACCCTGCGGAAACGGACCGCGTGCTGATTTGCGATCCGGGTGAACCCGACGCGGCGCCCTGGCTGCATACCGGCGACATCGGCCATATCGACGGCAACGGTCGCATCATGATCACCGACCGCAAGAAGGACATGATCGTCAACGACAAGGGCGACAATATCTCGCCGCAGAAGATGGAGGGCATGCTGACCCTGCAACCCGAAATAGCCCAGGCGATGGTGACGGGAGATCGCCGGCCCTATGTGGTCGCGCTGATCGTGCCCGATGCCGAATGGGCGCTGTCCTGGGCGCAGGCACAGGGCGAACGATTCGATGTGCGGGCGTTGCAGGAATTGCCGGCTTTCCGCACCGCGATCCGGGCGGCGATCGACCGGGTCAACAGCGAAGTCTCAGTCGTCGAAAAAGTGCGCCAGTTCGCGTTTGCGGATGAAGCTTTCGCCATCGCCAATGAAGAAATGACCCCGAGCCTGAAAATCCGCCGTCACAAGCTGAAGGAACGCTACGGGCCGAGGCTGGACGGTTTGTACAAGGCGTGATGTTTCTTCCCCTCACGGGGAGGAACCGGATCACGCCGGCTGCCACTGGAATGCCAGTTCGCCCTCGCGAAAGGCGAAGCGGTTCACATGCTCGGCCACCACGGTCTGAAGACGCGTCAGGTCGCCGCCATCGGGCACTTCGCAAGTCACCGTAAGCGCCATGTCGCCCGCCGCCAGGTTGGCGCTGCCCAGCGGCAGCGGGATATGGCCGCTATGCGCATCGAAGGTCACGGCGAACTTGTGGCTCCAGTGCTTGCATACTTGCTGAAGGTAGCGGCTGGCATGAGTAGTGGGCACGATCGCGATGGAACGGGACATGGATTACTCCTCGATCGTGAGACGTTCGATGGTGCGCGCGGCCTCATCGAGAATCTCTGCAATGCGGAAAGCAGCCTCTTTGCCGCCTTCCGGGCTGGTCAGTCGCTGAATCGCGGCGGTGCGCAGGTTCATCATGGCGCGGCGCACCGGGGCAGGATCGGTGCGGCGGGTTTCGCCGGCGATATCGCCCAGTCGCCGGAACGCGGCATCCGCTACTTCGCGCTGCGCCGCCAGTTCGGCCCGGCCGGTGTCGGTCAGTGCAAAGCTGCGGCGGCTGCCACCAGACTCGCTGGCCACTTCCTCGACCAGCCCCATATCGGCGAGCAGGGTCAGCAGCGGATACAGCACGCCCGGGCTGGGGGCATACGCATCGCCGCTTTTTTCGGCAAAGCCGCGGATCAGCTGATAACCGTGCTGCGGCTCGCTATCGAGCAGGCTGAGCACCATGAGGCGCAGTTCGTCGCCCGAAAATCGCTTGCCGCGGCGCTGGTTCGAACCATGATCGGCCCCCGGGCCATGATCGCCCCCGGGACCGTGGCTGTGTTCGCGGTGGCGTCCGCGCCCGCCGAACAGCCCATGGTGTTCCCCGCGACCGAAGCCGCGGCGTCCATCATGCGGATCGCCGCCGAAAAGATTGCGGTCACCATGACCGCATCGACCGCCATTGCGGCCCTTGAAGATATGCATGTGTTGATACTCCTTGTGCATGGAGCCTAGATAGACAGTATTTTGAGTGATTCAAGATATATCTTGTAACGGATTGTAATAGATCCGGGCGTGACGCTTTCACGTCCGCAAGCGCCAGCCGGTCCTGAATATCCAGGTGACGATCGCCACGCAAATAGCCATGAACGCGGCGATCATGCCCAGGCTGAAGCCGACATCGACATCGGCCTGGCCATAGAATGCCCAGCGAAAGCCGCTGACCAGATAGACGATCGGATTGAACAGGGTGACGGTCTGCCATGCCGGCGGCAGCATCGACACCGAATAGAAGGTGCCGCCCAGAAAGGTCAGCGGGGTGATGATCATGATCGGCACGACTTGCAGCTTTTCAAAGCCGTCGGCCCATAGCCCCAGGATAAAGCCGAACAGGCTGAAAGTGATCGAGGTCAGCACCAGGAAGGCTGCCGCCCATAATGGATGGACGATCCCGAATGGCACGAACAGCCGCGCGGTCCCCAGGATGATCAGCCCCAGGACCACCGATTTGGTCGCCGCCGCGCCGACATAGCCGATCAGTGCCTCGATCGCCGAAACCGGCGCCGACAGCAGTTCATAGACCGTGCCGGTAAAGCGCGGCAGGTAAATGCCGAAGGACGCGTTGGCGGTGCTTTCGGTCAGCAGCGCCAGCATGATCAGCCCGGGCACGATGAACGCGCCATAGCTGACCCCGCCGATCATGTGCATGCGCGAGCCGATCGCCGAGCCGAAGACGATGAAATACAGCGAGGTCGAGATCACCGGCGCGGCCAGGCTCTGGAACAGGGTGCGGAGCGTGCGCCCCAACTCGAAGGTGTAGATGGCGCGCATGGCGTGCGTGTTCATGACCGCTTCTCCACCAGATCGACGAAAATATCTTCCAGTGTGGATCGCACCGTGTCGATCGAGGCAAAGTCGATGCCCGCCGCCGCGATGCGCTTGATCAGTTCGGCGGCGGCCCGCGCGCCATCATCGGCGCCCGGCACGCTGAGAATCAGCGAACCACGATCCTCGCTCAGCGCCAGGTGCTCATCCGCCAGCGCGGGCGGGATGTCGTCGAGCGGGACCGTCAATCCGACCGTTACCCGGGTGCGGCCGAGTTTCTCCATCAGCGCGTGTTTTTCCTCGATCAGGATGATCCGGCCGTCGTCGATCACGCCGATGCGGTCGGCCATTTCCTCGGCCTCCTCGATGTAATGGGTGGTCAGGATGATGGTTACGCCCTGGTCGCGCAGCTTGCGCACCATCGCCCACATGTCGCGGCGCAATTCCACATCGACGCCGGCGGTGGGTTCGTCGAGGAACAGGATCGTCGGTTCATGCGACAGCGCCTTGGCGATCAGCACGCGCCGCTTCATCCCCCCCGACAGCGCCCCGATCTTGCTGTCGCGCTTGTCCCACAGCGACAAGTCGCGCAGCACGCGCTCGACATAGGCGTGATCGCGCGGCTTGCCGAACAGGCCCCGGCTGTAGTTTACCGAATGCCACACCGTTCCGAACATGTCGGTCGCCAGTTCCTGCGGCACCAGCCCGATCTTGGCGCGCGCGGCGCGATAATCCCTGGCGATATCATGGCCATCGGCGATCACGGCGCCGCCGGTGGGGCGGACCAGCCCGCAGACGATGCCGATCAGCGTGGTCTTGCCCGCGCCATTGGGGCCGAGCAGCGCAAAGATTTCGCCGCGCCGGATGGTGAGGTCGACTGATTGGAGCGCCCGGTGGCCGCCCTTGTAGGTCTTTTCAAGGCCGGTGATCTGGACGATCGGAGCGGAGCGGGAACTGGATGCCATGCCACCTCAAATGGGGCGCGCGCAGCAATTCCGCCAGTACCAAATCAGCGCGGGATCGCCTTCAGGACAGGTGTCGCATCCTGCGGCAGTTCCCAAGCCATTCCACCCGTCCTTGGGCGCAAGGCCGCCGACCAGCGGCTGCTGGTCCGCAAGAGCCGGCTGACGACACGACACAGCCCGCGACCGGTGCTGGGCGCGGGCTGTGCATTCGGTCATGCCACGGCGGAACAGGCGCCGCCTGGCGCCACCTTACCAGCCGTTGTGCCGCATCCAGCGGATTTGCTGGCTGATCTGGTCAAGCCTCGCCTGTACCTGGCCGCGCTGATCGGGGGTGAGGCGTCCCTGATCCTGCCAGTGCATGCGCTGGATCCAGTGGCGCAGGCCGTTCAGTTCGCCACTGACCCGCATGGCTTCGTGCCGGTTGAGGCTGCCATCGGCCCTGCCGCGATTGATCCGATCCTGCAGGAACTCGATGCGGTCGCGCGGGCTATCCGGAGCGCCACGCCAAAAGGCATTGCCATCCCAGCCGCGCCCGCGATCGCGATCGCCGTCTGGCCCATGATTCCAGCCCGGCCCGGCGCCAGGGGGCGGCGGGCCACCATTCCAGCCCTGCCCCGGCGGCATCTGGGCAACGGCGGCGGTCGAAAGCAACAGCGCGGTAGCGGCGAACAGAAATTTTTTCATGATCTTCTCCTCAGCGTAAACATCGGGTGTGCCGATCATCGCGCGGGGCGAGGTCTTTCAAAGGGCACTTCCCGTGACTACCGTGCAGCTTGTGAACCGCCTGCGAATGTTCTTTGCAGGCCATGTTCAGCAGCACTGGCAAACAAGCGCATCGAAATTGCTTGCCGGATCGTCGTTGTGAAGGCGGATCAGGCGCAGCCGGCCACGCGCGCCGGTCGCGATCCGGAACTGCAAATAGCCTCTGGCGCGGCGCCCGAGGTGCTGCTAACCGCGCTCCTCACGCATCCGTAGCTCAGCTGGATAGAGTACTGCCCTCCGAAGGCAGGGGTCACAGGTTCGAATCCTGTCGGGTGCACCAATCATCGAAGGCCGGGCGGGACCGGGCTCTGATCCGGCGTGATGGCCATTCATGGCCTGGAAATCCGGTCCTGTTATCGTCGGTCGTGATGATCACCCATTGCAAAGGACCGGCCTGGCCCATGGATATCGCCCGCGTAAATCTCGCCGCTGTCGCCTTGATTGCCTGTGCTGCGGCAAATCCGGTGTTTGCCGCCGATCCCGGCAAGAAAGCCTGCGCCGCAGAGGCAAAAGTGCTGTGCCCGGCGGAAATGCGCACGTTCAGCCGCAAGAAGGTCGAGGCTTGCATGATCGCCAGGATCGACCAGACCTCGCCGGTCTGTCACGCGGCGATGCTGCGGATCAAGGAACAGCGCGGCGCTTAAAATCTTTTGGTTTCGGTCCGGGAGCGGGCCGGCACCGATTCGACGCAAGTCGGAAAGACTCTAAGCGTTGAGCCGGTTTCGCGGCGGCAGGGCATTGGCGGCCGGGCCGTATAGCGCCCGCGATTCGCTCCGGATGCGCACCCACAGCATCGCTGCGTTCAGAACCGAAAATACCGCAGCTACCCCGATCAGCCCGAACACCAACGGCAGTACTGCGATCTCGCTCACCACGACGGTGTAGTTGGGATGGCGCAGGAAGCGGAACGGCCCGCCGGTCACCAGCGGCGCGCCCGGCAGCACGATGATACGCGTAGTCCAGCGTTGCCCCAGCGTCGCCAGCACCCAGATGCGCAAGGCCTGGAGACCCACGAACAGCGCCAGCAGCAGCAGGTTGACGGGCCGCCCGCCCACCGTCAGCCACAAGGCAATCAGCCACGACGCATGCAGGCCGACCATCACCGGGTAATGCTGTCGCCCGATCTCGATGGCGCCCCGGGCGAGCAATGCGCGGGTGTTTCGCCTGGCAATGACCAGCTCGGCGATCCGCTGGAGCGTGACCAGCGCCATGATCAGATAAGGCAGCATCATGCCGCCTGTTTCAGCGTGACGGTGCTGGCGGTAAATCCCGGCCCCAGCGCGGTCAGCACCGCCAGCGGCGGCATTTCGCGCGCGCGGATGCGGTCGAGCACGAACAGCGCGGTCGGCGCGGACATGTTGCCATGCAGCCGCAGCACTTCGCGCTCGTGATCCAGCGAACCCTGGCCGAGCGACAAGGCCAGCTCCAGCGCATCGACCACCTTCGCGCCGCCGGGATGGCAGATGAAACGATCGATATCCTCGACGCGCAGACCCTCGCGCTCCAGCATTGTGGTCATTGCCTCACGCATGTGACGGCGCGCAAAGGCCGGAATGGCGCGGTTGAGTACCACGCCCAGCCCGCCCGTCTCCATCTTCCAGCCCATGATATCGAGCGTGTTCGGCCAGATCTTCTCGGCGGTCCCGGCGATCTGGACGAAGCCTTCGTCGCCGCTGCGCACCACGCAGGCCGCAGCGCCATCACCGAACAGCGCGGTGGTGATGATATCGGCCTTGTCGACATTTTCGGTGCGGAGCGTCAGGCTGCACAGTTCGACGGTTACGAACAGCACCGTCGATCCCGGCGTCGCTCGCGCCAGCTTGGCCGCCAGCCCCAGCCCGGTCACTCCACCGGCACAACCCAGGCCGAAGACGGGCACGCGGTTGACGTCGGTGCGAAAGCCCATCTGCTGCATGGCGCGGGCTTCCAGGCTGGGGGTCGCGATGCCGGTCGATGACACCGTGAGGATGGTATCCACATCACTGCCTTCCAGCCCGGCGTCGGCCAGTGCCGCGCTGGCGGCCTCCACGAACAGGTCGACCGCAACTTCCAGATAGGCGGCAGTTCGCTCGGGAAAATCGTGCCCGCGGCGATACCACTCGGCGGGGCGGGCCAATTGACGCAGTTCGACGCCGGAATTGACGTAGACCGCCGTCATCCGTTCGAAATCCTCGAACGCCGTGCCCATCACCTCCCGGCCGATTTCCAGCGCGGTATCCTGACGCAGCACATGGGGAGGATTTTTGGTGGCAAGCGAAAGGATTGTTACCGGTTTTGTCATACGCGTCCATTCTGCCGCCGGTCGAGCCGGGCGGCGGGTGAGAGTTCAGTAGCAAGGACTTCAGTCATTGAGCCGGGCGACGAGCGATTTTGGCCGAATGATCGGATTCGCTTTGGGTTGAACTATAAACGGAGCTATGCGATGCGGGTTCCGGCCGACCCGGCGAATTACCCGATCCGTTCGCCGTCAGCCAGGACGCCGCCATGAACCGCCTCGTTCCGCCCGCCTCGCCAGGCGCCTCCTCGCGCACGCCATGGCTCGGTTTCCTGTTCATGTGCGCAGGCATGTTCATGGCCATCCTCGATATCCAGGTGGTGGCGACTTCGCTGCCGACGATCCAGCACGCGCTGGGCATCGCGACCGACCAGATGATCTGGATCCAGACCGCGTATCTGACCGCAGAGATCGTCGCCATTCCGCTCACCGGCTATCTGACCGGACTGCTGGGCATGCGCTGGCTGTTCGTGGCGGCGATCACGGTGTTCACGATTGCGTCTGCCGGCTGCGCGCAAAGCCAGGGGTTCCAGACCCTGATTGCCTGGCGCATCGTCCAGGGATTCGCAGGTGGTACGCTCATCCCTGCGGTGTTCTCATCGGTATTCCTGCTGATTCCGGAACGCCGGCAAGGGCTGGCCACCACCATCGCCGGGGTTGCCGCGGTCATGGCGCCGACCGTCGGGCCAATCGTCGGCGGCTGGCTGACCCAGACCTGGTCGTGGCACTGGCTGTTCCGCATCAACATCGTGCCGGGCATTGCCGCAATGTTGGGCGGCATCTTTGCGTTGCGCTGCGAGCCGGCAGAGCGGCGCACCGCTCGCGCGCTGGACGTGCTGGCGCTGGTCGCGCTGGGGGTCGGGCTGACTGCGCTGGAACTGGCTTTGAAGGATGCGCCACGGTCGGGCTGGGACTCGCCCGGGGTGATCGCGCTGCTGGCGACCTTTGCCGCTTGCGCGGTGTTCTTCGTTGCCAAGACCATGAAAGCGCACCACCCGCTGGTCGAGCTGCGCTGCTATGCCAATCGCAATTTCACCATCGGCTGCGTGCTCAGCTTCCTGCTGGGCATTGCACTGTTCGGCTCGACGTATCTGATGCCGTTCTTTCTGGGTCTGGTGCGAGGGCATGGCGCGCTGCGCATTGGCCAGATCATGCTGGTGACGGGGGTGGCGCAAATGCTGGCGGCGCCTTTGGCGGTGTTCGTGGAGCGGCGCATCGACCCCCGTATCGTGACCTTCTTCGGCTTTGCGCTGTTCGCCGCCGGGTTGCTGTTGAGTGCGCGGCAGACCGCCCAGACGGATGCCGCCGGGATGGCGCTGCCGCAAATCCTGCGCGGCGCCGCGATCATGTTCTGCCTGCTGGCGCCGACGCGCTGGGCGCTGGGGCAGCTTCCCGCCGGGCAGGTCGCCGATGCCAGCGGGCTGTTCAATCTCATGCGCAACCTGGGCGGCGCGATCGGCCTGGCGCTGATCGACACCATGATCTTCAGCCGCGCGCCCATCCACGCCGCGCGGATCGCCGCCCAGCTGCGCGACGGCAATGTCGCCACGGCCATGGATATCGGCATCCCGCGCGGCGCCTTCCTCGAACAACTGGGCCAGCCGCCCGACGATTTCACCACCGAGATGGTCCGCCCGCTGGTCGAGAAAGCGGCGCTGGTGCAGGCGATCAACGATGCCTGGCTGGCGATCGGCGCAACGACCGCGCTGGCGCTGGTGCTCGTGCTGTTCGTTCGGCACACCGGTTTCGAAAAAGAGGTGCGCCATGCACTGGGATGACCGTTCCCCCCGGTACGCGCTTGTGCGCAACTTGCGATGAAACCTTCAGGGAGCGCCAGGTTGACGATCTTCGCCGTGGCCCGGAGATGAAGCTCTGGTGGCAATCAGAGTCAACATTCAGAGCGTATTGCCGTATCCAGAGCAGGGTGCCGTATCCGGAGCGGGGTGCCCTATTCAAAGCATGTTGCCCTATTCAAAGCATGTTGCCGTCAACCTATATCGCCAACCAAACCCGCCTGTCCTGAGCTCGTCGAAGGGCTGCCCTTCTTCCTCAAGGCTGGGCAAGGCGCACGAAGACCAGCACAGCCCCTTCAACACGCTCCGCATGGACCGGCTTTGATGCAGATTTAACGCACACTGCCACATCCGTGGCAGCAGCACGCCGGCCTGTGCCACTGAAACCCGGCAACGCCAGGCCGGCTTGGGAAATCAGGCCTCGGCCGTTGCGGCTTTGGCGGCCCGAGGCTTGCGCACAGTCGCCGGCTTGCCCTTTGCGGCGGGCTTGACCTTGGTGCCGAGCTTGCGCCCGAGGCCGATGTTCGTCGCGATCTCGCGGCGCATGGCAGCGTATTCCGGCGCAACCAGCGGATAATCGGCGTTGAGGCCCCAGCGCGCCTTGTATTCGGCCGGGGTCAACTTGTGATCGGTCCCCAGATGCCGCTTCAGCATCTTCATTTTGACGCCGCATTCAAGACAGACAATGGCATCAGGCTTGACCGAGGAACGGATCGACACGGCCGGCTCGCGCTTTTCTTCGACGACCACGTCGGGCTGGCCCAATGCCGCGAGTGACGCATAAATGGCCTCGATCAATTGGGGAAGTTCCGTCGGTTTGACGCTGTTATGACTGACATGTGCAGAGACGATATCGGCAACAAAGGTAAGCAGGGTTTCATCGGCCATGACGGTTTCTTTCCGGTGATCAGCAATGTACACGGAATATCCCGCTATTGAAGAATATCGCGGTTGTCGATTGGATAAAGCCCCATAACGGACCGGAATGTGGCATTTATGCGGTGAATTATCATATTCATCCGCAAAATTTGATGTTTATACCTCAACGCTGTCCTAAAACTGACGGGTAAATTTGAAGTTCTGCGAACTCGGCCTCCCACGCGATTACGAATCGGGGCTCCGCCCACCAGCATTTGACGACCAACACCTGCTTTCACGCAGCAAGCATTTGTTCCTTTCCGGCATCTTCGGATTTGTCCACTCGATAGCACGGATTTCGGCGGCTATCTTGGAGTCTGCAAAAGTTTCATCGTGCCTGATCAACGGCAACCGGCGTCGACGGGAAAAACTTCGCGCATGTAGAGGCAGCCCCTATTTGCGGAGCAGAGAGGTTTATCATGCGAACCTGCCCTGCGCGCGACAAGAAGCTATGCGGTAAAGAACAAGGCGCGGCGGCGGCGCCGAGAGTACTTGCGAGATGGGCAAACCGGTCAACGGTTCCCGCTGCACGCGTGGACCGCCTTATGGCGACCTGGCCTCATATCCTGGGATTGCGTGCGAGACATGGGTGCCGCTTGGAGGAATCGAACACTGTCTCCAGCGGCCCGCGAAGGTGCATCCCATGACATCCCAAGAATTTCTCGCTGAACGGTGCCAGGTCGAATTAAGGGACGTACGGCATCGCATGGTTATTTCAGCGACTTGTGCTCGGCAGTCAAGGCGTGACTTGCGCCAGTTGGGTCGTGACGATAGACACATTGCCGGAATCAGTGTCCCATGGACGATATATAAAGCCCGTAATTCATGCGGGACAGGCGATGAAGGAAGAACCGACGGCCGTCCCTCGACCAGACTCCCGCAAGCGCGCTCAGGCGAAACCCCCCGGCCAGGAGGATGCTGACGATAATGCTGCACCGGCCGGCCATTTGATCGTCGGGATCGGCGCGTCCGCCGGTGGTCTGGATGCGTTTCGTTCGTTCCTCAAAGCCATGCCGAGCGATAGTGGCATGGGATTTGTATTCGTACAGCATCTGGCTCCGGACTACGAAAGCGCGCTGCGCGGAATCCTCCAGGGTTCGACCGAGATGCCGGTAGCGACTGCCTGTGACGGCTGTACGGTGGCACCGAACACGATATGGGTCATTCCGCAGAATACGATCCTGAAAATGGACCGGGGGACGCTGCGCACGGCCATCCCCGAAAATACGACCGCACGGCGGTCATCGGTCGATACTTTCTTCATTTCGCTGGCCAGGGACCAGGGCGAGAATGCGGTCGGCATTATCCTGTCGGGTTTCGGCAGCGATGGCACGACCGGCATCGGCGCGATCAAGGAAGCGGGCGGTTTTACCATGAGCGAAGCCGATTTCGACCATCACGCGAAGCTGGGCATGCCACAAAGTGCCTCCGACACGGGCTATGTCGACACGGTTACCGAGGTCGAAAAAATGCCCGCCGCGCTGTTGGCTTATGAGCGTGCGCGCCAGATGCTCGGTCCACATGGCACGACGGACGGTTCGCCCGACCTCGCCGCAAGCCTGGACACGATCTGTGCGATCCTGCACAGCCGGCTCAACCGCGATTTCGGGCAATACAAGACGAGCACCTTGCTGCGCCGGGTGCGGCGTCGGATGCAGGTTCTGCGGGTTACCGATCCCAAAGACTACATCGAGCAGTTGCGGGCGCTGCCGGATGAGCCGGACTTGCTGTTTCGTGAAATCCTGATCGGCGTTACCCGGTTTTTCCGCGACGCGGCGATGTTCGAAACGCTGGCCGGGCAGGTTCTTGCCGCGCTGGCGAAGCAGCCGGTAGAAGATGGCCCGATCCGGGTCTGGGTTGCCGGCTGCGCCACCGGAGAAGAAGCCTATTCGCTGGCGATCCTGCTGCGCGAGGCGTGCCAGCAAGGCGAATCGACCCGGCGGCTGATCATTTTTGCAACCGATATCGACGACCGGGCAGTCAGCTTCGCCCGCATCGGGCGCTACAGCGACGCCATCGAGGCGGACATTTCAGCCGACCGTCTCGAGCAGCATTTCGTCAGGGACGGCAACCGCTATCGCGTCGCCAAGCACATCCGCGACATGTGTGTCTTCTCGGCCCACGACGTGACCAAGGATCCGCCGTTCTCGCGGCTCGATCTGATTACCTGCCGCAATTTGCTGATTTATTTCGAAGGCGCGCTGCAGCAACGCGTCATCTCAACCTTTCATTACGGTCTCAAGCCGGGCGGAACGCTGTGGCTGGGGCCCTCGGAGACGATTTCGGCCAGCGCCAAACTGTTCAAGACCATCGACAAGCGCGCCCGCATATTTCAACGCGTCGACGGACCGATCAAGGTGCCGGCGACGCTGCCGGCGCGTCGGCGCAAGCAGGGCGAAGCGTCGTCGCCCGGCCCCGGCGATCCGCTCGACGAACAGACCGCGCGCGTCCTTGCCCGGTATGCTCCGGCCTATGTCATCGTCGATGATAGCCACGACATTCAGCGTTTTTCGGGACCGGTGGCGAAATATCTCGAGCCGATGACCGGCACCGCCAGCTTCAACCTGTTTCGCCTGCTCCACGCCGACCTGAAACCGGCGGCGCGTGCGCTCCTGCGCGAGGCCGAAACCACCGACCGGCTCGCGCAGGAACATTCGACCGTGCTGGTGCAGGGTGGGTCGCTGCCGGTCAATCTGATCGTCGAGCCGCTTGCTGCAGGCGCGGGGCGGCAAAAGACATTCCTGGTCGCTTTCCAGGAAGTCGCGCTGCCGGCCCCCGTCGCCAGGATCAGCCAGGTTGCGCCGACGAACGACCCCAGCTCGCAGGACGATATAAATACCGCGCGCGAGCGGCTGCAGATGGTGTCGGAAGAACTCGAAACCGCCAATGAGGAGCTGCAAAGCTCGAACGAGGAATTCCAGTCGGTCAACGAAGAGCTCCACTCGACCGTCGAGGAGCTTGAAACGTCGAAGGAAGAACTGCAATCGATCAACGAGGAGTTGCATACGGTCAATGCCGAGCTCAACGATCGCGCCGAAAGCCTGGGCCGCTCGAACAGCGACCTGGCCAATCTCTTCGACAGCACCTCGATCGCGACGCTGTTCCTGGACGGGGCGCTCAATATCCGGCGGTTTACCCCGGCGGTCGGCGATATCTTCAATGTCCGGCCCGGCGATGAAGGTCGGCCGATCACCGATTTCGCCTCGCGGCTGTCCGGGACCACGCTGACCGCCGATGCCGAGGCGGTGCTCCGCGACTTGTCGTCGGTCGAGCGCGAGGTCATTTCCGAGGATGGCCTGTCGACCTACCTGCTGAGGATCAGGCCGTATCGCGACCTCAACAACGTCATCGACGGCGTGTCGATCACGCTGGTCGATATTTCCGAGCGCAAGCAACTCGACCGTGATCGCGCCCATCTGGCGGCGATCGTCGCTTCTTCCGAGGATGCGATCATCAGCCACGATCTCGATGGCATCATCACCAGCTGGAATGCCGGCGCGCAAAAGATTTACGGCTATAGCGCGACCGATATCGTCGGCCAGCCGATGACGATGCTGCTCGCCGAAACGCAGCTCGACGAATGGCCGGGCCATCTTGCCCGGCTGCGGCGCGGGGACGTGATCAGCAATTTCGATATCAGCCGGACGGCGAAGGATGCCCGCCTGATCCACGTGTCGTTGACGATATCGCCGATCCGCGACGAGAAGGGAAAGATCGTCGGCGCGTCGGCGGTCGCGCGAGACATCGCCCAGCGAAAAGCATCCGAAGACCGGGTATTGCTGCTGATGGCCGAACTCGACCACCGCGTGAAAAACATCCTGGCGGTCGTGTCGGCGGTGGTGTCGCAAACGCTGCGCGGCGGGGGGCCGGCAGAGACGATCGCTGCCGATATCGAAGGCCGGATCATGGCCATCGCGCGCACCCATAATCTGCTGACCGATCACGGCGGCGTGGAAGGATCATTGAGCGATCTGGTCGCGACCGAAATCCGGCCATTCGAGCGGCGAGGCATGATTACCGTCGAAGGTCCCAATGTCATCCTGACGCCGAAGTCCAGCTTGATCCTGGCGCTCGCGGTCCATGAACTGGCAACCAACGCCGCAAAATACGGCTCGCTGTCGACGGGCAACGGCCGGCTCGATGTCAGCTGGTCGGTCGAATGCCAGGGCCGCAACAACGACCTTGAACTGGTCTGGACCGAAGCCGACGGCCCCCCGGTCGAACCACCCCGGCATCGCGGCTTTGGCACGAAGCTGATCGAGGTAAGCCTCGTGCGCGGGCTGGGTGCCAAGGTCGAACGCGAGTTCGAGGCGGGGGGAGTGTCGTGCCGGATCACGATCCCGCTGGTCGACGATGTCGGCAGCATCGCGCCGCGCGCGCTGGACGATTGACGCGTGGTGAGCTGGTCCACCCGCAGGCTGCGTGTGCTCGTGGTAGAGGACGAGCCTCTCGTCGCCATGGTCATCGAGGATGCGCTGGAGGCGATGGGGCACGAGGTCGTGGGCCCGATCGCCCTGCTGAGTGAAGCCGTCGAGACGGCGACCAGTCAAGCGATCGATTGTGCCATCCTCGACATCAATATCCGCGGCGGGCTAAGCTATCCCGTGGCCGAAATCCTGCTGCAGCAAGGCCGCCCGATCCTGTTCGCCACCGGCTACCGCGACTGGACGCTCCCCGATGGCCTGAGCAGCCAGCGCTTCATGGCCAAGCCATATAGCCAGGATATCCTGGAGCAGGAAATACAGCTGCTCTGCGACCGGGTGGTTTGAGAGCCGGGTGCGGCGGTATGGCCAGTTAAAATGAGATTCGTCTTCCGTGGTCTGATCGACCGCATTCCATTCCGGTCTGGAGGATGGGCGTCCGGCCAAGATTAGCTGTAAACATGAAGCGGTAGCGCAAAGAGCGCGGCCGGTCACAGGAGGCGCTTGCTGACGAAACTGGCCTTGATAGAACCTATATCAGCGGCATAGAGTGAGTGGCGAACCCGGTCACAGAGATCGGCCGGGTGGCCGTCGCACTTGGCTGCCCGCTGGGGGTATTGCTGGACTAGCATTAGGTTACAATTGGTTCATTGTTTGTTCCCATTCATATAAGAAGGTGAGATTTTGCGCAAATGTGGGCAGTCCGGATTTCTCTTCCAAAGCTCAACGTTCGCGTTATGATCCTAGCATGACGATAGGCAACCTTTCAGAAATAGCATTTGTCGAAGTGCTTCAGCGCTATCTGTCACCTAGTAGTCCAATCAATAGAATTCAGTCGTTGTGCGGTAGAGAAGAGCAGATAACGCAAATTACGCGAGCATTTCACTCTCCTGGACGTCAAGTTTTTATATACGGCGATCGCGGTGTTGGGAAAAGTTCATTAGCGCTGGCAGTCGCAAATTACTTGGCACCGCAACATCAGAGACCCATTCAAATTACATGTAATAGAGGTGAATTTTTTGCTTTAATTAGACTCAGATTCGATCAGGTTTGCACATATCCGGAATGACGGATGAAGTTTGC
>CAXTOS010000022.1:0-28030 GCA_964245935.1 uncultured Novosphingobium sp.
CCGACTTACGTCGAGTCGGCACCAGCCCGCTCCCCCGCCCGGCCACCCATATAATACAATGACTTGGGTGGCCGGGCGGGGGAGCGGGCTGGTGCCGTCTTAAACGAAAAGACTCTAGGCGGCTCCCCTCCCGCCTGCGGGAGGAGCTGGGGGTGGGCAGGTTGATGCGCAGCGCCGGATTGAAGAAGTGCTCACCCCTAATCCCTCCCGCAGGCGGCAGGGAACTGCGCCCGCCATCCGGTTTCGCCCAAATGCGATAGCTCTGCCCTTCAGGCAACCCGAGCCTCAATCGATGAGGCTGGTGCAATGTGACCTTGCATGCTCTGAACTTATCCTCATGGAATCGGCGGCGCCTTGGTCAAATTGGTGAAGCGAACCCCCGTTCCGTCGGCACCATACGTCTTGTTCATGTAGATCAGGATCGAGGTCAGCGCTTCGGCCGCCGCCGAATTGGCCAGCGCACCGCCCGACAATCCACGCAGGTCCATGTCGGCGGCCAGGGCGATCACCAGTTTGCGCGCCTCGACATCGTCGCTGAACACCAGCACGTCGCATTCCACCTTGGCATCGGTGGCCAGGACATGCGCCGCCACGCTGTGGAACGCGGTGACCAGCCGGACGCCTTCGCCCAGCAGCGCCTGCGCTTCCAGCGCGGCGGAACCCGCCGCCGGCAATTGCACGCGCATGACCTTGGGCGGCACCAGCGGCACGGTGGTATCGACGACGATCGCGCCACCGACATGCGGCCTGATCTCGGTCAGGGTGGCGACCTGCGCCGAATAGGGCACGGTCACGATCAGCACGTCCTTGCCGGCGGCGATATCGGCATTGCTGCCACAGGCGACCGTGATGCCGTCGCCCGCCAGTTCCCCGGCCACGATCTGCGCCTTGTCGGCGGTGCGCGAGCCGATCGTCACCGCGTGCCCGGCCTTGCTCAGCCGGCGCGCGATAGCCTTGCCCAGATGTCCGGTGCCACCGATTACGCCAATTGTCGCCACGCGATTTCTCCTGTCATTCCACGCTTGCGCTGGAGCGGTCATTGCCGATAGCCGCTGGGGTAACTAGAGCGGGATGACAAAAGCCGGTACCGGTTTTTGTTCTTAAATCGCGCGAAAACATCGATTTTAGAGCATGAGGCGATGTTTATCCTATCGCATCATGCTCTAGGCGCAAATCGAGCTGCGGCCTACACGATCGGTCGGGCAACAGGATGGAGCTTTGGCAATGCCGGCCGAATTGCGTGCGATCGCGCTGACAGGGCTGCCGCTGTTCGTGCCCGGCACGGACGTGGCAGCCGAAGTGATGGCCGCTGCCGCGCGGCAGGGGGAGGTGCTTGGGCGCGGCGATGTCGTGGTGGTCGCGCAGAAGATCGTCTCCAAAGCCGAAGGACGCCGCGCCGCGCTGGCCGATGTGCGGGTGAGTGCAGCGGCCCTGCGGATGGCCGGGGCCACCGGGCGGCCCGCCGCGCTGGTGCAATTGATCCTGGATGAATCCGCCGCCGTGCTGCGCGCGACCCCGGCCGCGATCATCACCCGCCATCGTACCGGGCATGTGCTGGCCAACGCCGGGATCGATGCTTCCAATGTCGAGGGCGGCAATGACGGTCGGGTCCTGCTATGGCCGCTGGACCCGGATGCCAGCGCGCGCGAAATCCGGGCCGGGCTGGGCGCGGATGCACCGGCGGTCGTGATTGCCGACAGCCTGGGCCGGGCTTGGCGGATTGGCACGCTGGGAACGGCGATCGGTTGCGCCGGGCTGGCGGTGCTCGACGATCGGCGCGGACGAGTCGATCTGTTCGGGCGCGCGTTGCAGGCGACGATCATCGCGGTGGCCGATGCCGTCGCGGGCCTGGCGGTGCTGGTGATGGGCGAGGGGGCGGAAGCCACGCCCGCCGCCATCGTGCGCGGCGCCGGTCAGTGGGTCACCACCGGGGACGGCCCGGGCGCCGTGTCCGGCTTGCGACCGGTGACCGAGGACATGTTCCGGTGAGCGACATCAAAAACCATGTTCTCGCGCTGTCCGGCGGCGTCGGCGGGGCCAAGCTGGCGGCCGGACTGGCGGCGGTGCTGCCGCCCGGCCAGCTGACCATCGTCGTCAATACCGGCGATGATTTTGAGCATCTCGGGCTGACCATCTGTCCCGATATCGATTCGGTGGTCTATGCGCTCGCCGGGCTCAATGACACGGTGCGCGGCTGGGGCATGGCCGGGGAAAGCTGGCAGACGATGGCCATGCTCGGGACGCTGGGCGAGGCGGACTGGTTCAATCTCGGCGATCGTGACATGGCGATGCATCTGGCGCGCAGCTGGCGGCTGCGTGCGGGCGAAACCCTGTCGGCGGTGACCGCGCGGCTGACCGACGCGCTGGGCATAGCGCATCGCGTGGTGCCGATGACCGACGGCCGCCTGCGCACGCTGATCGAGACCGATACCGGCACGATGGACTTCCAGCGCTGGTTCGTGGGCGAGCAATGTGGGCCGGTGGTCAACTCTGTCCGGTTTGCCGGCGCGGGCGCGGCGCCGGCGCCGGGTTTTGCCGGGGCGCTGGCGCGGCCCGATCTGGCGGCGGTGGTGCTGTGCCCGTCCAATCCGTTTCTGTCGGTCGATCCGATCCTGGCGCTGGGCGGCGTGCGTGACGCGCTGCTTGCGCTGGAGGTGCCGCGCGTCGCGGTGTCGCCGCTGATCGGCGGCAAGGCGGTAAAGGGCCCGCTGGGCAAGCTGCTGAGCGAACGCGGGCAGGGGGAAGGCAACGCCGCCATTGCGGGGCATTACGGCGGCCTGATCGACCACTGGCTGATCGACCGCCGCGATGATTGCGACGCAGGGGGATTGCGCGAGCGCGGGCTTTGCGTGACAGTGGCCGACACGCTGATGCGCAGCGGAGGCGACCGCGAGCGGCTGGCGCGCGACGTGCTGGCGGCGGCGGGGCTTGCGTGCCCGGCCTGAGAACGGACTGAACCAATGCCCCTGGAAGAGCAGCACCTGATCACCCGCTTGTTGAACGCCCCGCTAGCCGAGCTGCTGGCCGAGGCGCGGGCGCGGCGCGACCCGCGTGGGCCGGCGCGGATGACCTATTCGCGCAAGGTGTTCATCCCGCTCACCCGGCTGTGTGCCGATGTCTGCCATTACTGCACCTTTGCGACCACCCCGGCGCAGCTGCCCGCGGCATTCCTGACCACCGATGAGGTGCTGGACATCGCCCGCGCGGGGCAGGCCGCGGGTTGCAAGGAGGCGCTGTTCACCCTGGGTGACGCGCCGGAACGCCGCTATGCCGCGGCCCGCGACTGGCTGGCCCGCGCCGGGTTTGCAACGACCATCGCTTACGTCCGCCACTGTGCCGAACTGGTGCTGAAGGAGACCGGGCTGCTGCCGCACATCAACGCGGGGTTGATGACGGAGGCCGATTACCTCGCGCTGAAGCCGTTTGCGCCGTCCTGCGGGCTGATGCTGGAAACCACCGCGACCAGCCTGTGCGAAAAAGGCGGGGCGCATCATGGATCGCCGGACAAGCTGCCGGCGGCGCGGCTGGCCTCGCTGGCGGCGGCCGGGCGCGCGCAGATGCCGGTTACCAGCGGCATCCTGGTCGGTATCGGCGAAACCGCCCGCGACCGGATGGAGTCGCTGCTCGCGTTGCGCGATCTGCATGCCGCGCATGGCCATCTCCAGGAAGTCATCGTCCAGAATTTCGCCCCCAAGCCGGGCACGAAAATGGCCGAAGCGCCCGAATCGTCCGAGGCCGATTTCCTGCGCGCGGTCGCTGCCGCGCGGATCATCCTGCCCGATGCGGTGTCGGTACAGGCGCCGCCCAATCTCAACGACGAGCGATTGGCCGAGTTGATCGATGCCGGGATCGACGATTGGGGGGGCATTTCGCCGGTCACCATGGATCATGTGAACCCCGAGGCGCCTTGGCCCGAGGTCGCCCGGCTGGAGTCGATCTGCGCCGCGCGCGGACGCCCGCTGGTCGAGCGCCTGACCGCCTATCCGCGGTTCGTACAGCGCGAGGAAGATGGCTGGATGCACCCCAGGCTGCGTCCAGCCGTTCTCAAGCTGGCCGACAGCGAAGGGCTGGCGCGCGACTGTTCGTGGAGCCCCGGCGTTACCGAGCCTGCGCCGGGCACCCCGCGCGCCGTGCTGGGGCCGATCCACGACGGCCCGACCGCGCCGGCACTGCACCGCCTGCTCGACCGTGCGGCGGGCGGCCATGAATTGTCCGAAGCCGAGATCGTCGCGCTGTTCGCCACGCGCGGCGCGGCTGCGCGGGCGGTGGTGGAAGCGGCGGACGATCTGCGGCGTCAGGCGATCGGCGAGGCGGTCACTTTCGTCATCAATCGCAACATCAACTACACCAATATCTGCACGCACACCTGCTCGTTCTGCGCCTTTTCCAAGAGTTCCGCGAAGAACGGGTATCGTGACAAGCCCTATAATCTCGACATGGCCGAGATCACCGACCGCGCGCGCGAAGCGGTGGGCAAGGGCGCGACCGAAGTCTGCCTGCAGGGTGGCATCCACCCGACCTATACCGGCGATCATTACGCGGAAATTCTGGGCAGCGTAAAGGCGGCTTGTCCCGACCTGCATGTCCACGCCTTCTCGCCGCTCGAAATATCGCAAGGGGCCCGGACGCTGGGGCTGTCGGTAGAAAATTATCTGCGGCGGCTGAAAGACCTGGGGCTGGGCTCGTTGCCGGGCACGGCGGCGGAGATCCTCGACGATGAAATCCGCGCAAAAATCTGCCCCGACAAGGTGAACACCGCGCAATGGCTCGAAGTGGTCGGCACCGCGCACCGCGTCGGCATTCCCACCACCGCGACGATCATGTTCGGGCATCTGGAAGGCACCGAACATTGGGCGCGACATCTGCTGGCGATCCGGCGCTTGCAGTCGCAAACCGGCGGCTTCACCGAATTCGTGCCGCTGCCGCTGGTGCATATGGAAGCGCCGATGTACCGGCGCGGCCAGTCGCGCAAGGGGCCGACCTGGCGCGAGGCGGTGCTGATGCACGCCGTGTCGCGCATTGTCCTGTTCGGCCAGATCAGCTCGATTCAGGCGAGCTGGGTCAAGCTGGGCGTGGGCGGTGCGGCGGCGATGCTCAATGCCGGGGTCAATGATCTGGGCGGGGTGCTGATGAACGAAAGCATCAGCCGCGCCGCCGGTGCCGCGCATGGCCAGGATATCACGCTGGACGATCTGGCGCGCGCCGCCGCGCTGGCCGGGCGGCCACTGCGGCAGCGGTCAACGCTGTATCGCGATCTTGGCCCGGTGAAGAGCGAAAGCGATTTGGCCCTGCCGGCCTGATCAACTTTACCCGTCATGCTGACGAAAGTCAGTATCCATTCTCGCTAGCGAGGTAGCATCGTGCGCTAATCTGCAACATACCCCGCCTGTCCCGAGCCTGTCGAAGGGCTGCACTTCTTTTTTTAGGCGGGGCGGGGCCCACGAAGAAAAGGACAGCCCTTCGACAGGCTCGGGACAGGCGGGGTCTTGCGCAGATTCAGCCCCTGCCGACCGCGCTTGCGTAAAACAGGGCTAGGCGCATGGTGGATCGCGACGCGAACTTTGCCGTACGGCAGAATCGCGCAGGAGGATCAGATGACCTATTGCCTGGGCATTACCACCAAAGCCGGCATCGTATTGATCGCCGATACGCGTACCAATGCCGGCATCGACAACATCTCCAATTTCCGCAAGCTTCACACCCTCGCCTCGACCCCCGACCGGCTGGTCGTCTGCGCGAGTGCAGGGAGCCTCTCGACCACCCAGAACATGCTCGCACTGCTCGAAGAAGGGCTCGATCCGGAAGGCGTGCAGGAAGGGCAGCCGTTGGCGCAGGATGTGGAGGCGGAGCGGCGCACGGTGGCGCGCATGCCGTCGATGTTCCGCGCCGTGTCGCTGATTGGCGAGGCCCTGATGCTGGCCCGGCGCAACGTCGCGCGGGCGCTGATCGGATCGGCGATCAATGTCGACGTTTCGCTGCTGGTCGGCGGCCGCGTCGGCGACGAGCCACTGAAGCTGTATCTGGTCTATAGCGAGGGCAATTTCATCGAATGCCTCCCCGATTGCCCCTTCGTCCAGATCGGCGAGCTTAAATACGGCAAGCCGATCCTGGATCGCACGCTGGACTGGGATACCGCGCTCGACGAGGCGGTGAAGGTCGGGCTGCTTTCGTTCGACGCCACGATGCGCTCGAACCTGTCGGTCGGCCTGCCGCTCGACCTGATCGTCATTCCCCAGGACCCCGGCCGCCCGATCGTGCGACGCCGCCTGGACGAAAGTGACGAATATCTGCGCAAGCTGTCGTCCGACTGGGGCAGGCTGATGAACGAAGCCCGCCAACAGATCGACGCACCCGATTTCATGGCCGCGAAAGGGGTTTCACCCGCAACGCTGACGGGCGTTGCATAAATCCCGCTGGTCACTCCTTCGCCGCCCGTTGCAGCATCTCCATGGCGTGCATCGCCTGTTCCATCCCGGTCCCGACCGGTGTGTCGCTGCTGCGGTCGCTGATCCGGGGCCACGCGGCGGCGAAGCCTTCTACGGTGCGGTCGGCTTGCGCCAGCAGCGTGCCCTGGTTCATGGTGATCCACGCGCTTTGATAAACCCCGGCGCCGGCGCCGACGATCGCGCCCGACGGGGCGTCGTCGCTGACCAGATACAGCGCGGCGGGCACGACACTGTCCGCCTTGAACGCCTGGTAGGTTTTTTCCGGAAAAATATCCTGGGTCATCCGGGTGCCGGCGGTGGGCGCCAGCGAATTGACGCGGATGTCGTGCTTCGCGCCTTCCAGATGCAGCGTCTTGGCCAGCCCGAGCATGCCCAGCTTGGCCGCGCCGTAATTCGCCTGGCCGAAATTGCCGCCTAACCCGGATGAAGAGGTGGTCATCAGGATGCGGCCGTAGTTCTGCTCGCGCATGATGTCCCACACCGCCTTGGTGGCGCAGGCCGCACCGAGCAGATGAACCCGCACCACCGCTTCGAAATCGGCATGCGACATCTTGGCGAAGCTCTTGTCGCGCAGGATGCCGGCGTTGTTGATCAGGATGTGGATGCCGCCCCAGGCCTGGATGGTGACGGTGGCCATTTCGGCCATCTGCGCAAAATCGGCGACATTGCCGCCGTTGGCGATTGCGGTCCCGCCGGCCGCGCGGATTTCGTCGACTACCGTTGCTGCCGCGCCCGAAGTCCCGCTGCCGTCGCGCGCCGCGCCCAGATCGTTGACCACCACGCGTGCCCCGCGCCGGGCCAGTTCCAGCGCATAGGCACGGCCCAGCCCGCCGCCCGCGCCGGTAACGATTGCGATTTTGCCTTCAAAGGAAATCATCCCGGCACCTTTACAACCGTTCCAGCACCGCGACCAGCTGATCGTAATGATCGATCACCGCAGCGGCGCCCAATTCGTCGGCCGGCGCATCGTTGAATCCGAACCGCACCACTACGCAAGGAATGCCGGCGGCGCGCGCGGCCAGCGTGTCGAAGCTGGTGTCGCCCACGAAAACGGCGCGCGCGCCGGGACCGCTGTGGGCGCGGGCGATCATTTCCAGGATCAGGTCGGGCCGGGGCTTGGCTCGCCCCGGGCCCAGCGTGTCGCCGCCGATGATGGTGTAAAACCGGTCGCTCAGGGCCAGTTCGTCCAGCAATTGCCGGGCCAGTGATTCAAGCTTGTTGGTCACCACCGCCAGTTTGACGCCGCGTGCCGCCAATGCGTCCAGCATCGCCGTGCCGCCGGGAAACAGGCGGCTGCGGACGGCGATATGCTGCTGGTACCAGGCGATGAGTTCGCCATGCAGCGCGCCCGCATCGATCCCCGCGCTGCCGCCGGTCACCGCCAGCGCCTTGTCCAGCATCTGGCGCGCCCCGCCGCCGATCAGGTCGCGCACGATATCCCCCCGAATCGCCGGGCGGCCGATCAGCGACAAGGCGTGGTTCAGCGCCGCGCCCAGATCCTGGCTGGTATCGAGCAGGGTGCCGTCGAGATCGAAGCCGACGATCTGGAACGGAAAAGCGGGTGGGCGGGAAAATCCGGGCATTGCCGGCCGCGATGCCGCGCCTCACTGGAAACGGCAAGCATTTGCTGGCAAGGAGCCGGCATGACCTCCGATATTTCGCCATCGCCCCATCCCCTGGCCGTGATCGTCCTGGCCGCCGGCAGGGGCACTCGCATGAACAGCGACCTGCACAAGGTGCTGCATCCCATCGCCGGGCGACCGATGATCGGGCATTTGCTGGCCAGCGCAGCGGAATTATCGCCGGAGCGGCAGGTCGTCGTTGCCGGGCATGGTCGCGAGCAACTGGCTGCGCTGCTTGGCGAGCAGGCGCAGATCGTGGTGCAGGAGCCGCAATCCGGCACCGGCCATGCCGTGTTGCAGGCCGAGAACGCGCTGGCCGATTTTCCGGGCGATGTGCTGATCCTCTACGGTGACGTGCCGTTCGTGCGGCCCGCCACGATGCGCGCCATGCTCGATCGTCTGCATGGCGATGATTCGCCCGCAGTGGTGGTGCTGGGGTTCGAGCCGGAGGACGCGCTGCATTATGGGCGGGTGATCGCGCTAGCGGGCCGGATCGCCAAAATGGTCGAGTACAAGGATGCCACCGCCGAGGAGCGCGCCTGCCACCTGTGCAATTCCGGGTTGATGGCGGTACGCGCGACGCAGCTGTTCGCGCTGCTGGCGCGCGTCGGCAACGACAATGCTCCGGGCGAATATTACCTGACCGATATCGTCAATATCGCCAATGCGGATGGCCGGACCTGCGCCGTGGTGCTGACCGACGACCCCGGCGAGGTGGCGGGCATCAACAGCCGCGCCGAACTGGCCGATGCCGAGGCGCACTGGCAACGCCGCCGCCGTCGCCGCGCCATGGATGAAGGCGCAACGCTTATCGCGCCCGAAACCGTATGGTTCTCATGGGACACGGTGGTCGGCCGCGATGTAATGATCGAGCAGAACGTGGTGATGGCCCCCGGCGTGACGGTGGCGGACAATGTGACGATCCATGCCTTCAGCCATCTGGAAGGCGCGACGCTGGCCAGCGGGGTGGTGATCGGCCCCTATGCCCGGCTGCGTCCCGGCGCGCGGCTGGAGCAGGGTGTCAAGATCGGCAATTTCGTCGAGGTCAAGAATGCAGTGCTCGGCCAGGGTGCCAAGGCCAACCATCTGTCCTACATCGGCGATGCCGAGGTCGGCGCCGGGGCCAATCTCGGCGCCGGTACCATCACCTGCAATTACGACGGTTATTTCAAGCACAAGACGGTAATCGGCGAGCGCGCCTTCATCGGTTCGAACTCCGCCCTGATCGCGCCGGTGCGGATCGGCGCGGACGCGATCGTGGCCGCCGGCAGCGCGGTATCGCGCGATGTCGGCGCTGGCGAATTGCGCATGGTCAGGGCCGAGCAGCTGGTAAAACCGGGCTGGGCCGATCGCTTTCACGATGCGATGAAAAAGAAAAAGGCCGAGGGGAAGGGGTGAAGGTCTTGACCTGATATCGTGATATGATATCTATATATCACCATGCCTCGCATACTCGCCGACCTTCCCGAAGCAGACATCAAGCGCCTTGACCGCATCGCTGCGGAGCAAGGCAAATCCCGCGCTGCGGTGTTGCGTGAGGCGGTGGCTGCTTATCGTGCTCCGGCGCCGAACGACTGGATCGATCGCGGCTTCGGGCTGTGGAAGGATCGTACCGATATTGGCGATGCCGTCGAGTGGCAGCGGCGCGAGCGGGCATCATGGACCCGCCCCTGGGATGACGACTACGAGGATGTAAAGGCCGAATTCCCCGATCTATTCGATGCCGAGGACGATCGACAACGCCAGATCTACCTCGATCAGGTCGCGAGTCGGGCAGCGAAGCGGCCCGAATGAGTGGTTTTTCCTTCGATGCCAATATTGTCATCGATGCTCTGCTCGGCATCGAGGCGGGCCGGGTAGAGCTAAAGCGCGCAACTTCGGGCGGTGGACGTGCCTGGATCAGCCGAATGGCATGGGTCGAAGTGATGTCCAAGGGCAGCGACGCAGAAGCGCGCGACACCGAATTGTTTTTGCAGGGTTTTTCAATCGATGAAATCGACAGCGAAATAGCTTCGCGCGCTGCCGCGCTGCGGCGCAACCGGCCCCGGCTCAGATCACCCGACGCCATCATTCTTGCTACCGCCCTGGCGCGGGGCAGGGTGTTGGTGACCCGCAACACCAGGGATTTCCCGGCGGAAATGCCGGGCATCCGTGTTCCCTATACAATTTAGCAAAGGCGTCATCGCATGTGCGGCATAATCGGCATCATCGGCAAGGATCAGGTCGCCGACCGGCTGGTCGATGGCCTGCGGCGGATGGAATATCGCGGCTATGACAGCGCCGGGGTGTGCACCGTCGACCATGGCCAGCTGATCCGTCGCCGCGCGCCGGGCAAGCTGATCCATCTGGTTCGCGAACTGGCCGAACATCCCGCGCCCGGCGTGGTCGGCATCGCGCACACCCGCTGGGCCACGCACGGCGCGCCGACTGCCAGCAACGCTCATCCGCACGCCACCGGCGAAGTGGCGCTGGTGCATAACGGCATCATCGAGAATTACCGCCAGCTGAAGGAGGCGCTGACCCGGCGCGGGCGCGTGTTCGAGAGCGATACCGACAGTGAAGTCGTCGCCCATCTCGTTTCCGAGCAGGTCGAGGCCGGGCTGTCGCCGCAGCAGGCGGTGCAGATCGCGCTACCGCAATTGCGCGGCGCCTTTGCGCTGGCGATCGCCTTTCGGCAGCACCCGGAACTGCTGATCGGCGCGCGGTTGGGCTCTCCGCTGGTGGTGGGGTTCCAGGATGGCGAAACCTATCTTGGCTCGGATGCGCTGGCGCTTGCGCCGCTGACGCAACAGATCACCTATCTGGACGAAGGCGACTGGGTCGTCGTCACCCGCGATGGGGCGGAAATTTTCGACAAGGATAATAATGCTGTAAAGCGCGAAGTTACCACTTCGGGCGCGTCGGCGTCGGCGATCGAAAAGGGCCAGTATCGCCACTTCATGCTCAAGGAAATCCATGAGCAGCCCACCGTGGTGGCGCAGACGCTGCGCAGCTATATCCATCAGGTCGACCAGACCGTCGCGCTGCCGCAGATCGATTTCGACCTCAGCCAGATCAAGCGCATCACCATCGTGGCTTGCGGCACCAGCTATTACGCCGGGCTGGTGGCAAAATACTGGATCGAGCAATTCGCCCGGCTGCCGGTCGATATCGATGTCGCCAGCGAATTTCGCTATCGCGATCCGGTGCTGGAGCCGGGCGGGTTGGCGCTGTTCATCTCGCAATCGGGCGAGACCGCCGATACGCTGGCGGCGCTGCGCCATTGCCAGGCGGCGGGGCAGGTGATCGGGGTCGTCGTCAACGTGCCGACCAGTTCAATGGCGCGCGAAGCCGATTTGCTGCTGCCGACGCATGCCGGGCCGGAAATCGGCGTGGCCTCGACCAAGGCGTTTACCTGCCAGCTGGCAGTGCTGGCCGCGCTGGCCGCGCATCTCGCGGTCAGGCGCGGGCGCATGACCCGCGAGGAAGAGCGCGCCATCGTCGAGCATCTGGTTGCGGTTCCCGCTGCGCTCAACGCCGCGCTGGCACATGACGACGAGATTGCCGCCATGGCGCATTTGATCGTACCGGCGCGTGACGTGTTGTATCTGGGGCGCGGGCAAGATTTTCCGCTGGCGCTGGAGGGGGCGCTAAAACTGAAGGAAATCAGCTATATCCACGCCGAAGGTTATGCTGCGGGCGAAATGAAGCATGGCCCGATTGCGCTGATCGACGAAGCGGTGCCGGTGATCGTGCTGGCCCCGTCCGGGCCGCTGTTCGAAAAGACCGTGTCCAACATGCAGGAAGTCCGCGCGCGCGGCGGCAGGATCGTGCTTATTTCCGACCGCGAAGGGCTGGACGAGGCGGGCGAAGGCTGTCTCGCGACGATCGAGATGCCCGAGGTGCACCCGCTGATCGCGCCGCTGGTCTATGCCGTGCCGGTGCAATTGCTGGCCTACCATGTGGCCTGTTTGAAGGGCACCGATGTGGATCAGCCGCGCAATCTGGCCAAAAGCGTAACCGTGGAATGAGAGTGCTACGATCCCCCTCCTCTTCAGAGGAGGGGCTGGGGTGGTGCATTGCTTGCTACCAGCCGCAACGTCTTGCTAAGCAAGAAGAAAGACACCACCGCCAACCCGCTCCTCTTCAGAGGAGGGGGCTTAAGGATCACGCCCCGACCAGACCTCGCGCCACGGCAGCGAACAGCGCCCGGCCGTCGCTGCCGCCATGGGCCGGCTCGATCATTCGTTCGGGGTGCGGCATCATGCCCAGCACGTTGCCCGATCCGTTGAGCAGGCCGGCAATGTCGCGCGCCGAGCCATTGACCGGCTCGGCATAGCGAAACGCAACGCGGCCTTCGCCCTCCAGCCGGTCCAGCGTCGCCTTGTCGGCGAAATAATTGCCATCGTGGTGCGCGACCGGAACATGGATGCGCTGTTGCTGCCTATAGCCGCTGGTAAACACCGACTGGTTGTTCTCCACCGTCAAGACCACCGTGCGGCAGACGAAGCGAATGCCGGCGTTGCGCATCAGCGCGCCCGGAAGCAGTCCGGCCTCGGCGAGCACCTGAAAACCGTTGCACACCCCCAGCACCGCCACACCGCGTGCTGCTTCGGCGATCACGGCGCGCATTATCGGGCTGCGCGCCGCCATTGCGCCGGAGCGCAGGTAATCGCCATAGGAAAAGCCGCCGGGCAACGCGATCAGGTCGAGCCGCTCGGGCAGGACGGCATCGCCGTGCCAGACACGGTGGACGGTGCCGCCACAAATGTCCTGGATCGCGACGGCCATGTCGCGGTCGCAATTGGAACCTGGAAAAGTAATTACGGCGGCGTGGAAGTCTGTCATGCCGTTCCTCCCGGGGTTATGCTACCCGCTCGATACGATAGTTTTCGATCACCATATTGGCCAGCAATTGCCTGGTCATCCGGTCCAGCGCCTCGTCGGTGACGCTGCTGTCCACTTCGAGCTCGAACAGCCGCCCGGCGCGTACTTCGCTCACCCCGGCAAAACCCAGGCCCTCGATCGCATGATGAATGGCGCGGCCTTGCGGATCGAGTACGCCGTTCTTGAGATTGACGTAAACACGCACTTTCATGGCGCGCACCTTTCTGGCGGAATTTGGAAAATCTGCGCTGGCCTATGGCTTGCGCGGCGCGGCGGGGCAAGCGGTGAAGCGCATTTGCGGGTCGGCATCAGGAACCGGTACCGATTTCGTGTCATCACACCCTATTGCGATCCCGCAGCCACCACCTCCACCGCTTGCGGCAAGGCAGTTACTTCCACCTCACCGGCTTCGGTCAGATACCGGCGGGCCGCGGCCTGGATATCGGCCGGGGTGACTGCCATCACCCGATCCGGCGCCTTCAGCTGGCGATCGATGCGGTCGGGGTTGCTTTGTGCCGTCGCCACCAGCAACAGCCAGCCCTGGTTGCTTTTCAGCGTGTTGGCAAAGCCTTCGATCAGCGGCGCGCGCGCGCGCAGCAATATGTCGGCGCTGACCGGATGATCGCGCAGCGCGGCCAGCGTCGCGGCGATCGCCACGCGCGTCGCGGCCAGATCCTGCACATCGACCGAGGCGGAAATCGCAAAGGTGCCATAGCCCTTCCACGCGCGCGACGGTTCGCTGGTCGCGCCGGGCGAATAGGCCTTGCCCAGCTGTTGGCGCAGGTTTTCGGTGAGCTCAATCTGGACGACGCGCTGGAGCAGGTTGAGCACCTGTTTTTCGACCGGATCGCTGTCATCGCGCGTCAGCCAGGTCAGCCGCAGCAAAGCCTGGTCGGCGGGGCCGGTGTGGCGCACGATCCGTGGGCTGTGATCATGGGTAAAGCCGCGCTGGCGCTGGTCGGCGTAGGGCTGGTAGTCGGCTTCGCGGGCGGGCAGGGCGCCCATCGTCTGGGCCACTTCGGCGATCGCCGCGTTTTCATCGAAATCGCCGACCACGCCGATCTCAATCGCCCCATGCGCCAGGCGGTCGGCAATATCGCGCCTCAGCCGGGCGTAGTTCAGCGCGCGGTAGGCTTCGGGTTTTTGCAGGGTGAAGCGCGGGTCGGCATCCGACAGCAGGCCGCCCAGCTCCGCCGCCATGGCGCTGCCTGGCGTGGCGCGCAGCTGCGATAGCCAGATGTTGATCGCCAGCCGGTATTGCTCTTCGCCTTCGCCGCGGAAACCGGGATCGGTCAGCAGCGCGGTCATCAGCCGCAATTGCAGCGCAAGGTCGGCCGGCGTGGTCTGCGCGCCGGCCACGAACCCCTCGGGCGTCGAGGTCAGCCCGCTGGACACCGCATGGCCGGCCAGCAACGTCTGCAATTGATCCTCGCTATGCTTGCCCAGCCCCCCGGCAGCCAGCCAGCCGGTCATGCTCGCCGCCAGCGGATTGGCGCGCGTGGCCAGCATGTCGCCGCCATCGAGGTGCAACTGCACCAGCACCTGATCGTGGTCGATGTCGGTATGTTTCAGGTTCAGCCGGACGCCGTTGGCAAAGCGCAATTCGCGAATGCGCAGCAGCGGATCGCGAATGTCGGCGATCACCGTGCCGGGGGTGCCAAAGTCGCCATAGCCGAAGCGCACGAGCGGGGCATCGGGCGACGCGGGCTGGCTGCTTCCTGCCGGTGCCCACGCGTCGGCCCAGACTTTTCGCAGCGCACGGGCTCCGCCGGTCGGCGCCAGTCGGCCCTCGAACAGGATCAGCGGCGAATCGAGCGGCACCACTTCGCGCTTCAGCGCCGCCAGCACCGTTTCGGGAGTGATTGCCGGGACGAAGGTTTCCAGCCGCGCCAGCGATGCTTGCGGGGTTGCCGGTACGGTATCGTCGCGGATCAGCGCGAACACCGCTTGTACCAGCGCACCATTGGTCCGGGTATCAGCCGAAGCGGCACCGTGCTGGGCGGCGATGCGGACATTGGCGATCTGCTCGGCCACTTCGGCGGGGGTAAAACCCGCGGTCAGCGCCCGGCGCACCGCGCCGACGCCCGCAACCATGCCCTGGCGCCACTGCCCGGAAATGCAGTCGATGACGATATTGGTGGTGCGCCCGCTCTTGAAATCGTCACCCGTGCCGAAGCCCGCATCGCGGAAGGGCGGATGGGTCCGGCGCGCCAGATGTTCGAGCCGGCGATCGATGATGGCATAGCCGATCTGCCGCTGCAGATCCTCGCGGCGCTGGGCGATGGTATCCGGCTCGTCCAGCCAGGGGCCATGCCGCGAGATATACAGCCGGTCGGGCAGGGCGGGATCGAGATTGACGGCGGTGCGGCCATGGTCGCGCGGATCGATCGGGCCAGCGACCGGTTGGGGCGCAGATGGCGACGCCTGCCAGCCATTGAAATGCGCCCTGATCGCGGTTTCGACCGCGTCGGGATCGAAATCACCGATCACGATCAGGGTGGTTTTCGCCGGCACGTAATGGCGCGCCCAGAACATGCGCAGCGCAGCGGGAGTCGCCGCATCCAGCGTTGCCGCCAGGCCGATCGGCATGCGTTGCACATAACGCGCGGCGGGGTTCATGAATGCCTGGCGCGTCAGGCTTGCGCGATATTGCCAGTTGTTGCGGTCGCGCATCTCGGCCAGCACTACGCCGCGCTCGCGCATCACCGCGCCAGGCGCAAAAGCCAGTTCGCTGGCGGTTTCACGCATCAACATCAAGGCCGTGTCGAGCAGTGCGGGATCGTTGCGCGGCAGATCGAGCATATAGGTGGTCTGCTCGAAGCTGGTGGCGGCGTTGGTATCGGCGCCGAACGCCAGACCCTGCCGTTCGAGCAGCCGCACCATCTCGCCCTCGCGCACATGCGTGCTGCCCTGGAACGCCATATGCTCAATGAAATGGGCATAGCCGCGCGTCGCATCGCTTTCATCGAGCGATCCGGCCGCTACCTCCATCCGCACCAGCCCCTGCGCCTGGGGATTGGCATTGTGGCGGATGACATAGCGCAGGCCATTGGGGAGCTGCCCGAAACGATAGGCCGGATCGACGGCTACATCGCTTTGGATGAAGGCCCAGGCCGGCTTTGCGCGCGCGGCGGACCGGATCGCGCTATGTGCGGTATTCTGCGCGCAACCAGCAAGCAGGGCGGCCAAAATCAACCCGGCGACTGTCCTGACCCGTGCTGAATTCGCGATCATTCAGCAAACCTCTGCTGCGATCCGCAAAAGATTCCGATCACCGATCACTGATTACTGAACACTGAACCTTACTTGCCCCGCAGCTTCCGGTGCTTGGTCAGGTCCAGCACTTCGCTGGGGCCGTTGTCTTCCTGCAACAGGCCCAGCCTGCGCGCCACTTCCTGATAGGCCTCTGCCTCGCCGCCGAGATCCTGGCGAAAGCGGTCCTTGTCGAGCTTGTCGCCGGAGGTCATGTCCCACAAGCGGCAGCCGTCCGGGCTGATTTCGTCGGCCAGGATCACCCGGCTGTAATCGCCATCCCAGACGCGACCGAATTCCAGCTTGAAGTCGATCAGGCGGATGTTCACCGCTGAAAACATGCCGCAGAGGAAATCGTTGACGCGGATGGCCATCGAGGAAATGTCCTGCATTTCCTCGTTCGTTGCCCAGCCGAAGCAGGCGATATGTTCCTCGGCAATCATCGGATCGCCCAGCGCATCGTCCTTGTAGTAATATTCGATCAGCGTGTGCGGCAACGGCTCGCCTTCGGGGATGCCCAGCCGCTTGCTGATCGAACCGGCTGCGACATTGCGCACCACCACTTCGATCGGGATGATCTCGACCTGGCGCACCAGTTGCTCGCGCATGCCCAGCCGGCGCAGGAAATGGTTGGGGATGCCGATATGGCTCAAACGGGTGAAGACATACTCGCTGATGCGGTTGTTGATCACGCCCTTGCCATTGATCGTGCCGCGCTTTTGCGCGTTGAAAGCGGTGGCGTCATCCTTGAAATACTGGATGATCGTGCCCGGCTCCGGGCCCTCGTACAGGATCTTGGCCTTGCCTTCGTAAATTTGGCGGCGACGGGTCATCGCAATCATTCCTTGTCATACCCGCCGGGGGTTTTGTCAGGGGGAATTGACGGCCCGGCGGAAATCAAAAAACCCGGCCGGCGAATGTCGCCTGGGGCGACGGCATTCGCTTCAGCCGGGACTTCCCCACACCATAGGCGCACGGCGTCCGAAAGGCAAACCGGCAATGCGCGCATTGGCGATTGCCAAAAGCCAAAAATATATAGAAACGCGCAAATGCCAGCGTCGCTATTTTTTTGGGGGGAATTAATGCGGGTTAGATCTCTGGATGGCCTGAGAGGCATTTCTGCTATAGTTGTCTTGATTTTCCATTTAGTTACCGCGTCGAAATCTGACATATGGACCGAGATCCAAGAGACGATTATCCTTCGACCCCTGATCGCTGGTACAAATTGCGTCATCTTGTTTTTCGTTCTAAGCGGCTTCGTTCTATACAAATCGCTAAATGGGAAAACTAATAATTATCCAAAATATTGTATTTCCCGTATATTCCGTTTATACCCTGTTCATTTAGTCATATTGATATTTTTTGCAGCATTTGCCTATAAATTACAGAATTACCGATCGCCGCTGATGGCAGAAGGATTCAACTGCGGCTGGTGCAATGGTTCGCCATTTCGCGACGCGGTCCAGCAAATCTTGCTAGCAACCGGGAGCCACGGTTTACAGCTAAACCATCCTACCTGGAGCTTGGCGATAGAAATTAAGTTGTCGTTAATGATGCCGCTCATCGTATTGGCGATTAATCGAAACAGACTCACCAATATTTTACTGTGGATAGGAGCGATAGCGATGCACTTCCTGCCATATCTGCATATCAACGACAATTTTGGGTTGATAGAGGCCCTCGCTGCAATGATCTATTTTGTTGCAGGAGGAACTCTGGCCGCCTCCGGACCTGTTCTGGAAAAGCTCGCCGCCAAAATCACGCCATTTCTGATCGGTCCCTTGCTGGCTGCTCTTGCGCTTGGATTGAGCATAGCCCCTGAGCGTGCTTTAGGGCTTCCAGCCAAGCTGAGCGCCGTTGGCCTGATTGCCCTGGCGGCGTATAATCCCGTAGCACAAAGGTGGCTGGGTAACAGGCTGTTTGGATATCTGGGGGATATTTCCTACCCACTCTACCTTGTGCATTTCCCCGTAATACTCGCCGTGTATGGGATAGCTTCAGATTATTTAGGGCTGCCATATATGGTCGCATTGATCACGATTATCACTTTTGTGCTCTCGCACGTTCTCCACAAATACATCGAAGACCCTGCCATTCTATTTGGAAAAACATTAATAATATCAAAAGTGAGATTGCCCAACTAAGGGACAGGAAGCTATGCCAAAATTATTAAATCGCATATTGCAGAAGTCAATTCACTTGGGCGCGACAACCTCCGTAAACATGACTCGAACGCCGGTCATGGCTACGTTAATTCTTGCTATATTGTCAATTATTATCGAACTCGTTGCGATTGTGGTCTTTGCCAAAGAAAATGTCATGCTTTATGCAGACGGCGGATGGTTCGTGTTCGCGCTAGCTACGGGTAACCCATGGATATTGAAGTGGAAAGCGATCGCCGCCCGTTTTACGCCTTACGCGCTGACAGTTTGGCCGGTACTCAAGATCAGTCACCTGTTCCACTTGGTCCCCACACAAATCGCGCTTGCAAATTGCCTGCTGTTTTACGGGTGCCAAGCGGGATTGACCCTGTGGTCCTACTGGCTTGCCTGGAGGACAGAGCCACGGCTTCTGGTGTTTCCTGTCGTCCAGACCATTCTCTTCTCCCTTCAGGGCTGGGGATTCCCGTCAGAGCTTCTCCTGGCGCCGGGCATCTTGTGGGTTATACTGCTCACCGCCGTCAAGAATTCGGGGCCGAATGCCGTGTTTATAGCCGGCTTCGCTGCGCTGGTGTTTACGCATGAACTAGCTTTGCCGGCAGCTCTGGTCGCGGCTGGGCTTGCTCTTTATCAACAATGGCAGAGCACAGGCAGGAACCCCCGGTTTTGGACCGGTTTAGCTCTGATGATAGCGATAATCGTCGCGCATTTCTGGGTACGCGCTCACGGGGGAGGGGACGCCAGTGACAAAGTTGCAATTTATGTCCTTGACCCGCGTCGTGTGCTGGCGTCCCCATTGCTGGTGGCGCTCGCCCTTGGCGCTTTGCTTTTGCAATTTCCGATGAAAGCGAACCGGCCGGCGCTACTGGCCTGGAGCGGGGCCGGTTTTGCAGTGATCATGGTGCTGGGCTTTGTGACGTCGCTGAATTTCGACGCCCCTCGATACGGTGCGCGATCATTGATCGCATTGGGAATGCTTGTTCTGGCGATTTTATTTGTGTTTGCGGTTCGAAATTACCGCGTTGATCCGACCAACCGGAGTGATCAGGCCGTAAAACCAGATCATGAAGAATTTGGTTTAGCCAAATGGCTGTTTATCAGCCTCGGAGTACAAGCCGGTGCAATCGGCGTTTTCGTCCATGACTGGATGTTGGCAAGCCAGGCCGAAACAGCTGTGCCCGCCCCCGCATCGGTAAGCCCGTCAGTTATGGACATTGCCAAGGCCCGGCAAGGCTGGACGCCCGCGCAGCGCGATGCCAGCATCCGTTTGCAGGTAGAATGGTCCGTTCCCTACCGGCAATTCGTTTTGACAAATGGCAAGATGCCGCAGGTGATCCTGTATGATGCGAACCGGTGGTACAAGGAGGCCGGCTGCTTGGAACCCTCTCTTGTTTTTGGTCCAGAGTCGCGTTTCAATCCGAACGATTTTTCCGTCTGGACAAATTTTACCTGCACTCAGGCTAAGCCTAAAAAACTCAACAGTTTGTATAACAAGTTTGCGTAGACCAAAAAAACGACCCACGACCTTGATCCGCTACCATGGCGAACGACCAAATATCGGCGCGGGTGGGCGCCATGACGAAGACCTTGGCATCGCTCCTCCCGGGTGCGGTAACAGTGGAGGGCAGTGCGTCAATCGCATCATTGAGCCGGGCAGATACGGCGGCCAAATTAGCGACTGGCTTGGTGTTAACGACTTCTAATCGGCGCAGCGAAGCGCCTGCGGTACGGCGCGCTTTCCCAAGCATTCCTATGCCGGACCAACTTGCGGACCATTCGCTTGGCTATTGAATCCTGGAGATGCTTCGCCCGCTGGACCTTCATCAGATCGGGAGCGGAAAGGTCGTTGAACAACCCGTTGGTCGGCTCGTAGAACTGGAACTGGCCACCGTAGCGCTGATTGGGCACAATGTCGTCGATTGAGCGGACAGCGTGAAACGAATGCCTCGTCTTGTGGAACAGCAGAAAGCTGTTGGGCGAGTATGGCGCAACCTTCTTTACGGTGAAGCCATCGGGCGCGTAGTGGTCGTTGCCCCAACACCGTTCAAGGCGCTCGTTCGGTGCAAGCAATATAATTGACCTACTTTATTAGGCGCTACAACGCAGGTGGCCAAATACCGGGACCTCCACGGGTATTCAATGCCAGCGGCGCGCAGTTGGAACTAATGGCTGACGATGGACCTCCCGTAGCCGAACAGATTTTATCCGTTCTTTCAGGCCGGACGCATGGTGTTTGACACTATTGAGATCCCTTGGGCAGCGGAAGCGTCAGCGAAAACCTTCTGCTTGCGGCGACGCTGGCGCGGCAGGGAAAAATTCCCGCTGGGGCGCTATATTCTAACATGCTGTTTCAGTTGAAGAAAAATGGTCGGGGAGACAAGATTCGAACTTGCGACCCTCTGCTCCCAAAGCAGACGCGCTACCAGGCTGCGCCACTCCCCGACCCTGTGGTCCGAACGATGTCCCTGGCCCCGGATACGATCCGCCGGGAACCGCGGATGGTGGGCCCGGCAGGATTTGAACCCGCGACCTAGCCGTTATGAGCGGCCAGCTCTAACCACTGAGCTACAGGCCCCATCCTGCCGTCTGGCGATTTCCCGCCGCGCGGCCTGCGGGACAGGCTTTGACATCGATCGGCATTCGTTGCCTCGTCAGCGACAAAGCTGGCGTGACGGCGAATGCCCGGCCGTTAGCCGGGCAAAACGGTTTAGGCAAGCTCGGCATGGATGGTGGCGCGTTGCAATGCCGCAACGTTGCGCGCATGAATAACAATGTTGTCGGAATTGCATGGGCAGCGGATGAAAATTACAAAAATCAGTGTCGGCGACGGATTGCGAAAGCCATAGCCGGTGATTTTAACTAGGGAATTGACCTGAACCATGTCCAGTCTGGACGAGATAGACCGGCATTTGCTGGTTGAATTGCAGGCCGAAGGTCGCGTGACCAATGTCGAGCTGGCGCACCGCGTCGGGCTGACCGCGCCGCCCTGCCTGCGCCGCGTGCGCTCGCTGGAAGAATCGGGCGTCATTCGCGGCTATCACGCCGATCTTGACGGGGCCAGCCTGGGGTTTGCGATCACCGTCTTCGCGATGGTCAGCCTGAAGAGCCAGGCCGAAGAGGCGCTGCGCCAGTTCGAGGCGCATGTCCGCCTGCTGCCGGAAGTGCGTGAGTGTCACATGCTCAACGGCGAGATCGATTTCATTCTGAAAATCGTCAGCAAGGATCTGCAAAGCTTTCAGGAATTCCTCACGAGCCAGCTGACCCCCGCGCCAAATGTCGCGAGCGTGAAGACCTCGCTGACGATCCGCACGTCGAAGCAACTGCCGGGTGTGCCGTTGGAAAGGTAGGCTATCAGAAGGCTGCGGCGGCTTCCAGGGCGAGCAGGTAGCTCTGCGCGCCGAAACCGGCGATCGTACCCTTCGCCGCCATGCCGACATAGCTTGTGTGGCGCATGGCCTCGCGGGCGTGCGGATTGGAAAGATGGACCTCGATCACGGGCGTGACGATCGCCAGAATCGCGTCGTATAGCGCGATGCTGGTGTGGGTAAGGGCGCCGGCATTGATCAGCACCGCCCGCGCGCCCTCAACCTGCGCCTCATGCAGCCAGTCGACCAGATGGCCTTCATGGTTGGACTGGCGCAGATCGACCGTCAGCCCAAGTTCGCGGGCGCGATCATCCAGCCGGCCGGCAATGTCGTCCAGCGTATCATGGCCATAAATGGCCGGCTCGCGCGTGCCGAGCAGGTTGAGATTGGGGCCGTTCAGCACATAGACGAGATTGCTGGCCATGGTTGCTTGCGCCCTTTCACCTTGCGAGCCGTGTGCATAGAGGATTGCCGGGCGGGGGCAAGCGGGGGGAGGTGGGGGGAGGCGCTGCCCGCGCCACCGGCATGACCAGGATTGCCGGCGACGCCGGAATTACCGGTGAGGCGCTGTACAAGGCGCTGAGCGAGCACGGCAATCCGACGCTCGACACGTTGTTGTCGGTCATAAAGGCGCCGGGCGTGCGAATATCGGTGCACGCCTAATCGCTGGAGCTTACGAACGGCTCAGCACGGCGTTGACGATGAAGAACGCGCCTGTCGCTGCAGCGGCGCTCAGCGCCGTGCCCCAGGCGAGGTCGGCCAGCGTCAAGGTCGTCGACCAGCCACGCAAGGTCGCCTGGTTGGTCAGATCATAGGTCGCATAGGCCACGCACCCCAGGAGCGCGCCGCGCGTCAAGGCAAAGCCCCAGCTACGGGCCGTCAGCGCGGGCAGAACCACCAGAACCACCAGACCTAGCACGTATAATACATAAAAAAGCACGGCGGGCGTGATCACCGGTTTCGGCAGCATCAACGACCCCAGTTGGGCGCGATAAAGCGGGGTAGCGGTCAGCGACAGCCAGATCGCATCCAGCCCGAGCATGATCACGGCAACGGACAGATAGCTGAGCGCGAAGGTTTTCATAGGTTTGACCATTCTTTTGCAACCGGCATGATACGCGGTGCCGGAACGAATGGATCATGTCGAAACCGGTTGCCGCTCCGACCGACCGGGCAACGCGAAAAGCGGCGCCAAATTGCTGGTTGCCTGAATTCTCTGGTCGGCCTGAAAACCTCTGGTCGGCCTGAAAACCTCTGGTCGGGACGAGAGGATTCGAACCTCCGACCCCCACACCCCCAGTGTGATGCGCTACCAGGCTGCGCTACGTCCCGACCGAGGTCGCGGGCTATAGGCAGGGTGGTGCGTCATGGCAAGCCTTGCGTATCGCTGCGGATGCTTTGGGCCCATCAGATCAGGCCCTTGGCCTTCAGCGACACATGCCCTTCGCGTGCGATGATCACGTGGTCATGGACGGTGATGCCCAGCAGCCGCCCGGCTTCGGCAATGCGGTTGGTTATCTGGATGTCGGCGCGGCTGGGCTCGGGCGAGCCGGACGGATGGTTGTGGACGATGATGATCGCGGTTGCACCCAGGTCGAGCGCGCGGCGGATGACTTCGCGCGGATGGATTGCCGCCTCGTCGATCGAGCCGTCGGTGACGTGTTCATCGCGAATCAGGCGATTTTTGGTGTCGAGATACAGCACTCGCACCCGCTCCACCGTCAAATACGCCATATCGATGGTCAGGTAGTCGATCAGCGCCTGCCAGCTGCCCAGCACCGGTTGCATGGTGGCCTGGGTTCGCGCCAGCCGCCGCGCCGCCAGCGCGACGATGCGCAGCGCCGCGGCGCTGGTCTCGCCCATGCCGGGATGCCGGGCGAGCGCCGCCGGGTCGGCGTTGAATACTCCGGCCAGCGATCCGAACTGTTTCAGCAGCGTGCGCGCGATCGGCTTGGTATCGCGGCGCGGGATCGCGGTCATCAACAGATATTCGATCACCTCGTGATCCGCCAATGCTTCGGCGCCGCCATCGAGCAGGCGCTTGCGCAGGCGGGCGCGATGGCCGGAGGCGTCGTGGCCGTCAGCGCCTGGTTTTGGCCGGCCACCGCCGCTGCCGCCCCCCCCATCCCCATCCCCATCGCCATTCCCGGTATCGAACAGATTAACCTCTGTCACGGCAGCACCTCTTTCCCGCGTGTTCATCTGCGGTTCGGACGGGCTGCGGCACAGCAGATCCTTCTGATTACCGGGACAAGCCGCGTGCATTGCCTTTCCCGTGCCGGCGCGCAAGGGTGGGGTGATGGACGCAGGGGCAAATGGAACGGCAGGCGAGGCCGCAAGCGATGCCCGGCCCCGCCGGATGCGTCGCGGGGTGCTGGCGGCCGGCGTGGGCGCAATGGCGGTGCTGGTCGGCATCGTCTGGAGCGAACGCGGCGATATCGCCGATCATGCCATCACCACCATGCTGCGCCGGCAGGGCATTCCGGCGAAATGGCGTATCGCATCGATCGGCCTGGGCGAACAGATCATTGCCGATGTGGTGGTGGGCGACCCGGCCCATCCCGATTTGACGATCGACCGGGTGATAACCAGCGCCGGCCTGCACGGCGGCGCTCCCGGACTGGACCGGGTGACGCTGGTCAACCCGCGCCTGCGGGGCGCCTGGCGCGACGGCAGGCTGAGTTTCGGCACTCTCGACAAGCTGCTGCATGAGCCGTCGACCGGGCGGTTCCGCTTGCCCGATGTGGTACTGCGCGTGGTCGACGGGCGCGGGAAGATCGCGAGCGACGCCGGGATGATCGGGCTGGGGCTGACCGGCGCCGGGCCCCTGCGTGACGGGTTCAGTGGCGCGCTGGTGGCCGTGGCACGGCATGTTAGTCTGGCAGGTTGCGGCGTCGGCGATGCGAAGCTTTCGGGTGATATCGCCATTACGGGGGAGCGCCCGCGCCTGACCGGCCCATTGCAGTGGGCAAATATGCGGTGTGTACGAACCGGCGTCCAGTCGGGGCAGGTCACCCTGCCGCTCGACCTGCGCGCCAACGCCGCGATCGACGGCGGCGAGGGGCATGTCGGCTGGTCAGTGCGTGACCTGGCCATCGGCGCTGCGCACGCCGACAGCTTGCAAGGCGGCGCCGACCTGACGTTGCGCGGCAGCGCGGTCACCGCGCGCTTTGCGGGCAGCTTGCACGGGGTTCACGGCGGCAGGCTGGCGGCGTCGTCATTGGGCGGCGAGGGCCTGCTGCGCACCGACACCGGCGGTTCGCATATCACGGCGGAAGGCACGCTGAACGGGACCGGACTGACCCCCGACGCCGCTGCCTGGCGCGCCCTCGAACAGGCGCGTCAGGCGAGCGCGAGCACCCCGGCCGGGCCACTGCTGGCGCGCATCGGCCAGGTGTTGGCACGCGAAACACCGGGCAGCCGGCTGACTGGTCGCTTCATGGTGCATCGTTCGAAGGCGACCAGCAGCGTGGTCCTGCCCGAGGCGCAGTTGACCGGGGGGTCCGGGGTGGTGCTGCTGGCGTTGTCTCGCGGTGCGATCGTCAGCGGGAGTACCGGCACGCGGGTTTCCGGTCATTTCGTCACCGGTGGACAATTGCCGCTGATCGCCGGGACGATGGCGCGCGGCGCCGACGGCCGCGATCGGTTGGGCGTGACCATGGCCAATTATCGGGCCGGTCCAGCGGCGGCGGCGGTGCCGGCACTGGATGTGACGCTGGTCAATGGCGCGCTGGGCATGGCGGGCGAGGCGGTACTGTCCGGCCCGCTGCCGGGCGGCGTCGCGCAGAATATGCACTTGCCCATCGCCGGTTCGTGGACGCGGCGCGGGCTGCGATTGTGGCCCGGCTGCACGCGTATCGCGTTCGATCGGCTGGGGCTTGCGTCGCTGACCCTGTTGCGCGACGCGCTGACGTTGTGTCCACGGGCGGGCGGGGCCATCGTCGAGATCGGCGCAGATGGTGCCCGCGTCGCGGCCGGCGTACCCGCGTTCGACCTGGTCGGGCAGTTCGGGGGCTCGCCCATTCGCTTGACCGGCGGACCGCTCGGTTTCGCATTCCTGCCCAAATCCTCGGGCACGCTGGTCGCAAAGACCGTGGCGGTGGCGCTCGGCGAGGGGCAGGGCACCTCGCGTTTCCGCCTTGGCGACGTGACCGCCAATCTGGGCGCGACGATCGGCGGACGTTTTGCCGGCAGCGATATCGACCTTGCCGCGGTGCCGCTGAACCTGCGCCAGCTTGGCGGCAATTGGCGCTATGAGGGCGGGGTGCTGGCCATCGCGGATGCGGCGTTCCAGGTCGAGGACCGCGACCGGCCGGCGCGGTTTCAACCGCTGGTGGCGCGGGGCGGCTCTTTGAATTTGACGCGCGGGGTGATCACGGCCCAGGCCGTGCTGCGCGAACCGCGCAGCGACCGCGCCATCACTCGGGTCGCCATCCGTCACGATCCGGGCAACGGCACTGGCCACGCCGAACTGGGCGTAGACGGGATTCACTTCGACAAGAGCCTTCAGCCCGAGATGCTGTCGTCGTCGCTGCTGGGGGTCGTGGCCGATGTGCGCGGTGGCGTCGCGGGGCAGGGGACGATCGACTGGGCCGGCGGCAATGTCACCAGCCGGGGGCGGTTCGCCAGCGATTCGCTCGATTTCGCGGCCGCCTTCGGCCCGGTCAAAGGCCTGTCGGGCGCCGTGACCTTCACCGACTTGCTGGGACTGGTGTCCGCGCCTGATCAGCAATTGAAGATCGCCGCGATCAATCCCGGCGTCGAGGTCGATGACGGCGTGCTGACTTTCGCGCTGCTGCCCGGCCATGTGCTGGCGGTAAAGGGTGCGGAATGGCCGTTCCTGGATGGGCGGCTGCGTTTGCTGCCGACGCGCATGACGCTGGGCGCGACCGAAGTACGCCGTTATGAGATGCGCGTCGATGGCGTCGATGCGGCCAAATTCCTGGTCCGCATGAATATGTCCAATCTGGGCGCGACCGGGCTGTTCGATGGCGGCCTGCCGCTGGTGTTCGATCAAAACGGCGGCAAGGTGGTCGGGGGCATGCTGACGTCGCGTCCGCCAGGCGGCAGCGTGTCCTACGTCGGCGCATTGAGCTACAAGGACCTGTCGCCGATGGCCAATTATGCCTTTGAAACGTTGAAATCTCTGAATTACCGGCAGCTGAGCATTGGTCTGGACGGGTCGCTGTCGGGCGATATCTTCACCCGCGTCAGCATGCATGGGGTCACGCAGGGCCCCGGCGCCAGGCGCAATTTCCTGACCCGGCAAATCGGCAGACTGCCACTGCAATTCAACGTCAATATCCACGCGCCGTTCTACATGCTGCTGACCAATTTCAAGTCGCTGTATGATTCCAGCTATCTGCCCGATCCCCGCACGCTGGGGCTGCTGGGGGCCGACGGCAAGCCGGTGGCGCATCCGGCTCCGGTTCAGCCACGACCTCCCGCAACCGGCGTTCAGCCTCCTGTAAGTGAGATCAAGCCATGATGAGTGCCGAATTGACCTGCCGGTCGCGCGCTGCGACAAACCCCGGCATGCAGGAAATAGAGAATGTGCGGCAAAATGGTCAGCACGCAATATCGCCGGGTCGACGAATTTACGCCATTCTTTTGGCAATTGCCGGCGCCGGGTCACTGTCGGGGTGCATTTCGGTGAACGCGCCGGACAAGCCGATCGTTATCGAGTTGAACATGAATATCACCATGGATGTAGTGTACAAGCTGTCGGGCGATGCCACCAAAACGGTCGACACCAACAAGGAGATTTTCTGATGGTCGGGCGAATGAAGTCAGCGGGGCTGGTCGTTCTGGGTGCACTGCTGTTGACGGCGGGCAGCAGTGCGCTGGCCCAGGCGCGCGACCCCGCCTATGCCGCCGCCCGCGCCGGCGGTCAGGTCGGCGAACAGGGCGATGGCTATCTCGGCATGGTCGGGGCGGGCTCACCGGCGCTGCACCACATGGTCGAAGACATCAATATCCGGCGGAAATCAGTCTATTCGTCCCGCGCGCAGGCCCAGCACGCCACGGTGGAGGAATACGCCTTTACCACCGGCTGCCTGCTGATCGCGCAAACCGAACCGGGCGAGAAATATATGGCACCGGGCGGCAATTGGGTAACCCGCGGCGCCGGAGCACCGCAACGCGACAGCCGCTGCCCGTGAAAGCGTGTGCGCAGCAGTTTTTCCGACGTTATCCCGATGAAATCAGGACCTATTCTGCCGAGGTCGCCTTGCCCAGGCAGCGTAGGAAGAATGGATCCCAAATCAAGTTTGGGATGACGAGGTGGGAGTTCGGGATGACGAGGTAGAAGTTCGGGATCA
>CAXTOS010000023.1:0-27977 GCA_964245935.1 uncultured Novosphingobium sp.
TGACCGTGCACGTCATCAAATCTGCGTCAGAGCCCCGTTTGCACGCCGATTGACACGGTCGCGGTCGCGGGTCTGCTGTCGACGCTCATCCCTTCCATCGCCCAGGCGCTCGACATCGAGACGCACGTGAAGGAGCTGAAGGAGTCCGCGGGCGAATTTAAAAACCTGCAGGACCGATTTCGTCAGCTAGCACAAATCCTCGTTCATGGTGACGTCGCTGCCGCTGAGGCCCACCGGCTGAAGGTGGCGCCATCGACGCTATATCGGCATTTACCTGGCGGGCGCAGCGCGTAAAGCCGGCGCAAGTCTCGACTACCCTGATCGGAGATACCACGTGAACATCGACCTCACCGGCAAGACGGCTATCATCACGGGCTCAACCGAAGGCATCGGCTTTGCGATCGCGAAGGGGCTGGCCGAGGCCGGCGCCACCGTGGTCGTAAATGGCCGCACCAGCGCCAAGGTCGATGCTGCTGTTGCGTGCCTGGGCGGAAACTCCCGCGGGGTCGCCACGGATCTCGGTACTGCCGGACGGCATGAGGCGCTCCTCGCTGCTGAACCAGCGGCCGACATCGTAGTCAGCAACTTGGGTATCTTCCAGCCTGCCGACTTCTTCGACACCAACGATGCGACATGGGATCAGCACTGGCAGGTCAACGTGATGGCCGGCGTCCGGCTTGCGCGTGCCTATTTGCCGGGCATGGCGGCAAAAGGCTGGGGCCGGTTCGTGCTGCTGGGATCGGAATCCGCATTCAATATCCCGGTTGAGATGATCCATTACGGCGTAGCCAAGACGGCTGATGTGGCGTTGGCACGCGGGCTCGCAAAGCGGATGGCTGGGACCGGCGTGACCGTGAATTCGGTTTTACCCGGTCCGACTCTATCCGAGGGCATGGCAGCCATGCTCGAGGACGAACGCACCCGCGGCGGTCGGCCGATCGAGGATGTTGCAGCGGATTTCGTCACCACCCACCGGCCGAGCTCTATCATCCGCCGCGCAGCTACTGTGGAGGAAGTCGCCAACATGGTGGTCTACCTCGCTTCGGCCCAGGCCGCAGCGACGACCGGTGCGGCTTTGCGCGTTGATGGCGGCGTGATCGATACGCCGTGAGTGATGGGGTCACCGACTGGCAATAGCCCAATGGGCCAGACATTGGAGGGGTCTTGCCTGAGGGCATCCGGATGATAACGCGCCATTATGTGAAGGTGGCGGGTGCCTCGGCTGAGGCCCCGCGCTCAGTCTCGGTCTTGCTTTCCTTTGGCCCCTCTCCAGTCATTACAAAGCGGCTTCACGATGAATTCCCAGAGGACCAGGCTCAATCCAAAAAACGAAATGCCGCCGAAAATGCCGAATGCCCAATTTATAACGGTATCGGCAGGGTGTGCCACGACACCGACCACGGCCAAGATCATCAGCGGGGCGAGCCACGGCAGCATTAGCCACCTGGCTTCGAGAGTGAGCTCCAGCCCATCTAAGGGCATGCTTTTGCCGCCAGGTAAGCTCTGTAATGGGCTATCAGTCGCCACATCTTGTGTTTATTCCGTCAAGGGTCGGACATAGAACAGGCACGGCTATACGCCAAGCCCCCGACACCCACCAGGAAGGGCGACAATTGGTGGATTCCGGAACGTCTGCTTTTGAATAATATTCGCGATTACCAGACCTGATTGCTCCTGCTAGCACGAGATCGATCGTGGGAACCGTCAGAAATGGAAATCATGCAAGGCATTTTTAAGCGCATCCTGTTGCTACTTCTGCTTGCTTTGTGTCAGTCGGCGATTGCTGAGAAGCCTACGCCGCGTCCCGGTAGAATCTTGGTCGAGCGCCTCATTGCTATCGCCGAGTCTGGGAGATTGACCGATTCGCGTTATGTTGAAGCGGTGCTACAGGCGAATTTCACAAGCAATGTCGCTATGGTGGAGCCCTTCGCGCGAAACTGCGCGCTCGGATACACGAAGCGCCAAACAAGGGTGACTCGCTTCGATGCTGCTTCGGGCCTGCAATCGACCCCATTTGGTCGGTCGTCACTCACTGTCCCCGGATTTGGGTTTTTAAATTCCAAGCCGACGGAAGTTTCGGGCGAAACTAAAATTCGATACTACGTGTCCGAAAACCACGATTGTTCGGGCTATGTTCAATCCAGCAACGATATTGAAGCAGATCTGGAGATTGGCCCGCTATCAACTTACGACTGCATTTCGGCAAGAGAACTACTAGGATGGTTTCCGCGCATACGGCAAATAGACGCAACTGACGGAGCGCTAGTCTATTACTATGAAAGTGCGAGGACGCGACGCAATGGCGTCGCATTGTCGCTTTCGTCTTTTGTCGCGACGCCTTGTCTACTTGATGTCCGTTTGTCTCAACGCTCTAGGGATACATCTCGCTATCAGGCTGCGAAGCAAAAGCAGGAAGCCTGTATGCTTCCGCACGAGGAAAGATTTTGCCGGTCGCATCCCCCGTTCGGATGGGGAGCAGGCGACATAGAGGATGAGATGGCAAGCTTCGCGGTTAGGCAATGCGGTACACTCGATAAATTCCTGACCAGTACTCCAAAGAACGCCCAGCCGACGAACTATGGCGAACCTTTCGAAGCGGACCCGGATAAATCGACCCCTTGTTCGCGCGTCAGCGCAGTTCTGACGAATCTCAGCCGAACTCAGAAATGATTGGCGCCTGAATATCGTCTGATTCAGGCGAACGGGCGTACCGTCTAAAATGCCCGATCTTGGGCGTTTTCTGCCGTTGCGTTTGGTGCGAAAATCAAGATTTTCGCACCAAACATAGACCATTGGAATTGTTGCGTTTTACCGGCGCATAAATCCGGTGCACAAATCTGCAGCCTTTTGTGAATTCTGACGGTGCGTTCTATTGGTATAATCTTCTTTGGAAAGGCGCGCGCGGCGGGGCGCGACATTGAAAGGGCACCACAAAAAATGACGGAGCGCGAGGGGTTTGCCCCTCGCACCTTACCCTTCCCGCTTAAGCCGCCAGCTTGCGCAGCACGTAATGCAAAATCCCGCCGTTCAGGAAATACTCCAGCTCGTTGGCCGTATCGATCCGGCACAGCGCCGTGAAAGTAAAGCTGGAACCATCCGCGCGGCCCACTTCCACCACCACGTCCTGGCGCGGTTTCAGTTCGGCCACGCCCCGGACGGTGAAGGTTTCGTCGCCGGTCAGGCCTAGCGTCAGGCGGGTGTCGCCATCCTTGAACTGGAGCGGCAGCACGCCCATGCCGACCAGGTTCGAGCGGTGGATGCGTTCGAAACTTTCCACGATGACCACCCGCACGCCGAGCAGATTGGTGCCCTTGGCTGCCCAGTCGCGGCTGGAGCCGGTGCCGTATTCCTTGCCGGCGATCACGACCAATGGCGTGCCCTCGGCCTTGTACTGCATGGCGACATCGTAGATCGCACCGATCTCGCTGCCGTGGCGGCTCATGCCGCCCTCGATGCCGGGGACCATTTCGTTCTTGATGCGGATGTTGGCGAAGGTGCCGCGCATCATCACTTCGTGGTGGCCGCGGCGCGCGCCGTAGGAGTTGAAGTCGGCCTTGGCGACCTGGTGCTCCAGCAGATATTTGCCGGCCGGGCTGTCGACCTTGATGTTGCCGGCGGGGCTGATGTGGTCGGTGGTGATCGAATCGCCCAGGATCGCCAGCGGCCTTGCCTCGATGATGTCGGTGACGGCCGGCGGGGTCATCGTCAGCCCTTCGAAATAGGGCGGATTGGCGATATAGGTGCTGCCCGCGCGCCATTGGTAGGTGTCGCTGCCGGTAACGTCGATCGCCTGCCAGTGCTTGTCGCCCTTGTAGACGTCGGCATAGCGCGCCTGGAACATGTCGCGGGTAACGCAGGCGGCCATGGTGGTGGCGACTTCATCATTGGTCGGCCAGATGTCGCGCAGATAGACATCGGCGCCGTTGCTGCCCTGGCCGATCGGGGTGGTGGTGAAATCCTCGGTGACGGTGCCTTTCAGCGCATAGGCGACGACCAGCGGCGGCGAGGCGAGGAAGTTGGCGCGCACATCGGGCGAGACGCGGCCTTCGAAGTTGCGGTTGCCCGAGATGACCGAGGCGGCCACGATGTCGTTGGCATTGATCGCGGCGCTGATCGGTTCGGCCAATGGCCCGGAGTTGCCGATGCAGGTGGTGCAGCCATAGCCGACCAGGTTGAAGCCGATGTCGTCCAGGTGACGCTGGAGATCTGCCTTGACCAGATAATCGGTGACCACCTGCGACCCGGGGGCGAGCGAGGTCTTCACCCAGGGCTTGGGCTTCAGCCCCAGTTCGTTGGCCTTTTTCGCGACCAGCCCGGCAGCGACCAGCACGCTGGGGTTGGAGGTGTTGGTGCAGCTGGTGATCGCGGCGATGACCACGTCGCCATCGCCGATGTCGTGGCTCTTGCCTTCGACGGGCACGCGCGAGTTGACCTTCTTGTAGAGGTTGGTCAGATCGGCGTTGAAGACATCGTCGACATCGGGCAGCGACACCTTGTCCTGCGGGCGCTTCGGCCCGGCCAGTGACGGCACCACGGTGCTCATGTCGAGGCCCAGGGTGCTGGAAAAGATCGGCTCTGGCGCATTGGCGCCGACCCAGAAGCCCTGCTCGCGGGCATAGGCTTCGACCAGCGCGATCTGCTCTTCCTCGCGGCCGGTCAGGCGCAGATAGTCGAGCGTCTTGTCATCGATGCCGAAGAAGCCGCAGGTCGCGCCGTATTCGGGGGCCATATTGGCCAATGTCGCGCGATCGGCGAGGCTGAGCGAGGCCAGGCCCGGACCGTAATATTCCACGAACCGCCCGACCACGCCATGCTTGCGCAGCATCTGGGTGGCGGTGAGCACGAGGTCGGTCGCGGTGACGCCCTCGGCCAGCGCGCCGGTCAGCTTGAAGCCGACCACCTCGGGGATCAGCATCGACACCGGCTGGCCGAGCATCGCCGCCTCTGCCTCGATGCCGCCCACGCCCCAGCCGAGCACGCCCAGGCCGTTGATCATGGTGGTGTGGCTGTCCGTGCCGACGCAGGTGTCGGGATAGGCGACGGTGGCGCCGCTGGCATCGACGCTGGTCCACACCGTCCTGGCGATGTTCTCGAGGTTCACCTGATGGCAGATGCCGGTGCCCGGCGGCACGGCGTAGAAATTGTCGAGCGATTTCGAGCCCCATTTGAGGAAATCATAACGCTCGAAATTACGCTGATATTCGATCTCGACGTTCTGCTCGAAGGCGCCGGCGTGCCCGAATTCATCGACCATCACCGAATGGTCGATCACCAGATTGACGGGGACCAGCGGATTGATCTTGGTGGTATCGCCGCCCAGCTTGGCGATGGCGTCGCGCATCGCGGCCAGATCGACCACGCAGGGCACGCCGGTGAAATCCTGCAACAGCACCCGCGCGGGGCGATACTGGATTTCGTTCTGCGATTCGGCGGGGTTCTTCTGCCAGTCGATCAGGGCCTGGATGTCGGCGGTCGAAACGGTGAAACCGCCATCCTCGAACCGCAGCAGGTTTTCCAGCAGCACCTTCATTGAAAACGGCAGCCGCGAGATATCGCCCAGTTTTTCGGCCGCCTTGCGCAGCGAATAATAGGTGATCTCCTTGCCACCGACCGTCATGGTGCTGCGCGTGCCGAGCGCGTCTTGTCCGACCTGGGTCATGCGGGGATTCCTTGTTACTGGCGGATGGCGAGCGGTGCGTGCGGATCGCTCCGTGCGGCGGCGGCGAATGAATTCAACGGCGAAGCCGATGCGCGTTGATCGGCGCAAGGTCAAGAGATCGCGGTGCAATACTGGCAGGATGCCGGCCAATTCTCCAGCACGAACATGCCCGGATGCGACGGACCCTGCGGGGAGAGCGGGCGCGGCAATGATCTTGTGGATTACCCCGTCCAGTTCATCCCCGAGTCAGGCACAATCTTTGATGGCGGCCGGGCTTGATGGCGGCCGGACTTGATGGAGGCTGGCGAATGGCGCATGGCAGCAGCGGTGGTCGACGCCCGAGCAGCGGGCCGGCCGGGCAGAATGGAATGGCGAGCATGGCGGGCAGGTTCGGATTGCGGCTGAGTGTGGCGGTTTTGGCTTTAGCCGCAGGGGCGGGTTTTGCGGCGGTCAGTGATCCCGCGCTGGCCGCTCCGGTGCCTCCGCCGCCGGCCAGCCTGCTACCCGACCCGGGGGCACCACTCACGGCGACCGCCCCGAACCAGGACGGAACACCGGTAATCATGGTGCCGCCGGTCACCGCGTCCCTGGTACCGATGCCGGTCCCGGAACCGGTGATGAGCTGGACCGTGGAAGACGCGACCGCGCTGCTCAGCTACATTCCCACCGTCGACAGCGAGGGCCTGACCCCGGGGGATTACCAGCCCGACGATCTGCGGGCCGCGATCGAGGCTGCCAAGGCGGGGGGCGCCGGGCCGGACCTGGATACGCAGGCCAGCCGTGCATTCGACTGGCTGGTCGAAGACCTGCGCGACGGGCGCACGCCGATGACCGCGCGCCAGGAATGGTTCGTGGTCGATCCCGACGCCGATCTGATCCCCACCGCCACGGTCCTGACCAAGGCGCTGGCCACCCACGACATCGCCGGCACGCTGAGCGCGCTCGATCCGACCAATGGCGAATTCATCGCGCTGAAGGCGGCGCTTACCGGCGCCGGTGACCAGAACCAGCGCGACCTGATCCGCGTCAACATGGATCGCTGGCGCTGGCTGCCGCGCGACCTGGGGATGATCTATTTGATCGTCAACGTGCCCGAGTTCCAGGTCCGGCTCGTCTCCAACCATCAGATCATCCGCACCTATCGCACCATCGTCGGCAGGCCCGGCCGTACCTCCACCCCGCAGCTGTCGGCCACGGTGCAGGCGGTGGTGTTCAATCCCAACTGGACCGTGCCGCAATCGATCATCCAGCACGAACCGCACTTTGCCAGGCTGGCCGCCAACCCTGCCCTGGCCAGGAGCGAAGGCTATCTTTCCACCACGAACGCCAGCGGCACGGTCACTCTGGTCCAGCAACCCGGCGTGCGCAATTCGCTGGGGCTGATGAAGATCGACATGCCCAATCCGCACGCGATCTACCTCCACGACACCCCCGATCGCACCCTGTTCAACGCGCCGGTACGCGCCTTCAGCCACGGCTGCATCCGCACCGAAAAGGCCGTGGAACTGGGGATGATCATGGGCATGCTGGGCGCCGGCCTGACCCCGGATGTCGCGGTCGAGAAATCCAACGCGCATAAATACGCACGGGTGACGATGACCAGAACATTTCCGGTGTACATCACCTACAACACCTATGGCCGCGACGGCTCGGGGCAGTTGACCGAGTTCAGGGATCTGTATGGCAAGGACGCCACGGTCCTCGCCAGCCTGGCTGCGCCGCGCGAGTTGCATACGACGCAGAAGGTCAGCTCCGAGCCGATCATCAAGGCGGAAGATCCGTTGTGATTTTAAGGGTGCGATCCCGCTTGCCCCCTTCCCCGCCCGTTCCGAGCCCGTCGAAGGGCTGCTTTTCTTTTGAACCGCCCGTGGAGAAGAAAGGCAGTGCTTCGAAGAGCTTAGCGCGGCCGGCAGGTTTATCCGTAAGCCTGAAAGGTGGGAGGGCCATTGCCTACAGGCGCTAACATAGAAACTACATATGTATGAAACACCTCGTCACCCTGACGATAGAAGAACAACGGTCATAATTTCAACAACGCTTAAATAATCGGGGTCTGGGGCAATGGCCCCAGGGTCTTACCCTAAAATCTCAAATTTAAACGTTCTCGATCCGGTCCGCAAACAACAACCGCCCGCCGGTCAGCATCGCCAGCGCGGCGGCGAAAAATTCGGGGTCCATGGCGAAGCAGCCTTCGCTGCGGCCCAGCTTGCCCCATTTGGCCAGCATGTCAGGCGCGGCGTACCAGGCCGGGTGCATGACGATGGCCCGGTCGTAGGCATTGGAATTGTCCGGATCGAGCCCTTGCAGGCGCAGCGAGGTGCCATGTTTGCCGTCATAGCCATCGCCGACCAGATAGGCGCCGCGCGAGGTGGCTTCCGAACCGATGGTATTGGAGAAGTTTTTCAGCCAGCCGTCGGCCTGGGGATCGGAGCCGCGGCCATGGGCGACCAGGAAGCTGCGCATGGTGCCCGCTTCGAGATTGACGAAATGGAGGCGCGGCAGCGATGAGGGCCGCGCGTAATCGGCGACCGCCACGACATCGCGCCGCAGCACGAGCGAGCCGGCGCGTGCGGATTCGCGGCGGGCGATCGCGATCACCGTCTGGCTGTAGCGGGAGCTGGTGACCGGTGCCGGCGCGATCGCGGGGGTGGCCGGCGCGGGATTGGGCATGGAATTGAAGATGCGCGCGAAATTCTGGCTAAGGTCGTCGGCTTGCGCCAGTTTCGGCAACGCCAGCGTCGCACCTGCCGCCAATGCGCCCTTGATGAGGCCGCGCCGATTGATCCCGTCCCGCATATTCCAATGCTTTAACGCCAAACGGTTACTTTTTCCACAGGAAACTGGCGGCACCTTGTCAACTGTCCGCCAATTGCCGCAATTCAGCACCGCTCAGCCGCATTCCGATCCATTCGTTCAGCGCCCGCGCGCCCAGTTTCTGGTAAAAGGCGATCGACGGCGCGTTCCAGTCGAGCACCGCCCATTCCAGCCGGACGCAGCCGCGCATCGTCGCCAGCCGGGCGATTTCGGCGAGCAGCGCCTTGCCCAGACCGGCCCCGCGTGCGGGGGCGCGGACGAACAGATCCTCCAGATAAATCCCCGGCCGCCCGGCGAAGGTAGAAAAATTGTGGAAAAACAATGCAAAGCCGCAAGCCAGCCCGTCCACTTCGCCGATCAGCACTTCGGCCATCGGTTTGGGGCCGAACAGATAGGGCCCCAGCGAGTCTTCCTCGAAGCGGACATCGTGCAATAGCTGTTCGTATTCGGCAAGTTCGCGGATTAACGCGTTGACCAGCGGCAGGTCGGCGGGGACGGCAGGTCGGATGCGGATGGCCATCCCGTCAGACCAGCGCGATGTCCGGCGCGTCTTCCTGTTTCATGCCGATGACGTTGTAGCCGCCATCGACGTGGTGAATCTCGCCGGTTACGCCGGTCGACAGCTCGGACAGGAAATACAGTGCCGACCCGCCGACATCCTCGATCGTGACATTGCGCCGCAGCGGGGAATTCAGCTGGTTCCATTTCAGGATATAGTTGAAATCGCCGATGCCGCGCGCGGCCAGGGTCTGAATCGGCCCCGCCGAAATGGCATTCACCCGGATCGCCTCCGGCCCCAGGTCGTTGGCCAGATATTTCACGCCGGCCTCCAGCGCGGCCTTGGCCACACCCATCACGTTGTAATGCGGCACGACCTTTTCCGCGCCATAATAGGTCAGCGTCAGGATCGATCCGCCCGCCCGCATCATCGGCCGGGCACGCTGCGTCACCGCGACCAGGCTGTAAGCGGAAATGTTCATGGTCATCAGGAAATTGTCGAGGGTGGTATCGTAAAAGCGGCCGCGCAGCTGGTTCTTGTCGGAAAAACCGATCGCATGGACCACGAAATCAATGGTCGGCCAGCGCGCGGCCAGCGTAGCGAACGAACCGTCCAGCGCAGCCATGTCGGACACATCGCATTCGATCAGGAAATCGCTGCCCAGGCTTTCCGCGAGCGGGCGCACCCGTTTTCCCAGCGCCTCGCCCTGGTAGGAGAAGGCCAGCTCGGCACCGTGTTCATGCAATTTCTTGGCGATGCCCCAGGCCAGTGATTTATCGTTCGCCACCCCCATGATCAGGCCGCGCTTGCCCTGCATCAATCCCGTCATTCTCTATCTTCCTGATGGCGCGCCGCCTGGCGCACTCGATTATCCGTCTGCCCCAGCATGTCACGTTCCTCGGGTGATTCTGCCAGCGCGGCGTTCAATTCGGCTCCGGTCACTACCCCTAGGCCCACCAGCCAGAAAAAGAAAAGCGAGATCATCACCCCGGCCAGGCTGCCGTAGGTCAGGTCGTATTTGAAGACGAAGCGCAGCAGCAGGGGCAGGGTGATGCTGACCAGCCCCCACCACAGGGTTACCAGCAAGGCGCCGGGCCATTTGGGATAGGGCCCGCGGCGATAGACACCGGGGGTCAGCGCGAACAGCAGCAGATAGATCGAGCCGAACAGCACCGCTGCCGAAATCGTCCCCGACAGGCTCAACCCGCCCCTCAGATAGGCCCAGCGCGGGATGTTTTCGTCGATCAGCTCGCGGGCGGTGGTGGTCGCCACCTCCACATAGAGCGATAGCAGCAGCAGGACGACCGCCGCCACGATCATGGCGATCGCGCCGAGCCGGTAGCGCCAGATCGCATTGTCCTGCGGCACGCCATAGGCGCGGCGCAGGATGTCGCGGATCGTCTCGATCAGGCTGGATACCGTCCACAGTCCGATCACCCCGCCCGCCCACAGCAGCCAGCCGTGCCGGGCGTTGATCACGTCATGGGCGACCGGCGCCAGCGCCCGGGCCACGACCCGCGGCAGTTCGGTGAGAAAGACATCGACCGAGGCCTGGCGCTCGGCGCCCTGCCCCAGCGCGGAAAACATCGCGCCCATGGTGATGAAAAACGGAAACAGCGCCAGGATTCCCATATAGGCCAGGTTTCCGGCGTGAATGAAGCCGTCGTCCCACACGCCCAGCACGACGCGGCGCAGCACGCGAAATACCCGGGTGCCCGGACCGACGCGCTGTTCGAAGGCTTCCTGCAAGCCCTCGTGCCAGCGCATGGCCGCGCGCCGCCGCGCCTCGGGCGAGACCGGTTGGGCAGGGCGTCCGACTTCCGGCGAAATGCCGTTCCGCCCCGGTGTCACCATGAGCGCAAAGACCTCAGACCCCGAACCTGGCGCGCAGGTCGCGGGTGTCGCGCCAGCCTTCCAGCCGCGCGGCCAGATCGGCATCGCCCTCGGGCAACAGGATTTCCAGCGTCACCAGCTGATCGCCGCGGGTGCCGTCCTTGCGGGCGAAACCCCGGCCCTTGAGCCGCAGGGTCTTGCCCGAACTGCTGCCCGGCGCGACGGTCAGCATCACCGAGCCCTCCACCGTGGGCACTTTCACCTTGGCGCCGTTCACCGCCTCGTCGAGGGTGATCGGCAGGTCCAGCCGAACGGTATCGCCATCCATCTTGAAATAGGCATGCGGCGCGATCGAGATGGTCACCAGCGCGTCGCCGGCGCCGCCGGGTCCGGCCTCGCCCTTGCCGCCCAGTCGCATCTGGGTTCCGTCTTCAACCCCGGCGGGCAGCTTGAGATCGATGGTCTTGCCGTCGGACAGGGTGATGCGCTGGCTGGCGCCGCTGGCCGCGTCGGGCAGCGTCACCGTCAGGCGATATTGCACATTTGCACCGCGCGGAGCGGCGCGCCGCTGGCCCGCGAACGGATCGCCGCCGCCCATGCCGCCGGCCTGCCGGCCGCCGCCGAAAATACCGCCGAACAAATCGCCCAGGTCGATCCCTTCCGCGCCCCCGCTAAAACCCGCCCCACCAAAACCGGCACCATCACCAAAGCCGCGTTGCGATCGGTCGAAGCCGCCGCCAAATCCCGGCCCGCCGCCGAAGCCGACCGGATTGCCGTCGCCATCGATCTCGCCACGATCGAAGCGCGCGCGTTTATCGGCGTCGCACAGCAGGTCATAGGCGCGGGTCACCTCCGAAAAGCGGTCGGTGGCCCTGGGGTTGTTCTTGTTCTTGTCCGGGTGCAGTTCCTTGGCGAGCTTGCGGTAGGCGGATTTGATGTCCTTCTCGCTCGCGCCGCGGGCGACGCCCAGTTGAGTGTACGGATCTGTTGCCATGGCGCCCTAGCTAGTTGCGCCGGAGCCTCACGGCAAGACCCCGCACTTTGCGGCACGACATTGTGCGCTTTTCGCCCATGGTTTCCTTGCACCTTCGCCTTTCCTCGCGGGCCTGCCCCCGCTATGGATCAGCACATGGCCACTGCAACCGACCCGTCGAGCGAAGCCCAGATGGCGCGGGAAGCCATTCCGCACGAGCATCCCTTCGCCCTGTTCGACGCGTGGTTCGAAGAAGCCCGGGCGGCAGAACCAAACGATGCCAACGCCATGGCGCTGGCCACCGCGACGCCCGGCGGGCTGCCATCGGTGCGGATGGTGCTGCTGAAGGGACACGGGCCGCAACTGGGGCCGCCCGATACCGACAAACCCGGCGGTTTCGTGTTCTACACCAACAGCCATAGCCGCAAGGGGTTCGAACTGACCGCCAATCCCCATGCCGCGCTGTTGTTTCACTGGAAATCGCTGCGGCGGCAAATCCGCATCGAGGGTTCGTTGTCCCCGGTCGGCGTCCAGGATGCCGACGCCTATTTCGCCAGCCGTGCGCGCGATTCGCAACTGGGCGCGGTGGCATCGGACCAATCCGCCCCGCTCGATTCGCGCGCGACCTTTCTGGCGCGGTACCGGACTGTGCAGGATCGCCATGTCGGGCGCGAGGTGGAGCGCCCCGTGCACTGGACCGGCTATCTGCTGACCCCCGACGCGCTGGAATTCTGGATCGACCGTCCTCACCGCCTGCACGAACGCCGCCGCTTCACCCGGGATAATGGCGCAACCGATGGCTGGGCCAGCACGTTGTTGTATCCATGAATGCGTCCGAAACGCCAGCGGTGACCGCGGTTGCCGGCACCTCGCTGAACAAGAGCGCGGCTTATGCCAGCATCGCCATGGCCGCGCTGCTGATGGTGATCAAGAGCTGGGCCGCCTGGACCACCGGGTCGACTGCCATGATGGGCAGCCTGGCCGACACCGGGCTGGACCTGATCTCGAGCCTGGCGACGCTGGTGGGGGTATGGGTTGCCGGCCAGCCGGCCGACCGCAATCACCGCTTTGGCCATGGCAAGGCCGAGGCGCTGTCGGCGATGTTCCAGGCGGTGCTGATCGCGTTTTCCGCGCTGGGGCTGGGCGTGCATGCGGTCGCGCAATTCTTCGGACAGCAACGCACCCAGGCTGCGGACACCGGCATTGCCGTCTCGGTGATCGCCATCGGTGGCACGCTGATGCTGCTGGCGTGGCAGCGCCATGTCATCCGCCAGACCGGCAGCATCGCGATCGCCACCGATCACGTGCATTATCAGGCCGACCTGCTGGTCAATGTCGCGGTGATCCTGGCGCTGGTGCTCGACCAGTTCGCGCAGATCGCCCATGCCGATCCGCTGTTCGGACTGGGCATCGCCTGCTGGCTTGCCTGGGGCGCGTGGCAAGCCGCGCAACAAGCGACCGGCCAGCTGATGGACCATGAATGGCCGCTGGAAAAGAAGGCCCATTTCATTGCCGTGCTGGGCCGCCATCCCGAATTGCGCGGCGTGCATGATTTGCGCACCCGCACCTCGGGAAATCGCGATTTCGCGCAGTTTCACGTGTGGATCGACGGTAATATGTCGCTCCGCCATGCGCATCGGGTCATGGACGAACTGGAAGACAAGATTGCCGCCGAATTTCCGGACGTGGAAGTGCTGATCCACCCCGATCCCGAGGACCATGTCGACGAACACGGTTTTGCCGCGAGCGATGTACTGGCGGGGGAAGCGGCGGCGTAACGCCCTGATGCTTTCGAGTTGCCATTATTGCAATTGCGCTGCCGTTCTTCGCACTTGCACAAAAACCGGCCTGGCCGTAATCCAAAAGTGCCTTTCAGGCATCCTCTCCCAAAACTTTATCGGGCCAGTTCCAACGAACTGGCCCTTTTTTTGCTTTGCGCCGATGCGATAGTGTCATGCGTATCAAGTTCGTTGGCTAGAGTCTTTCCGACTTACGTCGAGTCGGTGCCAGCCCGCTCCCCCGCCCGGCCACCCATATTATACAATGACTTGGGTGGTCGGGCGGGGGAGCGGGCTGGCACCGTCTCAACCGGAAAGACTCTAATCATCGTCGGAAAATTCGCGCATTGCCAGCGACGGAAAAACCCGAGGGCTGCGTTCAACCGGGGTCGGCTGGCTCGCAATGCAGCCGAAGCAGAGGATGGAGAGCTCTCATGATGAAGAAAATACTGCTGGCCGCACTTGTGTCCGTTGCTGCCCTGACCGCCGTCGCACCTGCCGATGCGCGAGATGGTTGCGGCGATGGTTTCCACCGCGGTCCATACGGCCATTGCCGACCCAATCGCGGACCGGGGCCGTTCCTGGTTGCGCCGGGCCTGGCCATCGGCACATTTTATCCCGGCCGCGGCTATTGGGACGGGCGCCGTTATTGGGGTCATCGGTATGCCTGGCACCGTGGCTGGCGCTATCATTGAACGGTGCCAGTGCGCGGGAACGGCGTCATGCCGTTCCCGCCTTTCGTGACAGGCATGGAGTAGCGGGCCTTTGCCGCCACAACCGAGCGCAGGCCGCGCCTGGGCGCAGATCCGGAACAGCCGCCGGCTACTTGAACGAGCAGGAGTTTCTGCAATGAATCTCGTGAAGTCATCTCTGTTCGCCGTGCCCGCGCTGGCATTGATCGCTACGCTGGCCTGGGTCCAGGCGGCAGCGTCGCAAGAGACCGCCGCGCCGCATGGCGCGAGCGGCATTACCATGGACCAGTTCGTCGCCCGCCAAACCGCCCGGATCATGGCCGCCGACACCGATGGCGACGGCAGGATAAGCCGCGCCGAAATGGCGGTTCTGTCCGGCATGGGGGCCAGCAAGGGCGAACACGACCCCTTGCGCCGCTTCGATGCCATGGATACCAATCATGACGGCTATCTCGACAAGGACGAAATACGCAGCGCACTCGAGAAGCGGTTTCACCGGATGGATCTCAATGGCGACGGCATCCTTGCGCCGGACGAACGGATGGCGGCCCGGACGCAGCACAAACAGCCGGAGCCTCCGGCGATGTCCGCAGCTTCGCAGCCGTGAACGCCGCAGCTTCGCGTGAATGATAGTGTGGCGGATGATTGCGGGAGCCGCATTACTTGAGCAGGGACGATCCGGACGCCGATCTGCTCGCGCGAATTGGCCGGGGGGACGAGGCGGCAACGCGGTCGATGGCGCACGCCAAGCTGCCGCGCATCCTGGCGCTGGCCAGGCGAATGCTGGGCGACTCCGCAGAGGCCGAGGATGTTGCGCAAGAGACGTTCCTGCGCGTCTGGCGCCATGCCGCGCGCTGGCGTCCCGGCGCGGCGCATTTCGATACCTGGCTCCATGCCGTGACGCTCAACCTGTGCCGCGACCGGCTGCGTCGGCGCCGCGAAATCACGATGGACGTCTTGCCCGAGGTCGTCGATCCGGCCATGCCGCAGGATGTCGCGATGGATGAGGCGGCCAAATCGCGCAAGGTAGCCGCAGCGGTCGCCGCGCTGCCGGATCGCCAGCGTGAGGCGATCCTGCTGGTCCATTATCAGGACCTGACCAACATCGCTGCGGCGCAAGCGCTGGATGTGAGCGTAGACGCGCTGGAAAGCCTGTTGGCGCGGGGCCGGCGGTCGTTGCGTAACTGCCTCAAGGAACACGAGACAGCGGATCGGGAAATCGGTCGTTCAGGAGATTTGCCATGAGCTATTCACTCACCCCGGCGCGCTTTGCCGAACTGGCGGAGGCCTATGGCAGCGTCGTCGCGCGATGGCCCGCGGTGGTACGCGATGAAGCCATGGTCATGGCGCGCGAGCCGGCGATGCAGGCAATCCTGGCCGAGGCCGAATGGCTGGATAGCAAACTCGATGCGTGGCACGTGGCCGCCCCATCGCTTGCGCTGCGCGACAGGGTGCTGGCGACCGGGCGGGTGACACTTGTGCGCCGTGCGCGCCTGTGGTGGTCCGGCATCGGCATTGCCACGGCGCTGGCCGGCGCGCTGGCCGGATCGGTCGGGGTAGCGGTCGCCATGCCATTGGACCACGCCATGTCCGATGAGGCGACGGTGTTCGGCGATCTCACCCCGCAGGAGCGATGAATGTCCAGCCGCATGATCAAACTTGCCTGCGCCGTATCGATCTTGCTGAACATCTTTCTGATGAGTGCAGTGATCGGCGGCGCCGCCTGGATCCAGGCGCGGCGCCCGGTTGGCCGGGGATCGATCCAGGTGGCAGGCGCCCAATTACCGCCCCGCCAACGCCATGTCTTTCGCGAGGCCCTGCGCGATGCGCGCCGCGAAATGCAGCCGGCGATCGCGGCAGGCCGCCAGGCTCGCGAAGATGCGGCGACATTGCTGCGCGCGCGGACATTGGATCCCGCGGCGCTGATGGCCGCGCTGGCGCGGGTTCGCGCCGCCGACATCACGGTGCGCACGCATGTCGAGGAGCGCGCGGTGGCCGTCGCCGCGACGCTCTCGCCGGCGGACCGCGAGACTCTGGCCGAGGGCATCGTGCGCAAGCCGGACCGCGCCGGGGGCCAGGCCATCCGGGCGCCGTGATTATCGGCGCTGCGGTATTTTGCTTTGTCGCGTCTCGCCGACCGACGGAATGTTTACCGCCGCTCGTTGAATGGTCGTCCTTGACAGGGAGTGCCGATTGCCATGTCCGCCACCAGCGGTCTTTCGCCTGCCGCCATCGCGCTTAACCGGTTCGGACTGGGGGCAAGTCCTCAGGACGCTCCGCCGGCTGATCCCAGGCGCTGGCTGACCGGCCAGTTCGATCGGTTCAATCCGCTCCCGCAAGGCTATGCCGCGCTACCCGACGCCGGCGTCATGGTGAAAGCCTATCGCCTGCAGCAACAGCAACAGCGACAAGCGGTGCGCCTGCCACCGGATGCGGGTCTTGCCCCCGCCCCTGTCCCCGGCCCCAACGCCTTGGCCAGGCCGGCGCGGACGCCCGAACTCATCGTCGCGCGGCAGGATTTCGCGCAGGATGTCCAGGCGCTCTACCGCCAGGCGATCCAGGCCCGCAGCCAAAGCGCGCTCGAAACGGAAGCGCCGTTCGTCGAGCGGATGGTGCATTTCTGGGCCAACCATTTCTGCGTTTCTGCGGACAATCCGCAAACCACCGCCTTCGTCGGTGCCTTCGAGCGTGACGCCATCCGCCCCCATGTCCTGGGCCGGTTCGAGGATATGTTGCTGGCTGTCGAGCAGCACCCGGCGATGCTGATCTACCTCAACCAGGTTCAGTCGATCGGCCCGGACAGCCCTGCCGCCCAGCGGGCCTTGCTGCGCAATCCCGCCGTGGCGCGCGGCCTGAACGAGAACCTGGCGCGAGAAATCATGGAATTGCACACGCTTGGCGTGCGATCGGGCTATGGCCAGGGCGACGTCACCGAATTCGCCCGCGCGCTGACCGGCTGGACCGTCGCCGCGCAGGATCTGCGCGATAACGGCAATGCCGATGATTTTGCCTTTCGCGCCAATCTGCACGAACCGGGCCCGCGTCGCATTCTCGGCAAGACCTATTCGCAGGGCGGTGCCGATCAGGCCCAGGCAGCGTTGCTCGACTTTGCCCGTGCGCCGGCGACCGCCAGCCATATCGCCGCCAAACTCGCTCGCCACTTTGCCGGCGACACACCGGCACCGGCACTGGTCGATCGCCTGGCCGGCAGCTTTGTGGCGAACCATGGCGATCTGCCCGCGCTCTACCGCACGCTGATCGCCAGCCCCGAGCCGTGGGCACTCACGCCGCTCAAGTTCAAGACACCCTGGGAATGGACCATTTCGGCCTTGCGCGGGCTGGGACGCGAACAGATCGGGGCGCTGCAGATGGCAGCGGTGCAGAGCCAGCTTGGCCAGCCGGTGTGGAAGCCGGGCTCGCCCGCCGGGTGGGACGATACTGCTGCCAGCTGGGCGGCGCCCGATGCGCTGCTTCGCCGTGTCGAATATGCGCAGCGGCTGGTGGCGCCGGTCGCGGCCACGCTGGACGCACGCACGCTGGGTCCGAAACTGATGCCCGCTGCATTCAATCCCGCTACCGGAGAACAGGTGGCACGCGCCGAAAGCCCGGCCAGTGCGCTCGCCTTGCTGCTGGTTTCACCTGATTTCCTAAGGAGATAGCGCCATGGTCGATCGCCGCCGGTTCCTGTCCTGTTCGGCGCTGGGTGCAGGCGCGATATTGATCGCGCCCACCATGGCGCTGGCTACGGTGGCCACCGACCGCCGGTTCGTGTTCGTCATCCAGCGCGGCGCCGCCGACGGGCTCAACATCGTCATACCCTATGCCGATCCTGCCTATGCCCGGCTGCGCGGCGCCCTGGCTATCGATCCGGCGGCCGCTACCAGGCTCGACGGCACATTTGCGCTGCACCCCTCACTGACCGAAACGGCCAGGATGTTTGGCCAGAACCAGGCGCTGTTCGTTCACGCGGTGGCCTCGCCGTATCGCGACCGCTCGCATTTCGATGGCCAGAACGTGCTGGAAACCGGAGGGACGCAGCCCTATCAGCGCAAGGACGGCTGGCTGAATCGGCTGGTCACGATGCTGCCGAAATCAGGGGATCAGGCGATTGCGCTCGCGGCGACCGTGCCGATGGCCCTGCGTGGAGCGGCGCAAGTGACATCCTATGGACCGTCCGCGCTGCCAACGGCATCCGACGATTTGATGCTCCGGGTCGGTCAGCTCTATGGGGCCGATCCACAGCTCCATCCGCTGTGGACGGCCGCACTGGAGGCACAACGGATCGCCGGAGGCGGCGCCACCAGGCAGGATCCGGCCAGCCTGGGCGCATTGACCGCACGTTTCCTGACGAAACCCGACGGCCCCAGGATCGCCATGCTGGAGACCGGCGGCTGGGATACGCATAGCGGGCAGCAAGGCCGGCTTGCGGCGCAGCTCAAGGCGCTCGATACGCTGCTGGCCGCGCTGCGTGACGGCCTCGGCCCGATTTGGGCACAGACCACGGTGCTGATCGCCACCGAGTTCGGCCGGACCGCCGCGGCCAACGGCACCGGCGGAACCGATCACGGCACCGGCTCGGTGGCGATGCTGGTCGGCGGCGCCGTTCGCGGTGGGCGGGTAATTGCCGACTGGCCTGGGCTTTCCCCCTCCGCGCTTTACCAGAACCGCGACCTGAGGCCGACCGCCGCGATGGATGCGCTCATCGCGGGGGCAGCTGGCGCAGGCTTCGGGCTTGACCCCGCCCATGTCGCCCGCACGCTGTTTGGCGGCGGCACCGCCATGCCGATATGATGCCGGCGCACGCCCCCGGTTCCCCTGATGCCGAAGGCCAGCCGCTGTGCGCATCCCAGCAGTTTGCTGAGAAACTCGGATTTGGCCGTTGACCCTCCAACTATATCCGTTAAACTTTAGAGGTGCGGCTAGCAAGTCTCGGTGCACTGGCGATGGCCCGCAAGCGCAAGGACATCGGCCGTCGCGAAGGTGCAACTCAGCCTGGTGGAGAGCGCGTGATTGATGCTCGGGGTGAGCGGATCACCTGATGCTTCTTGCCCTGCTGATCTTCCTCATCACCATCACCCTGGTCATCTGGCAACCTAAAGGCCTGGGCATCGGGTGGAGCGCCATGGCCGGCGCAGCCGTCGCGCTGCTGACGGGCGTGATATCGCTCTCCGATGTGCCCGTGGTGTGGCACATCGTCTGGAACGCGACCGGCGCGTTCGTCGCGATCATCATCATCAGCCTGTTGCTCGATGAAGCGGGCTTCTTCGAATGGGCGGCTCTCCATGTCGCCCGCCGGGCCAGTGGCCATGGCCGCCGCTTGTTCGCCCTGGTCGTGCTGCTCGGCGCGGCGGTGTCGTCGCTGTTCGCCAACGACGGCGCAGCATTGATCCTGACACCGATCGTCATCGCCATGCTGCGGGCGCTGGGCTATGGGCCCAGGCCGACGCTGGCGTTCGTCATGGCGGCCGGATTCATTGCCGACACCGCGAGCCTGCCGCTGGTCGTCTCCAATCTGGTGAACATCGTTTCGGCCGATTTCTTCGGGATCGGCTTTGCCCATTACGCCTCGGTGATGGTGCTGGTCGATCTGGTGTCGATTGCTGCCACGCTTGGCGCGCTCCTGCTGTTCTTTCGCCGCGACATTCCCGCCACCTACGATGTCGCGCAACTGCGCGTGCCTGGCGCGGCTATACGCGATTTGGCCACCTTTCGCGCGGGATGGATGGTGCTGTGTGGCCTGCTGGCCGGTTTTTTCATCCTTGATCCGCTTGGGGTGCCGGTCAGCGCCATTGCGGCCGCCGGCGCGCTGCTGCTGCTGGTGATCGCAGCACGCGGCGATGTCATCGAGACGCGGCGCGTGGTCCGGGAAGCGCCATGGCAGGTCGTGGTTTTCTCGCTGGGCATGTACCTGGTCGTCTATGGTCTGCGCAACGCGGGCCTGACCAGCGAGCTCGCGGTGCTGCTCGGTCGCGCAGCGCAAGGCGGCGTCTGGGGAGCGGCGATGGGTACCGGCCTGATCGCGGCGTTGCTGTCATCGGTGATGAACAATATGCCGACGGTCCTGGTCGGTGCCCTGTCGATCGACGCGACACATGCGACCGGGGTGGTGCGCGAAGCCATGGTCTTCGCCAATGTGATCGGCTGCGACCTTGGCCCCAAGATCACGCCGATCGGCTCGCTGGCGACCCTGCTATGGCTGCATGTCCTGGGGCAGAAGGATATCACGATCGGCTGGGGCTATTACTTCAGGGTGGGCGCAACGCTGACCATTCCGGTGCTGCTGGTCACACTGGCCGCGCTTGCAATCCGGATCACTCTGGCATGATCCTGCCCGATACCATGAGTCTTTGGTTCAGACGACGTAAGTCGACAGGTCGTTGTTCATGGGGCCTTCTTCGCGCCCTTGCTCATCAGAACCACGTTCGCACGCCGGCGACGAAGCTGGTGGTCTGCGGTTTTTTGCCTTCGGCACGGGTGAAGTCGGCGGTGCGCCCCGTCTGCGCCAGATAGGAGACGCCGACATAGGGGGCGAACTGCCGCCTGATCTCATAGCGAAGCCGCAGCCCCAGCTCGGCGTCGGTCAGACCGGCGCCAACCCGGTTTTCAGGAACATCCTGCGCGGCCAGATTGAACTCGACGCGTGGCTGTAAAATCAGCCGCTGGGTGATGCGTTGATCGTAGTAGCCCTCAAGCCGGCCAAGGAAGTTACCTTTGGTACTGAGAAAAAGCGCGCCCTCGACCTCGAACATATAGGGTGTCAGCCCCTCGAACCCGATCGTCGCATAATTGCGGGTAGGCGATGGCCGAAAGTCATGGCGAACGCCGCCTTGCAGATTGAAATACGGCCCGATCGCGTGACTGTAGAGTACCTGCACCTCGGCGCTCTCGACGCCGCCGCGTAACGCGCCTTCACCTTCGCTTTTCAACCACAGGCGGTCGATGTCGCCGCCAAACCAGGCCTCGCCATCCCAGCGATAACCGTCGCTGCCCTGGCGCACCTGATATTCGGCGAGATTGAACATCACCTGGTAGAAAGGCTTGCCGCCAGACTCGGACATCATGTCTTGTCGTGCCTTCGCCATGGCGGCGGGTGCGAACTGGCGATCGGCATAATGATCCAGCGGCGGCGCGGGTGCCGGTGTATTGCCGGCGGCAAGGGCGGTGCCCGCCTGTTGCACTCCGGGCATCGCCATCCTGCTCATGTCTTGCATGTCGTGGCCGCTGTGCGGATCGGCCGGCATGTCCATGCCCGGCATGGATGGCATATCCTGGCGCGCGTCCTGCGCCGGCTGCGGGGCGCTATTGGGCACGCTCTCCCTCGGCATCGTCGAATGGTGCATACCCTTCATTTCCGCCATCGGCGCGGCTGAGCCTTTTGCCGGTGCCTTGCGCTTCGCCGCCGATGGCTCGGCCTTGGCCGGCCGGCTGGCCCTGGCAGCCGGTTTTGCAGCAGCTTTCTTCTTCGCCGGCATCGGCATCGTCATGCCCGGCATGCCCATGCCCTGCATCGACTGTGCCGCGCCGGGGGCCGTGATCGTGATCATGGCGATTGCCGCCAACGGGAAAGCAAGCCGATTCATGCGGCCTCTCCGCGTGGACGGACGCTCACCGTCCGCATCATGCCCGCATGCATGTGGTAGAGGAGATGGCAGTGGAATGCCCAATCCCCGACAGCATTGGCGGTGAAATCCCACGTCACCTTGCCACCCGGCTGGACGATGACGGTGTGCTTGCGGGGTGCATAATCGCCGTGTCCCGTCACCAGTTCAAAAAAGTGGCCATGGATGTGGATCGGGTGCCCCATCATGCTGTCATTGATGAGGTTGATCCGCACCCGCTCGCCCTCCACAAAGGGAATCGGCGCCATCGTGTCGGACATCTTCACCCCGTCGAACGACCACATGAAGCGCTCCATGTTGCCGGTCAGGTGAATATCGAGACTGCGGCCCGGTGCCGGCACGTCCGGGTTGCGATCGAGCGCCATCAAGTCCCGATAGACCAGCACCTTGTGCCCCACATCCTCCAGCCCCTGGCCAGGCTCGCCGGTACGGTCCATCGGCATCGGCGAGATCGTCTGGACGCCCGGTCCTTTCCTGACCTGGGGGGCTTTCGAGAAATCGCGCATCGTCATGGATTCCATGTCCATTGCGCTCTGCCGGCCGGCCATAGAATCGTGGTCCATTCCGGCCATACCGCCGCCCGGCATGGCCATGCCCATGTCTTTCATCGTCGCCAGCGGACGCGCGCGGAGCGCGGGAACCGCCGCGGCCATGCCGGCGCGCGGGGCGAGCGTGGCGCGTGCCATACCCGATCGATCGATCGCCTCGCCGACCAGGGTATAAGCGCGGAAGTCGGTCGGGGTGACGATGGCATCGTAAGTTTCGGCCACGCCGATCTGGAACTCGTCCACCTCGACCGGCATGACATTTTGCCCGTCGGCCTGGACGATCGTGAGCCGCAGGCCAGGGATGCGGACGTTGAAGGTCGTCATCGAAGAGGCGTTGATGATGCGCAGCCGCACGCGCTGGCCCGGCGTGAACAGCGCCGTCCAATTGTCACGGGGGCCATGCCCGTTGACCAGATAAGTGTAGGCGGGGCCGGTCGCGTCGGAAATGTCGGTAGGGTCCATCCGCATCCTGCCCCAGTCCATGCGATCCTCGAGCCGCTGGTCCTTGCCGGCAAGCAGACCGGCCAGCGTCTGTCGCTGGTAGTTGAAGTGGCCGGGATCGACCTTCATGTCGCGGAAGATGGCTGCCGGGCTGATCTGGCTGTGGTCCGACAGCACAATGACGTGCTCGCGATCGGACTGCACCGGATCGGCCCCGGCCGGGTCGATCACGATCGGCCCATAATGGCCAAGCTGCTCCTGAAGGCCGGAGTGGCTGTGATACCAATAGGTGCCGTTCTGCAGAATCGGGAATTCGTAGACGAACGTCGATCGCGCCTTGATACCCGGAAACGAGATGCCCGGCACGCCGTCGAACTGCGGCGGCACGAGCAAGCCATGCCAGTGGATCGAGCTGTCCTCGTCGAGGTCGTTGATAACGATGAGGCGCACATTCTGCCCCTCGCGCAATCGGATCAGGGGCGCGGGCACAGTGCCGTTGATACCGATCGCTCGTGATGCCCGACCATCGATCATCATTGTCTGGCGCGCGATGCGCAGCGTGATATCGGTGCCGGTCACGGTCGGCAGCGGCACAACAAGCCCTGCCGAATGCGTCTGCGCCCATGCCGGCAGATAGGCTGCCAATGCCAGCCCGCTGCCTGCCAGAGCGGCCCCGCGCAGCATTTGGCGACGGTCGATGATGCGGCTCATGCTAGACCTCAAGGTTTCGAACGGGACTGTTCCCCAGCCTTGATACGCGGTGCACTACGCTACCCCTCAACGCCCGCCCAATATCTCCAGCAGTTTCGCGCGGGCCCGGTACACCCGGGTCTCAACCGCCTTTTCGCTGATCGACAGGGTGGCAGCCGTCTCGGCCTGGCTGAGCCCTTCGATCGTCCGCAGCACCAGGGATTCCTTCAGCGACGCAGGCAAGCGGGCAATGGCCTTCGTCACGCGGTCCAGCTCCTGTCTGTTCCCGGTTACATCATCAGCTCCCACCTGATCGTCCGGCACAGCATCCGCCTCGGGGCCAATCGATATGGCGAACGAGAGGAAACGGCGAACGGTTCGCTTTCGCCCCCAATCCCGGCATTTGTTGATCGCGATCGTCGAGAGCCATGCGCGCATCGAACGGTTGCCGTCGTAGCGGGGCATCGCCTGGTGGGCGGCAACGAACGTATCCTGCAGCAGGTCCAGCGCCTCGTCGGTCTCTCCCACACAGGCCCGGATCATCCGGAAAATCGCCTGACGATGGCGCCGCATGATCTCGACAAACGCTGTTTGCCGTCCCGCGATGGCGAGCGTCGCAAGTTCTGCCTCCGACAGCGCCGTCCAGTCGAGGCTCATCCGCCAAAGCTCAACGGGGGTCGTCGGTGAGCGCCTTCACCACCGCCTGGTCGAACCGCCCGGTCTGGTTGGGCCGGAGCAATTGCCGCATCGCAAATATATGCGCGAGCGTCGCCTTTTGCAGCTCGCCCATGACGGCATGGCTCTGATCGACCGCTGCGGTGACAGCCGCCCCGTTGCCATGGTCGGCCTCGATCGCCTCGGCCAGGCGCGCATTGTCGGCGCGCAGTTGCAGCTCGTAAGCGCGCCGTTGAACCGCGAACTGGCGCTCCAGGATCTGGAGGCGCGCCTGCTGATCCGCGTCGAGCGCCAGCTGGTGATGCAGGACCTCGTGCAGCTCGACACTGGGTTGCGCGGGCGCGGGGAGGAGCGCGCGGCCCACGAGCACGCCGCCCATCGCTGCAAGGAAGCACGCGATCATGGACAACACCAGGCGGATGCGACCGCTCATGGCTCGCCGGCCAGCAGGGTGGAAGGCGCGAGCGGCGAGACCGGGGCCAACGGGGATAGTGGCAACGCCGTGCCGGTCGCCCGGCCGGGAACTCTGGCGCCAAGAATGCCCATGACCAGTGCGGCCGCGATGGTTATCGCAGCCATGCCTGTGCCGGAAGTCGCAGCAGGTTGAGCGGCGATGCGCGCCAGCACCCTGGCCTGGATCATATCCAGGCTTGCCGGCACGGGCGCCTCCGCCAGCCTTGTCAAAATTGCGTCGAGGTTGTCCATACCGTTCACTCCGTCCCATTAACACAGAATACGCAGGCGCGGCGGCTAACCCTCACCATGTCGCACTGAGGGATAATCGAGCGGGGTACGTAATAAAGAACAGGCCCCTTACCTGCCGGTCGGACCTTGGACTCTTATATGGGGCGGATCCCACATGCTTTCGGGTCGAAGGAGCCTTGCGCCATGAACGACCCCCATTGCCATTCACATGACGAAAGCGGCGACCATCCGGAAAATGGCCAGCTCACCGACCCGGTGTGCGGCATGACGATCGATCCGGCGAAAACCGCCCACCATGTCGAACATGCCGGCCATGCCTACCGTTTTTGCAGCGCCGGATGCCGGACCAGGTTCATCGCCGATCCCGACGCCTATCTGAACGGCAAGCCGCAGCCGATGGCGACGCCGGGCGGAATGTGGACGTGTCCGATGCACCCGCAAATACGCCGGGAAGGGCCGGGAACCTGCCCGATCTGCGGGATGGCGCTCGAGCAGGAAGAACCCTCGCTGAACGACGCCCCCAATCCCGAGCTGGTTGATTTCACCCGCCGGTTGTGGGTGGCGGGCGTGCTGACCATGCCGCTGCTCGCCATCTCGATGTTTGCCGAAATGCTCAGGGTTCACCTGGTCAGTCCGGCCATTTCGCCCTGGGTCCAACTCGCGCTGACCGCGCCGATCGTGTTGTGGGCGGGGTGGCCGTTTTTTCAACGGGGCTGGACCTCGGTTCGCACCCGCCAGCTAAACATGTTCACGCTGATCGCGATCGGCGTCGGTACAGCGTTCAGCTACAGCGTGGTCGCAACGCTGGTGCCCGGCATTTTCCCCGCGACGTTCCGCACGATGGGCGGGGTGGTGCCGGTCTATTACGAAGCGGCCGGCGTCGTCGTGACGCTGGTGCTGCTGGGGCAGGTGCTCGAATTGCGCGCCCGCGCGTCGACCGGGCGCGCGATCCGCGCGCTCCTGAACCTGGCCCCCAGGACCGCGCGCCGCCTCGGCCGCGACGGCACCGAGGAAGACGTCAGCGTGGGTGACGTGGCCACCGGGGATCGCTTGCGGGTTCGCCCCGGCGAAGCCATCCCCGTCGACGGCATCGTGGTCGAGGGTCGCTCGTCAGTCGATGAATCCATGCTCACCGGGGAACCTGCGCCCGTGCTCAAGGAAGTCGATGCAATTGTCACCGGGGGCACCGTCAATGGCACCGGCAGTCTCGTCATGGAGGCACGCGCGGTCGGCGCCGATACCATGCTGGCGCGCATCGTCCGCATGGTTGCGGAAGCGCAGCGCAGCCGTGCCCCGATCCAGGCGGTCGCCGATCGCGTCTCGGGTTGGTTCGTGCCGTTGGTCGTGTTCATCTCCGTCGCGACATTCGCGGTGTGGTCACTGGTCGGCCCGGAGCCGCGCATGGGCCATGCCCTGCTCAATGCCATTGCCGTGCTGGTGATCGCCTGCCCCTGTGCACTGGGGCTCGCCACGCCGATGTCGATCATGGTGGGGACCGGACGTGGCGCAGGGGCCGGCGTGCTGGTCAAGAGCGCGGAAGCCCTCCAGGGGCTGGAGCAGGTCGATACCCTCGTCATCGACAAGACCGGCACGCTGACGGAAGGCAAGCCCAAGCTGGTCGCCATCGAGGTGACGGGTCCGATCGGCCAGGACGAACTGCTGGCACTTGCCGCCGCGATCGAGGCGCAATCCGAGCATCCGCTCGCCCACGCAATCGTCATGGCCGCAAAGGTAAAAGGGCTGGCGCCCGGCACGGTCGCAGACTTCACTTCGCAAACCGGGCTCGGGGTCACCGCTCGTGTCGATGGCCGCCAGGTCGCGATCGGGAATGCTGCCCAGATGAACCGGATCGGGGTAGATCCCGTCCCGCTCGATGAAGCCGCCGACCGGCACCGGCATGAAGGCGCGGGCGTCATGCTGATCGCGGTTGACGGGCAGCTTGCCGGGCTGCTCGCGGTCGCCGATCCCGTCCGCGCCAATGCCGGGGAGGCGATTGCCGCGCTCCGCCAGGAAGGCCTGCGGGTCGTCATGCTGACGGGTGACAACCGCACGACGGCCGATGCCGTGGCGCGGGCCGTCGGTGGGCTCGACGATGTGCGCGCCGATCTGCGACCCGAGGACAAGGCCCGGATCATCGCCGAGTTGCAAGCGGGCGGCGCGCAGGTGGCGATGGCCGGAGACGGCATCAACGACGCGCCGGCGCTGGCAGCGGCGGACGTGGGCCTGGCGATGGGCACAGGGACGGACGTAGCGATCGAAAGCGCCGGCATAACGCTCACGCGCGGCGATCTCTCGGCGATCGTGCGTGCCCGCAAGCTTGCCCGCGCGACGATGGGCAATATCCGGCAAAATCTGTTTTTCTCGTTCTTGTTCAACGGCATCGGCGTGCCCGTTGCGGCGGGGGTGCTGTACCCTGTGGCAGGTATTCTGCTCTCGCCGATGCTGGCGGGCGCCGCGATGGCGCTGTCTTCGTTTACGGTCGTGCTGAACGCACTGCGCCTGAACACAGTAAAGCTATGACGCACTCAGGATCTGCAAATTACAGATTTTCCGCCACCCAATCGGCGATGTAACTCTGTGCAGGTTCCATGTTATCCGCGCTGACGTGCTCGACGCCCCCCTCGCGGTCCGTAAACAGCTTCATTCTCGCTTGGGGCTGTTGACGGCCTCGGCGTAGCATTGGTGCGCATACTCGATCGGGATTTGTCGGTCGTTTGCACCGTGCGTAATCAGGAAGGGTACGGTGATGCTTTGCACATGGCCGACCAGCGACACCTGCGGCACAAAGGCCATGAACTGGTCGATGTCTTCATATCCCCAGACCCACAGAGCCTGGCCCAGTGTTGTGGGCTTTAGACGGCGACCGACCATGACCAGCAATTCGTCAGCGAAATGATCGCGAAGCCGGCGCAGTGACCCGCTCATCGCCTGCTGCGTAACGCATAATTTTTCGGCGGCCCGGGTCACATTCTGCTCCCAGAGCAGAGCGTCAAGCGCATTAGAGTCTTTCCGGTTAAGACGGTGCCAGCCCGCTCCCCCGCCCGGCCACCC
>CAXTOS010000024.1:0-27628 GCA_964245935.1 uncultured Novosphingobium sp.
GGGTGGCCGGGCGGGGGAGCGGGCTGGCACCGTCTTAACCGGAAAGACTCTAATGTACCGATCAGTATATAAAACAGAGGAGCGCACTCGTCAACCCGAATTCCATACCGACCAGTAAATTTATTAAGGCGTTTGCTATGGCCCGGGTTCAGGGCTGAATCTTGCGCCGACGATACGCGGCTATTTGCCGGGCCACATCGCCAGCGTCGTGTCGATCAACCGCTCCAGCGCCGCGCGCGGGGTTCCCGCCGCTGCGCGTACCGCCATGCCCTGCAACACCGTGACGAGATAACCGGCCAAGGCATCGGGCTCGATCGTATCGGGCAGGTCTCCTTCGACCTTGGCGCGACCGAACCGCTTGACCAGTGCCGCATCCGACGACGCCCTGCGGGCAATCACCTCGTCCCGGACCGATTCGGCTTCGGCGCCGCAGGTGACTGAACTGATCACCCCGAGGCATCCCTGCGGTTCATTGTCGCTGCAGTGGATCGCGAGTGCGCCGCGCAGCAAACGCTCTGCCACGCCGCGGGCGGTCGGCGCGTCGAGCGCCGTGCTGACATAGCACAGCTTTTCCCGCTCGTAGAGGTCGAACGCCTTGCGGAACAGGCCTTCCTTGTTGCCGAAACAGGCATAGAGGCTGGGGCGGGTGATACCCATGGCGCTCGTCAGTTCCGAGATGGAGGCACCCTCATAGCCACGGCGCCAGAATACCCGGAGCGCCGCCGCCAGCGCCGCTTCGGGATCGAACTCGCGCGGACGCCCGCGTGTCGGGCATTGTTCGAGAGATGCGATAGCTTCCATACCGATCGTTATATAGGTGCGCGGACAGAAACGTCCAGCCGCGAAACCGGATCCTGCCGCTCGTCCACCGCCGCTAGAATTGATCAGCGGTGATGATCATCCGCATCGATCACCGGCAGGGTTTCGAACTGGTGGAACGGCGGCGGGCTGGACAGCGTCCATTCCAGCGTCGTGGCGCCTTCGCCCCAGTAATTGCCCTCGGCTTTTTTGCCGAAGGTGAAGGCGTAGACGAGATTGACCAGGAAAATCACGATCGATGAAGCCATGACCATGTAGCCGACCGTGGCAAAGTGGTTCCAGTATTCGAACTGCGGCGCATAATCGGGATAACGGCGCGGCATCCCCTGCATTCCCAGGAAGTGCATCGGAAAGAAGATCATGTTCACGCCCACGAAAAATATCGCGAAGTGCAGATAGGACAGGAACTCGGAATGCCAGCGCCCGCTCATCTTGGGGAACCAGTAGTAGAAACCGGCGAACAGCGCAGTCACCGCGCCCAGCGACAGCACATAGTGGAAGTGGCCGACGACGTAATAGGTGTCCTGCAGATTGTCATCGATGCCGCCGTTGGCCAGGACCACGCCGGTGACCCCGCCGACGGTGAACAGGAAAATGAAGCCGATCGCCCAGACTAGTGGTGAACGGAAGGTGATCGAGCCGCCCCACATCGTCGCGATCCACGAAAAGATCTTGATGCCGGTGGGGACCGCGATGACCATGGTCGCAGCGGTGAAGTACATCTTCACGTCTTCGCTCAGGCCGGTGGTGTACATGTGGTGCGCCCACACCACGAAGCCGACCACGCCGATCGCGACCATCGCATAGGCCATGCCGAGATAGCCGAACACCGGCTTCTTCGAAAAGGTGCTGACGATCTGGCTGATGATGCCGAAACCGGGCAGGATCATGATGTATACTTCGGGGTGGCCGAAGAACCAGAACAGGTGTTGGAACAGGATCGGATCGCCACCGCCGGCGGGATCGAAGAAGGTGGTGCCGAAATTACGGTCGGTGATCAGCATGGTGATCGCCGCTGCCAGCACCGGCAACGCGAGCAGCAGCAGGAAGGCGGTGACCAGGATCGACCAGACGAACAGCGGCATGCGGTGCAGGGTCATGCCGGGCGCGCGCATGTTGAAGATGGTGGTGATGAAGTTGATCGCGCCCATGATCGAGGCGGCGCCGGCCAGGTGCAACGAAAAGATCGCGAAATCGACCGCCGGGCCAGGCGAGCCGCTGGTCGACAGCGGTGCGTAAGCGGTCCAGCCGATCCCGGCCCCGTTGCTGGCGCCGCCAGGAACGAAGGCCGACATCATCAGCGAGCAGAAGCCGGCGACCGTCATCCAGAACGAGATATTGTTCATGCGCGGAAAGGCCATGTCCGGTGCGCCGATCATCAGCGGCACGAACCAGTTGCCAAAGCCGCCGATCATCGCCGGCATGACCATGAAGAACACCATGATCAGGCCATGCGCGGTGATCAGCACGTTCCACAGATGCAGCTGCTGATCGAAACTGGGGTTGGCGACACCCAGCAGCCGCGCGAAAGTACCCAGATACTGAATCCCCGGATGCGCCAGTTCGGCACGCATCATTCCCGAAATGGCACCGCCGATCAGGCCGGCACAGATCGCGAAGATCAGGTAAAGCGTGCCGATGTCCTTGTGGTTGGTCGACATGAACCAGCGGGCGAAGAACGCCGGCTTGTGGTCATGATCGCCATGCGCGTGATGATGGGCATCGTCGTGCGCCTGAAAGATATCGGGGGCTATGGTTGCCATGATCTGCGGACCTTAGAACTGAAAGGGGGCTCAGGCGGCGGGCGCTGGAGACGTTGAAACGGGCGTGGGAGACGCGGCTGGTGCCGGTGCAGCCAGCCCGCCCGATGCGGCGGCTGCGGCGGCAGGCACGGCCGGCATGCCGTCAAGCTTGCCCTCCTTGTGTGACATCACCCAGGCATTGAAATGCGGCCGATCGAGCGCTTCGACGACGATCGGCATGTAACCATGCCGCACGCCGCACAATTCGGAGCACTGTCCGTAATATACGCCCGGCTCGTTGATGAAGAGCGTCTTTTCGTTGATCCGGCCCGGCACCGCGTCGAGCTTGAACCACAGCGACGGCACCGAGAACGAATGGATCACGTCGGCGCCGGTGGTCTGGAGGCGGATCGTTTCGCCGACCGGCAGCACCATGCGATAATCGGCGCCAAGCTGGGTCGGCTCGCCGCGCGCCTTGTCCTCGGCCGGGGTCAGGATGTTCGAGGTAACCTCGATGCCGCCATTGTCGGGATAGGTATAGCTCCAGTACCACTGGTTGCCGGTCGCCTTGACGGTCAGCGCATTGGCGGGCGCCGCCTTGAACTGTTGCGCCAGCAGATCGATCGAATAGACCGAAATATAAGCCAGGATCAGCACCGGAATGCCGGTCCATGCCACTTCCAGCATGGTATTGTGGCTGGTCCTGGAAGGCACCGGATTGGCGCGGCTGTTGAAGCGGACGATCACGATGAGCAGCAGGATCGCCACGAAAATGGTGACGCCAAAGATCACCTTGAGCAGGATCTTGTCATGAAACCACCGCGCATATTGGCCGGTCGGCGAATACTGCGTCTGAAAACCATAGCCGCCGTCGACCGGCATGCCCTTGCCCCAGGTGGGCTTCATCGGGGTGTAGCCGCCGGGGGCCACGACGAAACGATTGGCGATGGTTTTTGCCGGCGCGGAAATCGGAACGGGGCCGGCAGCGGCGGTGCCGGCCTCGGCCGGGACGCCCGATGCGGCCGCCGAGGCGGTGGGGCTGGGCGAGGCAGCAGCGGTGGGCGGGGCGACTTCGCTGGCGGCGGACACCTGGGCTGCGACCAGCTGGGGAGCGGCCAGCAACGCGACCGGGGCCAGGATGGCCAGCCCCAGCTGGCGCAGCGGGCGAGCCATGAAATTACCAAGCGGAACGCGGACTAAATCACCGAACGTCCCAGAAAAATAGCGGAAAAACATCGTGCTGTGCTTTCGCTCTCTCATTGCCGACGAGAGAAAATGCCCCCTCCCGTCATCACGTACCCCTGAGCCCCAACCTTCCTTCTGTCGAAGAATGGGCCCCTTTGGCCGGGCTATACGCGTGCTTGCCCATAGTCTCAAGCGGCTCTAGGGAAAAATTGATCCGGCGCAATGCCCTTGGCCGCGCAACCGGATGTGTTTTTACCGAATCTTTCCTGCGACCAGTTCCAGTTTTTCGCCGTCCCCCGGATTTCACGACCCAGAGTGCCTGACCCATGCAAGATGAAGACGTGCTTGCCGAATTCCGCAGCTGCCAGGCCTTGCTCGAAGGTCATTTCCTGCTGTCGTCCGGCCGGCACAGCGCGCATTACCTGCAATGCGCGCGCGTGCTGATGGACCCGATGCGGGCCAGCCGACTGGCCGCTGCGCTCGCCGGCAAACTGCCCCGCGATGTCCGCAAGGAAATCACCCGGGTGGTGTCCCCGGCCATGGGCGGGGTGATCATCGGCCATGAAATGGGCCGCGCACTGGGGGTGGAGGCGGTGTTCGTCGAACGGCCGCAAGGCGTGTTCGAGCTGCGCCGGGGCTTCAGCCTCAATCCCGGCGACAAGGTGCTGATGGTCGAGGATGTGGTCACCACCGGGCTGTCCAGCCGCGAGGCGATCGCCGCGATCGCTGCGGCCGGCGGCAAGGTGATCGCCGCCGCCGCGCTGATCGACCGCACCGGCGGGTCGGCGGATCTGGGCGTGCCGTTCTACCCGCTGATCGCGCTCAATTTTCCGACCTATGCGGCCGATGCCCTGCCGCTCACGCTGGCCGCCATCCCGCCGGTCAAGCCCGGCAGCCGGGCCGCAGCGTGAACGCGCCGAAACCTGCCGACGTCATCGCGACTGAGCGCGCCGGCCGCGGGCGTTTGCGGCTGGGTGTGAACATCGATCATGTCGCCACCATCCGCAACGCCCGCGGCGGCGATCATCCCGACCCGGTGCGTGCGGCGCAGATCGTCGCGGCGGTCGGCGGCGATGGCATCACCGCCCATCTGCGCGAGGACCGGCGCCATATCCGCGACGAAGACCTGGCCCGCATCCAGGCCGCCACCAACCTGCCGCTCAACCTGGAAATGGCCGCCACCGACGAGATGCTGGAGATCGCGCTGCGCCATCGTCCGCATGCCGCCTGCATCGTGCCCGAACGGCGCGAGGAACGCACCACCGAGGGCGGGCTCGATGCCGCCGGCCAGCATAACCGGCTGGCCCCGGTCGTGGCGCGGCTACGCGATGCCGGCATTCGCGTCAGCCTGTTCATTGCGCCGGAAGTCCGCCAGATCGAGGCAGCACTGAGATTGGGCGCGCCAGTGGTGGAATTCCATACCGGCGAATATGCTCACGCCCCGCCGGGTGAGGCGCAGGCGCGCGAGCTGCGGCGGCTGACCGACATGGCGGCGCTGGCGGCGAAAAACGGCATCGAACCGCACGCCGGCCACGGGCTTACGTTCGAAAATGTCGTGCCCGTCGCCGCGATCCCCCATCTGGCCGAACTCAACATCGGCCATTATCTGATCGGCGAAGCAATCTTCACCGGGCTGGAAGCGGCAGTGCGGCGGATGCGCGAAATGATGGATTCGGCCAGATGAGGCGGGGCAATCGCATCCAGCTCGTCATGCTGATGAAAATCAGCATCCATTCGGCGCGACCCTGGTACGACCCAAATACCCACCCGCTGCCCGGGCGATTGCGGGCATTTAATTGCGGAGCCGATAGCAAAGTGCTTCGAAATCGGCGCTGGGCCGAATGGATCCTGACTTTCGTCAGGATGACGAGGTGGTCTGTTGTTAAATTCATATACCGCCAGATGAGGCTGGGCGGATGATCGTCGCGATCGGCTCCGACCTGTGCAATATCGAGCGCATCCAGGCATCGCTTGACCGCTTCGGCACGCGGTTCGAGCGCCGCGTGTTTACCGAAATCGAACAAGCCAAGGCGGCGCGCCGCCCCTTCACCAAGGCCGGCACGCTGGCAAAACGCTTCGCCGCCAAGGAAGCTTTTGCCAAGGCGCTGGGAACAGGTTTCAAGGCCGGGGTGTTCATGAAGGATATCGGCGTGGTCAACCGGGCCGGCGGTGCCCCGACGCTGGCGCTGACCGGCGGCGCAGCGGTGCGGCTGGCGGCGATCATCCCGGAGGGCCTCGCTGCCGTGGTCCATCTGACGCTGACCGACGACCATCCCTGGGCGCAAGCCTTTGTCATCATCGAGGCGCGCAAGCCGTGAGCAAAATCATCCCCCCGAACGCCGGCCAGACCGCGCCCGCCGGTTCACGGAGTTTCGACCTGTTCGCCGAACTGCGCGGCCTGGCGCTGATGCTGGCGGCGGTACTGGCGTTCCACAGCTTCATCGCCAAGCCGTTCTATATCCCCAGCGCCTCGATGGTGCCGGGGCTGTGGGTCGGCGACCGGCTGGTGGTGTCGAAATATCCCTATGGCTGGAACTGGGCCTCGATCAGTTTTCACCTGGCGCCGCGCGGCGACCGGCGGCTGTTGGCCCGCACGCCCGAGTATGGCGACGTGGTGATCGTCGTGCCGCGCGGCACCAACGTCGATTACATCAAGCGCGTGGTGGCGCTGCCGGGCGACCGGATCGCCGTCGTCAACGGGCAGATCGTCCTGAACGGCAAGCCGGTGCCGCAACAGGTCGAACCGCCCGCCGAAATCCCGCTCGATGCCCTGCGCTCGGACGAAGATCCCGATCCTTGCACCGGCTGGGGTTTTAGCGGAATGCTGGTAACCAAACCTTCCGGGCGGCAGGTCTGCCAGATGCCGGCCTTGCGGGAAACCCTGCCCAACGGCGCAACCTATCGGATCATCGATCACATGGACCAGCCGCTCGACCATTACCCCGAAGTGCGCGTACCGGCGGGGCACGTGTTCCTGATGGGCGACAATCGCGACCATTCCGCCGACAGCCGCGCATCGCTGGACGAACGCGGGCTGGGCGGACCCGTGCCGCTGTCCGATGTCGGCGGGCGCGCCGAATTCATCACCTTTTCGCTGAATGGCGGCGAGACCTGGAACCCGTTGAGCTGGTGGGGCGCCTTGCGCGGTGAGCGTGCCGGGCGTTCGTTGCGCCCGGCGATCGATACCCACCGGGCCGCGTCATGACCGACGGCCCGTCCGAAGGCAGCGAGCCGGTTCCCGGCCTGGTCACGGCGACCGGCGCTCCCATCCTCGCCGCTAAGGCCCGGTCGCGCGCCGCTGCCGGGGACCAGCGCCAGGCCGGGCCGACCGACATCGATGATCCCTTCGTGCGCGAGGAAGCCAAGAAGGCCTTCATCTGGCTGGGCATCGCTGCGGCGCTGGCGCTGGTGGTGCTGCTCGCCCAGCCGCTGATCGTGATTTTCGGCGGGCTGGTGTTTGCCGCGCTGGTCGACGGCGGGGCGCGCCTGCTGGGCCGGGTGTTGCCGATCGGGCGGGCCTGGCGCGTGACCGTCATCCTGCTGGTGGCGGCGATGTTCGTGACCTGGGTGTTTTATTTCGCAGGCAGCCAGATCGCCGACCAGGCCACCGCCCTGCCGATCACGGTCAAGGCGCAATCGCTGCGCGTGCTCGCCTGGGCGCAGCAGCACGGCCTGCATATCGACCCCAAATTCGTCGACAGCCTGGAAAACCAGGCGCTGGGCGGTGTCTCGCAGATCACCGGCGTGGTCGGCGGGCTGATCGGGGGAATGACCACGCTGTTCCTTATCCTGGTGCTGGGCATCTATTTCGCCGTGGACCCGTCGCCTTACCAGCGCGGCCTGGCCTGGATGCTGCCCCGCCACATGCGCAGCCATTTCGAGGAAACGCTGAGCCACATGGGCTACTCGCTGCGCCGGCTGCTGCTGGGCCGGCTGATCGGGATGACCATCGAAGGCGTCAGCATCGGCGTGGCCCTTGGCATCTACGGCGTGCCGATGGCCGCTTTGCTGGGGTTGATTGCGGGCATGCTGGCGTTCCTGCCCAACATCGGCGCGCCGATCTCGGGGCTGTTGATGGTGCTGGTCGGTTTTTCCGGCGGCACGCACATGGCGCTGTACTGCATCGCCGTCTATGTCGTGGTGCAGACCATCGACGGCAACATCATCGTGCCGATGGTGGCCAAGCGCGCCGCCGATCTCGCGCCCGCGCTGGTGCTGGGGATGCAGCTGGTGATGGGGGTGCTGTTCGGCATCATCGGCCTGGCGCTGGCCGATCCGATGCTGGCCATGCTGAAAGTGCTGCTCGAACGGCAGTCCGGGCGGGGCTTGGCCGGACGGGGCCAGGACGAGCAGGAGCGAGCCGACCGGGACGGATCTGCCCAGCCGCAGGGGTGAACATTTGGCGCGCAAATTTCTCTATGTCGTTGCGGGCGCGGTCCTGTTGGTGATGGCCGGGTTGATCGGGCTGCGATACTGGGCGCGGCAGCTGTCGGAACTGGCCTTTGTCCCCTCTGCCGCCTTTTCCACGCCCGCCGCGCTGGTTCCGCACGCCTACGCCGGGCCCGACCTGTGGCTGGCGCGGCCCGGCAAGGCCGCAGGCGATCCCGCGCGCTGGCTGCCGAGCGGCGTCGCCCCCGGTGAAACAGTGGCGGCGGCCGTGTTCTATGTCCATCCCACCAGTTTTTACGACCGCACCACCTGGAACGCCACACCGGGCGATGCGCTGACCGACGCGCGCACCGATGGCTTTGCCCGCGTCCAGGCCAGTGCCTTCAATGCCGCCGCGCAATTGTGGGCACCGCGCTATCGCCAGGCCACTTTTGGCGCGGTGCTGACCGCTGCGCCCGCCGGCCGGCAAGCGCTGGATGTCGCCTACCGCGACGTGCTGGCGGCGTTCGACGAATTCGTGGCGAACAGCGATCCCACGCTGCCGATCGTGATCGTCGGCCACAGCCAGGGCGCCTTGCACGTCATCCATCTGCTGAAGGATCGCGTGGCCGGTACCGCGCTGGGCCGGCGCATCGCGGCCGTCTATGTGCTGGGCTGGCCGGTGTCGATCGCGCATGATCTGCCGGCGATGGGCCTGCCCGCCTGTACCGCCCCCGCGCAGAGCGGCTGCGTCCTCAGCTGGATGAGCTATGCCGAACCCGCCGAAACCGGCGACACGCTCAGCGTGTATGATCGCCAGCCGGGACTGGACGGCCGCAACCGCAGGAACAGCCCCATCCTGTGCACCAACCCCTTGACCGGAGGGACCGGCGACAGCGCCCCGGCCAGCGCCAATCTGGGGACATTGCTGCCCGAAATCTCGCTCAACGGCGGCGGCCTGATCCCGGGAATGGTGCCCGCCCGATGCTCGCCGCAAGGGTTCCTGCTGATCGGGCCGGGCCCGCAACTGGGCCCCGACGTCATGCCCGGCAACAATTACCACGTCTATGACATCGCCCTGTTCTGGGCCAATCTGCGCCGCGATTTCGCCCGGCGGGTCAGCCACTGGCACGCGTCGAAACCGTGAGCGAGCCCGCACCGGTCACCGCCCATGCCAAGGAATTTCGCAACCACCTGCCCGGCGGCGGCGGGTTGATCGGGCTGGACCTGGGCACCCGGACCATCGGCACCGCCTTCTGCGACCCCGGCTGGCGCATCGCCAGCCCCGGCAAGACCCTGAAACGGGGCAAATTCGGCGCCGACAAAGCCGAACTCGCCGCGCTGATCGCCAACCGCAATATCCGCGGCATCGTCATCGGCCTGCCCATCAACATGGACGGCAGCGAAGGGCCCCGCAGCCAGTCCAGCCGCGCCTACGCCCGCAACCTGACCGCGCTCGGCCTGCCGATTCTGCTGTGGGACGAACGCTGGAGCACCGCCAGCGCCGAACGCTGGCTGATCGACCAGGATTTCAGCCGCGCCAAACGCGCCGTGAGGATCGATTCGGCCGCGGCAGCGGTGATCTTGCAAGGCGCGATCGATGCGCTGACGGGGGCTGTATTTTGAACTTGGCCACGATGAAAGACAGCCCTTCGACAGGCTCAGGACGGACGGGGTTTGTTGCAGATTACGGCACGATTTTACGGCACGATACTTATGGTCGTTTCCTTCCATGGTGCGGCTACTCCGCCGCGATGCCGGCCCGCTTGAACATATCCGCCAGCCCGTCATCATCCGGCGCATTGGCCGCGTCGCTGGTCCTGGCCTTGCGGCGCTGGTCGAAGCTGGACCAGACCGTGTTCCAGTCGCCGCGCGTCGCGCCCTTGGAATATTCGGTGGCGCGGGTTTCGAAGAAATTGGCGTGTTCGACCCCGTTTAGCAACGGCGTCAGCCACGGCAGCGGGTGATCCTCGATCATGTAGACCGCCGGCAGGCCCAGCTGGCCCAGCCGCCAGTCGGCGATGTAGCGGATGTAACGCTTGATTTCCTTGGCGCTCATGCCGGGCACCGGGCCCTGCTCGAACGCCAGATCGATGAACGCATCCTCCAGCCGCACGGTCTTCTGGCAGCAATCGATGATGTCCTCTTTCACAGCCTTGGTCAGGCACCCACGCTCCTGCACGAAGCTGTGGAACAGATGGATGATCCCCTCGCAATGCAGCGTCTCATCGCGCACCGACCATGACACGATCTGGCCCATGCCCTTCATCTTGTTGAAACGCGGAAAATTCATCAACATCGCAAAGCTGGCAAATAATTGCAGCCCCTCGGTAAAACCGCCGAACATCGCCAGCGTCCGCGCAATATCCTCGTCGCTATCCACGCCGAACGTATGCAGATAATCGTGCTTGGCGCGCAGTTCCTCATATTCCATGAACATGCCATACTCGCTCTCGGGCATGCCGATGGTGTCGAGCAGATGCGAATACGCCGCGATATGCACCGTTTCCATATTCGAAAACGCCGCCAGCATCATCTTGATCTCGGTCGGCTTGAACACGCGGCTGTATTTGTCGTGATAGCAATCCTGTACCTCGACATCCGCCTGCGTGAAAAAGCGGAAAATCTGCGTCAGCAGATTGCGCTCGTTCTCACTGATCTTCTGCGCCCAGTCGCGGCAATCCTCGCCCAAAGGCACCTCCTCGGGCATCCAGTGGATCTGCTGCTGGCGCTTCCAGAACTCGTACGCCCACGGGTATTCGAAGGGCTTGTAGGTCTTGCGGGATTCGAGGAGAGGCATGGGCTAGGTCCTGTGACAGGTAGTATGTAAGGTTTTTAGATCAGATCAGGAAGGGAAGACTCTGGGGCCATCGCCCCAGACCCCGTTAATTTTGGTACTGCGTGTGCTCGGCCCGAGCGAAACAGCGCCGCAGGCTTTAATCCGCTTCGCGGCAACCCACGACCTCAAGATTGTGCACGACCCAAAATTAACCGGAGCGCGAGGGCCACAGCCCTCGCACCTTTAGCCTTAGTCTTCTTACTGGCACGCCAGACATTCCTCATAATCCGTCGGCGACGACAACTCGATCACCGGCGGCAGCGTGGTATTGTCCGCCTCCACCCCGCCCGCAAACCCGGCGCGCTGGATCGATTTGGAGCGCAGGTAATAGAGCGACTTGATGCCTTTTTCCCACGCCTGGAAGTGCAGCATCATCAGGTCCCATTTATCCACATCGGCGGGGATGTAGAGGTTCAGGCTTTGGGCTTGGTCGATGTAGGGAGTGCGGTCGGCGGCGAAATCGAGCAGCCAGCGCTGGTCGATTTCGAAGCTGGTCTTGTAGACGCCTTTTTCCTCGGGCGACAGGAAATCGAGGTGTTGGACCGAGCCGCCTTGTTCGAGGATTGTGTTCCAGACGTTCGTCGAATCCTTGCTTTTGGCTTGCAGGAGCTTTTCCAGATAGGGGTTCTTGACGATAAAGCTGCCCGACAGGGTTTTGTGGGTGTAGATATTGGCGGGGATCGGCTCGATGCAGGCGCTGGTGCCGCCGCAGATGATGCTGATCGACGCGGTGGGGGCGATGGCCATCTTGCAACTGAAGCGCTGCATCACCCCCATGTCGGCGGCGTCGGGGCAAGGGCCACGCTCTTGCGCCAGCATCAGCGAGGCTTCGTCGGCGCCGGCGGCGATGTGGCGGAACATCTTCAGGTTCCACGCTTTCGCCATGGCGCTTTCGAAGGCGATGCCCTTCATTTGCAGGAAGGAATGGAAGCCCATCACGCCCATGCCGACCGAACGTTCGCGCATCGCCGAATATTTCGCGCGGGCCATTTCGGGGGGCGCGCGGTCGATGTAGTCCTGCAGGACATTGTCGAGGAAGCGCATGACATCCTCGATGAACACGCGGTCATCGTGCCATTCGTCCCAGGTTTCCAGATTCAGCGACGACAGGCAGCACACTGCGGTGCGGTCATTGCCGAGATGGTCCGGCCCGGTCGGCAGGGTGATTTCCGAGCACAGGTTCGAGGTCGAGACCTTGAGCCCGAGATCGCGGTGATGCTTGGGCATCATCCGGTTCACCGTGTCGGAAAAGACGATATAGGGCTCGCCGGTGGCAAGGCGCGTTTCGACCAGTTTCTGGAACAGGCTGCGCGCATCGACGGTGGAACGGACCTGGCCGGTCTTGGGGCTTTTGAGGTCGAAACTGGCGCCATCGCGCACTGCCTCCATGAAGTCGTCGGTCAGCAGCACGCCGTGGTGCAGGTTCAGCGCCTTGCGGTTGAAATCGCCGCTGGGCTTGCGGATTTCGAGGAATTCCTCGATCTCGGGATGGGCGACGTCCAGATAGCACGCCGCCGAACCGCGCCGCAGCGAGCCCTGGCTGATCGCCAGCGTCAGGCTGTCCATGACCCGCACGAAGGGGATGATGCCGCTGGTCTTGCCGTTCAGTCCGACCGGCTCGCCGATGCCGCGCACATTGCCCCAATAGGTGCCGATGCCGCCGCCGCGGCTGGCCAGCCAGACATTCTCGTTCCAGGTGCCGACGATGCCTTCCAGGCTGTCGGATACCGAATTCAGATAGCATGAAATCGGCAAGCCCCGCCCGGTGCCGCCGTTGGACAGCACGGGCGTGGCCGGCATGAACCACAGCCGCGAGATATAATCGTACAATCGCTGGGCATGGTCCTGATCGTCGGCGTAGGCATCGGCGACGCGGGCGAACAAATCCTGGTAGGTTTCCCCCGGCAGCAGGTAGCGATCGTCCAGCGTGTCCCGGCCGAACAACGTCAGCAGGCTGTCGCGCGAAGCATCGGTAACCACCGCAAAGCGCCGCGCCCGCACCGAATGGGATTCGCCCTTGACCAGCTTCTGATCCGCCGCCGCCGCCGCCATCGCCACCGCACCGGCCATCGCCGCCGCGGCGCCGGCGGCACCAGACAGCGCCGCGGCTGCCCTCGCAACGTCAGACCCTGCTGCTTTGCTCATCGCGGTAACGAGGTCGGCCCGGCCGTCGCTCACCGGCGGGTGATCGGCTTCGTCTAATTGGGGAGCATCCATCATGGCCACTTCATCCCTGGTGCTGAAATCCACGTAAGCCATCCTTTGCCGCCGGCTCTCGCCCGCCATTGTTCCGCTTTCGTTCGACTCGTCAAGACAAGCCGCAGTGTAACAGGTGAGAAGCCCAAAAGGCGAAAAATCTGTTCCCCGTTCTCAATAGGTTCCCTGCCCTGACGGCTTGACAGTCGCCCACACCAGCCCGGATCGCCTTGCCCTCACCGGAAAGGCGATGGTCAGGCAACGCTAGGTCTTGAGGCCAATCGACTGTCCGGCCACTACCTATAGTGCCTGATCGCGAATCGCGCGCAAGAGGGTAAATGTCCGTTTGGCGACAGCTCCGAAGTGGATCGGATTTTTTCGCGATGCTGCACCGCAGCGACGCGCGGTGGAATGGGCGCTGCGGCGTTGCGCAAGAGTCAAACTGCACGGGCGAAAATATTTTTCGGGGTGCTGGGCGCGGGGATGGCATTGACAGGCTTTCAGCTGGTTTCCGGCCTAGTGGATGGTGAGGCAGGAACGAGAAGTGCCCGCCCCCCAGCCCCTCCCGCAGGCGGGAGGGGAGTCAGGCAGCGACACCGTGACCGGGAACCTGTTCCATCCGCCTCGCTCGACTTTTTGCGCGAGACCTTGCGCGGACTGCAAATGTTGGGCAACCCCGGTGCATGTCGATCACCGTCACCACGCAGCGCCACGGGCCCATTGCCGAAATCCGCTTTGCGCGGCCGCCGCTCAATTTCGCCAGTCCGGAACTGCTGGCGCGGATTGCCGACGCGCTGGACGCGATCGACGGCGATCCGCTGATCCGGTGCAGCGTGCTGGCGGCCGACGGCAAGGCGTTTTGCGCGGGCGCCGATCTGGCGGGCGATGCAGCACTGACCGGCGACAATACGATGGAGGCGGTGAGCGATCTCTACGCCCAGGCCAGACGCATTTTCGACCGGGCCAAGCCGATGGTCGCCGCGGTGCATGGCGCGGCGATTGGTGCGGGGCTGGGGCTGGCGCTGGCCGCCGATTTCCGCGTTGCCGGGCCCGGCGCGCGGTTTGGCGCCAATTTTACCGCGCTGGGGTTTCACCCCGGCTTTGCCTTGACGCATACCTTGCCGCGGCTGGTCGGCACGCAGCGCGCCGGCTGGATGATGCTGTCGTCCGAGCGGATCAAGCCCGACGCCGCGCTGGCCTGGGGGCTGGTCGACCGGCTGGCCGAACCCGATACGGTAGTGGCTGAAGCGCATCACATGGCGGGTGAAATCGCGATGAATGGCCCGCTGGCGGTGTTGGCAGTACGCCGGACCTGGCTGACCGGGCTGGTGGACGATGTGACGGCGGCCATGGCGCATGAACATGGCCGCCAGAGCGAGCTGCGCGGCACGGCCGATTATGCCGAGGGGGTCGCAGCAGTATTCGAGCGCCGGCCGGCAAAGTTTACCGGGACATAGCCGGGTCGGGGGCTTCGTGCCCGGGGAGAATGCGTTTGGCCAGAATAATTGCCGTTTACAGCATGAAAGGCGGCGTCGGCAAATCGACGGTGGCGGCCAATCTGGCCTGGTGTTCGGCCGGCGCCTCGGCGCGCCGCACCCTGCTGTGGGATATCGACGCGCAAGGCGCCGCGTCATTTCTATTTGGTCGCGATGCCGGCGTCGGCCAGGCGAAACGCATCTTCGCGCGCGAAGTCACCCCGGCCAGCATGGTCCTGCCGACCGCCTGGCCTCGGCTCGACCTGCTTGCCGCCGATTTGTCGCTGCGCCAGCTGGCCGAGGATCTGGCCGGCGCCGACAAGCCCAAGCGCCTGCGCAAGCTTCTGCAAACGCTGGGCCAGGATTACGACCGCATCATCCTGGATTGCCCGCCGGGCCTGGGCGAGCTGAGCGAGCAATTGTTTCGCGCCTCCGACCTGATCGTGGCCCCGGTGCCGCCTACCCCGCTGGCCATGCGCGCGCTCGATCAGGTGCGCGATCATCTGGCCGCGCACCACAATGGCAAGCCGCCGCTGCTGCCGGTGTTCTCGATGGTCGACAGGCGCAAGACCCTGCACCGCGAAACATTGGCCGAACATCCCGACTGGACCGTGATCCCGCTGGCCAGTGCGGTCGAGCAGATGGCGGTGAAACGCGCGCCCCTGGCGACTTTTGCGCCGCGCAGCGCGGCGGCCAGGGGTTTTGCCGAGCTGTGGACCAAGGTGGAGCGGCAGCTGGGAAAGGTTTAGACCCGGGGGCCGGCAGCGCCCAATCCCCCATTCCCTGCGGTCAGGCCGGTGCGGTGCTGGCGGGTCCAGTTTTCCCGCCCGGACAGGAAGGCGATCCAGCCCCACACGGCGCCGGCGTGGCGCAACAACTGGAAGCAGAACGGTTCGGCGATCGAGACGAACAGCGCCGGGCCCAGCCGCAGCCCGTCGTGCTGCCCGGTCCAGCGTTTGTAGATGCCGATCGACCACAAGTGAAAACTCAGGTCCACCACGATCTTGGCGATCATGATCGCCAGGATCGCCAGCACCGGATGAAACCGTCCGGTCGCCAACAGCCAGATCAGCAGCGCGACAGCGGTGAGGCCATAGATCGGCTGAAGCGTATCGAGCGCCTTGACCGGCAGCATGCGCGTGCCGAGCCGGCCGAAATGGCCATTGCCGACCATGTCGCGGTTCCAGCGCTGGGTCTGGAGGAAACCGCCGAACCAGCGTCGCCGTTGGCGCAGGAACCCCATGATGCTGGCCGGCGCATCGGTGCTGGCCAGCGCGCCGCCTACCACCTGCACCCGCCAGTCCTGCCCGGTGTCTGCGGCGTGACGGTGCAGGCGGTGAATCACTTCGTAATCCTCGACCATGCAATCGGGATCGAAGCCGCCGACCTCGATCAGCGCCCGCCGCCGAAAGCCGGCAAACGCGCCCGATACCAGCAGCAGCCCGTTCTGGCCCATCCAGGCATAGCGCGACAGGAAGTTGCGGACATATTCATAGCTTTGGAACCATTGGAACAGCCGCCCCTGCCAGTCCCGGCCGCAGATCGGCCTGAGTATCCCGGTCGCCGCCGCCAGCCGGGGTTCCGCCTGAAACGCCGCGCGCATGGCCGCCAGCGCACCGGGGGCGAGCAGCGTGTCGGCATCGACGGTCACCACCAGATCGGTGTCGAGATGGACGATCGCCGCATTGAGCGCGCGCGCCTTGCCGCCACGCGGCAACCGCAACCAGCGCAGCACCGGCAGCCCCGGGGCGGGCTGGCTGATCTCGCCTAAATTCGGCGCATCGAGGCCATACCGTCGTTTCAGCACCGCCGCGCTGTCATCGCCGGAACCGTCGTCGGCGAGCAGGATCAAATCGGGCGGGTCGCTTTGCCCCGCCAGCGTGTCGATGGTGATGCCCAGCACCGGCGCTTCGTCATGCGCGGCAATTATCACCGCGAGTGTGGGGACTGACCCGGATTCAACGGCAAGCGCGGGCTGTCGGGAGCCGCCAGGGTGCCGCAGGGGCCAGATCGCCCATGCGGTAAAACCCAGCAGCGCGGTATCATAGGCGATATAAATGATCCCCACCGCCCACCCCGCCACGCCCGTGCGATAAAATGCCTGGGCGGTCAGCGCCACGAACAGCAACGGCGCGATCAGCCCGATCAGGCGGCTGGCCAGCGGCACCGGCCGCGGCGAGAGCCGGGGCGATTGCACTTCGAAAGCGTGAAGCATAATATTCATTGCGGGGTCATGGTCGATCTGAAATGAACATCGGATTATCGCGAGTGCTTGACCGCAGTGAGGATCAGGCACCCCGCGCGATGAATTATTCTGATGGGGGTGACAATGGTCAATGCGCGTTATTCGGGGCCGGCGGTGGTGCTGCACTGGCTGATTGCCGCGCTGATCATCGTCAATGCCGGGCTGGCATGGACCTGGGATAGCTTGCCCGATGGTGACGTGCGCCCGGTGATCGACGTGCACAAATCGATCGGCATCACCGTGCTGGGCCTGGCGCTGATGCGCCTGCTGTGGCGCGCGACCCACCGTCCGCCCGCGCTGCCGGCCAATTATCAACGCTGGGAAAGATTCCTGTCGCACGCGGTGCATGGCTTGCTTTACGTGATCATGTTCGGCCTGCCGTTGAGTGGCTGGATCATGGATTCGGCCTGGAAGGACGCGGCCACTCATCCGATGGCGTGGTTTGGCCTGTTCGAATGGCCGCGGCTCGCCCCGATCATGCATCTCGGCCCGGCGGTGAAGGAAAAGGTTCATCATCTGTTCGGTGCCGTCCATGGGCTGTCTGCGGACGCGCTGTATTTGCTGGTGTTCCTCCACGTCGGGGGGGCGCTCAAGCATCAGTTCCTGGATGGCGACAAGGAGCTGCAACGCATGTGGTTCAGCCGCCGGTAGCGCATGCTTCGCCTGACCGAACTGCGCCTTCCGCTCGACCACGCCCCCGCCGACCTGCCGCCCGCGATCTGCGTGGCGCTGGGTATCGAGCCGGCGCGGCTGGAGCGCTGGGCGATCGTCAAGCGCGGCAATGACGCGCGGCGCAAGAGCGCGATCCGGCTGGTCTATGCCGTCGATGCCGCCGTGGCGGACGAGGGCGAGGTGCTGGCGCGGATGACCGGCAATCCCAACCTGCGCGAGACGCCGGACACCGCCTATCGCTTTCCCACGCCGGCGCTCGACGCGACCAGCGGCCCGCGTCCGGTGGTGATCGGGGCGGGGCCATGCGGGTTGCTGGCGGCGCTGGTGCTGGCGCAGGCGGGGTTCCGGCCGATCATCATCGAGCGCGGGCGGGCGGTGCGCGAACGGACGCGCGATACATGGGGCTTGTGGCGGCGCGGGGTGCTCGATCCGGAATCCAACGTGCAGTTCGGCGAAGGCGGCGCGGGCACTTTCTCCGATGGCAAGCTCTATAGCCGGATCAAGGATCCGCGCCATCTGGGCCGCAAGGTGCTGGTCGAATTCGTCAAGGCCGGAGCGCCGCCCGAGATCCTGACCGAAGCGCATCCGCATATCGGCACGTTTCGTCTGGTCACCATGGTGATGAGCATGCGCGAGACGATCGAGCGGCTGGGCGGCGAATATCGCTTTGGTACGCGGGTGGATGATTTCGAGATCGCGGATGGCACCCGCCAGTTGCGAGGCCTGCAATTGTCCACCGGCGAATTCCTGCCCGCCGAGCATGTCGTCCTGGCGGTCGGGCACAGTGCGCGCGACACCTTTCACCAATTGCATGCGCGCGGCGTCTGTCTGGAGGCCAAGCCCTTTGCCATCGGGGTGCGGATCGAGCACCCACAGGGCTGGATCGACCGCGCCCGCTATGGCGCCTACGCCGGCCATCCGATCCTGGGCCCGGCGGCCTATTCGCTGTCGCACGGCGCCGCCAATGGCCGCACCGTCTACAGTTTCTGCATGTGCCCGGGCGGCAAGGTGGTGGCGGCCACATCCGAGGAAGGACGCGTCGCGACCAATGGCATGAGCCAGTACTCGCGCGCCGAATTCAACGCCAATTCGGGGATTGTCGTCGATATCAGCCCGGAGCGCGACTATCCCGGCGGGCCGCTGGCGGGGATCGCGTTTCAGCGCCACTGGGAAGACCAAGCCTATCTGGCCGGCGGCGCGAATTACCATGCGCCAGGGCAGACGGTAGGCGATTTTCTGGCAGGGCGGCCATCGACCGATTTCGGCACGGTGGTGCCATCCTACCAGCCGGGGGTGAAACCGGCCGACCTGGCGCGATGCCTGCCCGATTACGTGACCGAGGCGATCCGTGAGGCGCTGCCGGTGTTCGGGCGCCAGATCCCCGGCTACGATCACCGCGACGCCGTGATGACCGGGGTGGAGACGCGCACCTCCGCACCGCTGCGGATCACGCGCGGGCGCGATTTCCAAAGCCTCGATACGGTGGGACTGTATCCGGCGGGCGAGGGTGCGGGCTATGCGGGCGGCATCCTGTCGGCGGCGGTCGATGGCATCCGCGTGGCCGAGGCGCTTGCGCTGCGGCTTACCGCTTGAGCGCGGAAAACTACGACGCCATCGTGCTGGGCGCAGGCGCGGCGGGGCTGATGTGCGCCGCCACCGCGGGGCAGCGCGGGCGGCGGGTGCTGCTGCTCGACCATGCCGACGAACCGGGCAGGAAAATCCTGATCTCGGGCGGCGGGCGCTGCAATTTCACCAATCTGCACACCGCGCCCGATCGCTATCTCAGCCAAAACCCGCATTTCGCCAAATCGGCGCTCGGGCGGTACACGGCGCGGGATTTCGTCGGGCTGGTCGAGGCCCATGGCATCGCCTGGCATGAAAAGACGCTGGGCCAATTGTTCTGCGACGGCTCGGCGCGGCAGATCGTGGCGTTGCTGCTGGGGGAATGCGCCAGGGGCGGCGTGGCGGTGCATTGCGGCGATGCCATCGGCGAAGTGACTCACGCCGACGGGCTGTTCGGGGTGAGCCATGGCGCCTGCCTGGCCGCCGCACCGGCGCTGGTGATCGCCACCGGCGGGCCGTCGATCCCCGCAATGGGGGCGACCGGCTTTGCCTACGACCTTGCCCGGCGCTTCGGCCTGAAAGTGGTCGAGCCGCGCCCGGCGCTGGTCCCGCTGACGCTGGGCGGCGACGAAGTATTGTTCCGCGAATTGTCCGGCGTCGCCGCCGAGGTCATCGCGTCCTGCGGCAAGGCGTCGTTTCGCGAAGCCGCGCTGTTCACCCATCGCGGCCTTTCCGGCCCGGCCATCCTGCAAATCTCGTCCTACTGGCGGCGCGGCGAGCCGATCGCTATCCGCTTTGTCCCCGACGCCCCGCGCGGCTGGCTGGTGGCGGCCAAACGGGGGCGCCCTCGCCTGACCCTGCGCAAGCTGCTGGGCGAAGCCCTGCCGGACCGGCTCGCGGTGACGCTGTGCGAACAGTTGCAGGTGGACGGCGAACTCGGCGCCCACACCGACAAGGCGCTGAGCGCCGCCGAGACCCGCCTCGCCGACTGGCGCTTCACTCCCAACGGCAGCGAAGGCTTTGCCAAGGCCGAAGTGACCGCCGGCGGAATCAGCACCGCCGAGCTGTCGTCGAAAACCATGGAGGCGCGCCGGGTGCCGGGATTGTATGCGATCGGCGAGGCGGTGGATGTCACCGGCTGGCTGGGCGGGTATAATTTTCAGTGGGCCTGGGCGAGTGGCTGGGCGGCGGGGCAGGCGGTCGGCCGATGATCGAAACCGGCACCGGCCCGTCGCCCATCATCGTTTCGGCGCTCTTTGGTCCGCAGGATTTCGCCTGGTTCGACGGGTTGCGCCGGGCGTATTTTCCGCCGGAACGCAACCAGCTGTCGGCGCATCTCACCCTGTTTCACCACCTCCCGCCATCGATCGAACCGGAACTCAGGCAGCGGCTGGCCAGGGTCACCCGCACTGCGCGGCCGGCTGCGGTTGCCGCTGCGGTCATCAGCCTGGGCCGCGGTGTCGCGATTCGCATCGACTCGCCGCAACTCGGCTCCATCCGCGCCGATCTCGCCGATGCCTTTGCCGGCCTGCTGGTCCCGCAGGACGCCGCCGGCTGGCGCGCGCACGTCACCATCCAGAACAAGGTAGACCCTTCAGCGGCGCGCGCGTTGCACACTGACCTGGCGCGCGACTTCAAACCACGGCCGATCGCCATCATCGGTCTTGCTGCATGGTGGTATCGTGGTGGCCCCTGGTCGCCGCTGTTCCGTCATCTGTTTTCATGACCCGGCGCAGTGCCATGGCGCAGCCCACGGAACTGCGCCAAGGCGGTGCGGCGTAATGCCAAGCGGCGTTGATCGAAACCTATAGCCCCGTCCTCTTCGGATGAGAGGGAAGGAGCGGTCATTACCGCGGCGTGGTACAGGTCATTCGGCTGAATGCGCATTGCCTTCCGCTACAGCCTTGCGCAATTCTTCTCCTTCGGGCCCGTCGAGCGCGTCGGCAGCAGCCTTGGCCAGGCCCGGGATGGCGTCGCGGTTCTTTTCGACGAAGGCCTTCTCGTCGGCATCGAATTTGCGCGATGCGTCATAGTTGCCTTCGCCCTGGATCTTGTCTTGGTCGGCTGGCGTTTTGTTGTCCTGATCGGTCATGATCTGTCCTCGGATTGCGATTTTCAGGGATATGCGCAGAGGGTCTGGGGCCTGCTATCGGCTCACGCCATCTGCCGTTCAGGTAGAACCCCGAGCCGGGCTTCGGGTTCCGTACTTGCGATCGGCAATCGGTGCGTGAGGCGCAATGCGTGCCGGGTCATGGCCGGGCACGGCATGGAACCGTTGGCCACGCAAACCATTAATCGAGCAGATACAACAGACAGGAGGTCATCATGCGTTCAGCCCTATTATGGTTCATCGGCGTGCCAATTCCGCTCATCCTGTTGCTGGCGCTCTGCACGCATCACTTCTGAACGATCGACCGGATGGGGGCTTTCGGCGTCGCCCGGTTCGCTCGGTGCGACCGGCACCGGCGAAATGAACAGGTCTTCGCCAAACAGGAAGCCGATGAAGTTGGGCGATCCGAGATGTTCGACCAGGGCCAGCGCCATGATCAGCAACGGGGTGGCGAGAATCGCGCCGACCGCGCCCCACACCCAGGTGAAAAAGCTGATCGACACCAGAATTGCCACCGGACTGACCGCGAAGCGGCGGCCAAGTAGCGACGGGGTGACCAGATTGGCTTCCAGCGCATGCAGGGTGAGGTACAAAATCACCGGCAACGAACCGCTGAGCAGAGATGCAGAGGTGCCCAGCCCGACCGCAGCCAGCAGTCCGGCCATGATGAATGGACCGAAATACGGCAGGTAGTTCAATACCGCCGCCAGACCACCCCACATCACCGGCGATTCCAGCCCGCACAGCCAGGCGACCACTCCTACCAGCACGCCGAGCAGCGCATTGATGATGGTAACCGAGCCGAGATAGGTGCTCAGCCGCGCCTGAACATCGCGCAGGGTACGTGACGCGCGCAGCGACGCATCAAGGTCGGAACGCCGCAGCAACAGATGGCGACGCATGCGGACCCGCGATTCGATCATCAGAAAGGTCATCAGCAGCGTGACCACCGTCTCGAACATCACTTGCGGCGTCGCATACGCCGCTTGTTCCAAAAACGACGGAGTTGCCAGCACGACCTGCTGGTGTACCGGTCCGGCCATATTCGATAAAATTCGGCCTATCCTGAGATAAATCCTGAAATCATGCTGCAATTTGTCCAGATGGCCGTTGATGGTCGTCAGCAGGCGCGGCAATTCGGCAACCATCCCGAGCGTCGGCTGGACGATCACGAAAAGGCACAAGGCCATGAGGCACAGGAAGGCGATGATCGCCAGCAGCGACGCCAGCATATTGTACAGGCCAAGCCGGCCCAGCGCATCGGCGACCGGCGACAGCGTCACGGTCAGCACCGTGGCGAGGGCCAGGGGCAGGAAAAACACTTTGCCGGCGGCCAGCAACAGCGGCAGCGCCATGATGACGGCGATCCCGAGCAGCACGACTCCAATGGATACCAGCCGGTCAGGCCGACTTGTGACCAGGCGGCCTCTGGCCAGGCGCGCCGGGCGCTGTTCTTCTTCGCTCAGAACGCATCCTCTCCACGCATCGTCAGCCAACCCGGCCCGCGCAAATCCCGCGGACCGAAGAAGATGCTAGCCTTGTGCAAGCAAATTGCCAAGACAACCGCGTTGCGCCGATCTGCGTGCTTATTTCGCCGGTTCGCTTGCCAGCGAGGCGCCGTCCGTGGTCAGTGCGACGCTTCACGCCCGGATTTGCTGCCGATGCTGGCCAACAGGTCGCTGAAATCGGTTGGGATCGGGGCCTCTGCCACCACCTGGTACAATTGGCGCAGGCCAGGTACCCAGCCGGGCACCTCGTCGCGAAAACCGGTCATTGCCTGGTGCAACGGTCGATTGCCATCGTGAATTTCCATATTTTCATCTCGCAAGCAGCATTGCACGATCGCCGAGCCAGCGCACAACCTCATTTCCTTCACACTGGAACTACCGGAATTGCGGATCGTTCCATTTGTCGAGTTCCACACACGAGTGAAGGCCATCGGTTCGGCCGGACTTCGCCGAATGAATTTAACCGGGCGACCCGAATGTCGTGCCAGCGACAGCATTTCCTGGCCGTATCGCCAATTTCGCATTGGCCAGAATTCTAGTGGATTACGCATGGAACAACCGCTGACGAAGAGGGAACCGGATCCCGGCTGGCTGGTCCGAACCCCACGCAGGCTACAGATGGCGGTGTTCGTTCTGGTCGGTGCAGTCAGCATGCTGGGCGTGTTCGGGATTGAAAGCGCCGAAACGCACCGCCGACATGCCGCGCTGGAGCGCAATGCTTCCGATATTGCCGCCGCCTTGCGCCAACTCGATACCGAGCATGAAATCTATCTGCGCGCCAGTGCGGCGCTGTTGGCGACACAGGCCAAAATTACCGAGCAGGTGTGCCAGCAACTGCAAAACGCGCTGAACTTCAGGCGCTACCGCCAGGGTTCGCTGGGAGTGGGCTGGGCGCCGCGCGTACCGGCCGGGCAATTGCAGCGGACGGAGGCGGCGTTGCAAGCCCAAACCAGCACCGCCTTCCACATCCGTAGCATGCCCGGCAACCTGCGGCGCGACGCCTACCCGGTGGTGTTTATCGATCCTCTGGATCACGACAACGCCACTGCGCTGGGCTTCGACATGTATTCCGAGCCTGTCCGGCGCGCGGCGATGGACCAGGCGGCGGCAACCGATGCCCCGGTGGCAACCGGCCGCGTGCAACTCGTCCAGGACAGCGATCACTCGGCGCGGCCGGGCTTTCTGATCTACATGCCGGTGTTCGGCCCGCCGCTTCATGGACGGCCCGGCGGGGCGCCGGCTCGCGGTCCATTGCGCGGATTCGTGTACATGCCGTTTCGCGCGGCAGACTTGCTGGCCCTGGCCGGTCAGCAGTCGACCCGCGACAAGAGTCAAGTCGCCGCCTACGATGGGCAAGTTGCGCCCGACCGGTTGATGGCATCGTCCGGGATCCCCGGTGGTGCGGGGGGCAAGCTTGCCAGTGCAGGGTGGAACAGGCATGTGGATCCGGGCAACGAACTGGTCGAGACGGTCGATATCGGTGGCCGGCCCTGGCAGCTCGTGGTCAGTTCGGGCCGTCCCGATGGCCTTTCGCTGCTATCGCAGATCACGATCCTCTCCGGCGTGATCGTCGCGGCGCTGCTCGCCATCCTGATCAGCATGACGTATCAGAAGATCAACGAGGAGCGCGAATTGCTGGAGTGGAAAGCCAGCGAAGCCGGCATCCGCAACTCGCTCACCCGCGAACTCAATCATCGCGTGAAGAACACGCTGGCCACGGTGCTGTCGATCGTCACCCTGACCAGCCGCCGCGAGAACGACCTGCGCAGCTATGTCGAAAGCCTGAGCGGCCGCATCCGCGCGTTGTCGGCCACGCACGATCTGCTCACCTCCAGCGAATGGTCGAGCATTGAACTGCGCCAGATCATCCTGGCCGAACTGGCGCCCTATCTGGGGGCGGACGACGACCATGTCCGCCTCGAAGGCCCCGACATTCGCCTGGCACCCAATGATGCGCTCACGTCGGGGCTGGCGGTGCACGAACTGGCGACCAACGCCGCCAAATACGGCGCACTGAGTTCGATCTCGGGGCGAATCTTCATTCGCTGGGAAAAACTGAGCGATACGGTCGTCGAAATTCACTGGCAGGAATCGGATGGGCCGGTCGTGACCGAACCCTCCAAACGCGGGTTCGGGCGGGATCTGATCGAAAAGATTTTGGCGCGGGAAATGGATTCGCCGGTTAAGCTGATTTTCGCACCCGGCGGGCTGGAATGTGTTTTCCGGGTGCCGCTGCGCAAACCCAACCCGTTCGTGCTCCGCGCCGGCCGTCGCCCGCCGGCGACGACGGAGTCCTGACCGGAAACCGGTAAATGGGGGCCCCGGACGTTTTGGGGGGTCGTGCATCCGGTTGTGCGGTGGTACTGCCGCGACAGCCATTCATCCAGGTATATCATAAGGGATTTCATGCGGAATCTTCCCAAAATCTCTGGTCGGGCGCTGGTGGTGGAAGACGACGCGATCCTGGCCATGGCAATGGCCCAGACGATGACCGATCTGGGAATCGACGAAGTGCAGACCTGCGCGACGACCGAGGATGCCATTGCCCGGCTTGGCACCTTCAGGCCCACGGTGCTGACGCTGGATGTTCGCCTGGCCGACCGGCAGGATGGCTGGGTACTGGCGGAACTGGCCCAGCAGATCAGCGTGTCGCCGCCGGTGATCATTTTTGCGACCGGGTCTCCCGAGTCGGTCCCGCCGCGCGTCGCCCGCATGGGGCATGTCATCGGCAAACCGGTCGATCCCGCTGATATTCATGCTATTTTGCTCCAGGCAAAAAAGGACCGTGGTCTATTGGGGCGGATGCGGCGTATGCTGGGCGCCGGTTTCGCATAGCGCCTTCGGCTGATGGCTTGCCGGGCGCAGCGTGGTGAGACTGCCCGGGTCGCAAATCCTCGATTTTTTACAAAATACCGCTAAACCGGAGCATCGCGAGAAAAGTGGCTACCTGTTTTTTCCGACGATGCGACAATGAAAACCTGATTCAGATCATCCGAAAGGCCTCCATGTCTGCTGCAGCCCAAATCGCCGATAACCTGCCCTACCTGCGCCGCTATGCCCGCGCACTCACCGGCAACCAGTCCTCCGGCGATGCCTATGTTCGTACCACGCTGGAAGCAGCCCTGGCCGATCGGGCGTTGCTTGACGAAGTTTCCAGGGATCGGGTGTCGCTTTACGCCGTTTTCACCCGCGTGTGGTCGGCCTCGAGCGTCGAAGTGCCCCCCGCGGGCGACGCGGACGCCGCGCCGGAGGGCAATGCCGATCTGCCCCATGAAAGCGCTGCGCAGGAGCGGCTGGCCCGAATCACTCCGGCCAGCCGGCAGGCGCTGCTGCTGACCACGCTGGAAGATTTCACGGCGGAAGAAGCTGCGGTGATCCTCGACCGGTCGGCAGCGGAGATCGACGCCCTGCTGACCGAGGCAATTGCGCAGATCGACGGCGAATCGGCGACCGAAGTGCTGATCATCGAGGACGAGCCGTTGATCGCCATGCAACTCGAAGATCTGGTGACCGATCTGGGACATACCGTGGTCGGCACTGCCGCCACGCGCGCGCAGGCCGAAAAAATCTTTGCCGAACGCCGCCCGGCGCTGGTGCTGGCCGATATCCAGCTGGCCGACGGCAGTTCAGGCATCGATGCGGTCGATCAGATGCTGAAATTGAGCGACGTGCCGGTGATCTTCATCACCGCTTACCCTGAAAAGCTGCTGACCGGCGACCGGCCGGAACCGACCTACCTGATTACCAAGCCGTTTCAGGAAGCGGCCGTGCGCGCTGCGATCAGCCAGGTGCTGTTTTTCGGAACCAGCCAGCCTCTGCCGACCGGCACTGCCCGCCATTGAAACCTGTACCGGAGACGCGCAGCCTCCGGTCCCGGCAATTTCGCGCAATCACTTCAGGTCGACGTTCCGCGGCCATTGACGAAGTGCAGCACCAGCGCAACGGCGGCGATGATCAGCAATATGTGAATGAAGGCGACGGTGACATGGAACACCAGAAAACCGAGCACCCACAGCACGAGAAAGATGATGGCGACGCCTGCAAGCATAATAAGTCTCCTGTGACATACCAACGTGATTATATTGCTATGAACTGATAGCCATTTCACTCCGGGTCTTTTTCAATACGAACAGCTTGCCAAGTTGTTCCGGCCGATCGACCGGCGACGGGCTTCTTGCCCGATGCGTCGGCGGATCAGACCATCAGGTTCAGCAGGTCGTCGATCCGGGCCGTGGCAAAGCCCACCGCGCTGTCCGAGATGCCGTAAGGGACGAGCAATCGGTCGCCGACCTGCAGCACGCCGCAGGTATAGACGACGTTGGGGACATAGCCCGAGCGATCGGCATCTTCGGCAGTCAACACCGGCTCGCGGGTGCGCCCGATCAGCCGTGACGGGTCTTTGGCATCGAGCAAGGCGCAGCCGAGGGCATATTTACGCATCGCACCGACGCCATGGGTGAACACCAGCCAGCCGGCATCGGTCAGGATGGGGCTGCCGCAATTGCCGATCTGGACAAATTCCCAAGGGTACTTCGGCTCCATCAGCAGGATGCCGTCATCGTCCCAGCGATCCAGCCGTTCGGACCGCAGCAGGAACAGGTTCTTGCCGTCCTGCCTGCCGACCATCACGTAATCGCCGCCGATCTTTTGCGGAAACAGCGCCATGCCCTTGTTGCGCCCCGCGCGACCGGCGATCGGCTCCAGCACGAAACTGCGGAAATCATGCGTGCGCATCAGTTCGGATCGAATCGAAGCGCCCGAATAGGCGGTGTAGGTGCAGACCCATTCGTAGCTGCCGTCGTCATGGCAAAATCGCACCATGCGCAGGTCTTCGAGCCCGTTGCTCTGCTGCTCGGTGATCGGAAAGATGACCGTGTTCGACAGGCTGCTCTCGGGGTGGCGATAG
>CAXTOS010000025.1:0-27495 GCA_964245935.1 uncultured Novosphingobium sp.
AAGGCGCGCGCCGCCCACGGCCAGGAACGCGTGCTGGTGAATTGTGCCGGTATCGCCACCGCAGTCAAGACGCTGAGCCGCGATCGGGAAACCGGCGCGGTCAGGCAGCATCCGATGGAAATCTTCGAGCGCGCCGTAGCCATCAATCTGGTCGGCACGTTCCGCTGCGTCATGAAATCGGCAGCGGGCATGGTCGATCTGGAACCCGTCGATGAATTCGGCGCGCGCGGCGCCATCATCAATACCGCCTCGGTCGCGGCCGAGGATGGCCAGGTCGGGCAGGCGGCCTATGCGGCATCCAAGGCCGGCGTCGTCGGGATGACCCTGCCGATCGCGCGCGACCTGATGGGCGACGGCATCCGCGTCAATACCATCCTGCCCGGCATTTTCGAGACGCCGATGATGAAGGGACTGCCCGAAAAGGCGCAGGCGTCGCTCGCCACCCAGGTGCCGTTCCCCAAGCGTCTTGGCCGGCCGGAAGAATATGCCACGCTGGCCATCTTCATGATCGAACATGATTATCTCAACGCCGAGGATATTCGTCTCGACGGTGCCATCCGCATGGGCCCGCGTTGAAAGCATCGGGCCGAGCCGCCGCGCAGCGCCCGGAATGACCGCCGATGGCGGCCTGAACGCGCCACCCGGCGCGCGCGCGCAATTGCTGGATACGGCCAGCGCGATCATGCGCGAAGGCGATCAGGTCGATATCTCGCTATCCGAACTCAGCCTGCGATCGGGGCTGAATTCGGCGATGGTGAAATATTATTTCGGCAATAAAGCGGGCCTGTTGCTGGCCCTGCTTGAACGCGAATGGGCAGAGATCGTGGCATCGGTCGATGCGCTGCTGGCCAAGGAACTCGATCCCGAAACCAAGCTGCGCATTCATATGGCGCGGGTGGTCGATAATTTCTTTCGCACCCCCTATGTCCATCGCCTGTTGATGCGGATGATCCGCGAGAGCGAGCCGGCCGAGGCGCAGCGCCTGGCCGATTCATATCTGAAGCCGCTGCTCGGCGCATACGAGCGGTTGATCGCCGATGGCGTCGCCGCCGGGGTGTTCCGCGCCGTCGATCCGCAATTGTTCTATTTCACCGTGATCGGCGCCGCCGACCGCTTTTTCAGCGCCCGGCTGGTGCTGCGGCATTGTTCCGATACAGATGTCCTCGATGAAAGCCTGCGCGACCGTTATCGTGCCCACCTCAACGATTTCGTGGTGGCCGGCATTCTTGTGCAAAGGTGAGGCGAATGCCTTTACATCTTGAACCCTGACCTTTTCGTCCTTGCTTTTTCATCACCAGCCGCTAAGCGCCGCCCCTCGCGCGGACGGAATCGCCGCTGCGCGTTTTGCAGAAAGCCGGAGGGGCGCTCGTGCATCGGCATGGGCAAGCCAGCGATCGGCCCTAAATGAAAGGATAACCGTGCCGCTTTACGAGCACGTGTTCCTGGCTCGCCAGGATCTCAGCCAGTCGCAAGTCGACGCACTGGCCGCCAGCGCCACCGAGATTGTCGAGACCAACCAGGGCAAGGTCACCAAGACCGAAGCCTGGGGCCTGAAGGGCCTGGCCTACAAGATCAAGCGCAACCGCAAGGCGCATTTCGTGATGCTCAACATCGATGCCCCCGCCGGCGTCGTGGCCGAGCTGGAGCGCCAGACCGCGATCAACGAGGACGTGATCCGCTTCCTCACCGTGCGCGTCGATGAGCATGAGGTTCCGCCCTCGGTGCAGATGCGCAAGCAAGAACGCGAACGGCCCCGTCGCCGCGACCGCGAGGAGATGTAATCATGGCCCGCGCCTTTTTCCGCCGCCGCAAGTCCTGCCCGTTCTCGGGCAAGAATGCACCGACCATCGACTACAAGGATGTGCGCCTGTTGCAGGGCTTCATGTCCGAGCGTGGCAAGATCGTGCCCAGCCGCATCACCGCCGTTTCTGCCAAGAAGCAGCGCGAACTGGGCCAGGCGATCAAGCGCGCCCGTCACCTGGGGCTGCTGCCCTATCTCGTGAAGTAGGAGGAAACCCATGCAAATCATCCTCCTGGAACGGATCGAAAAGCTCGGCGCGATTGGCGACGTGGTCACGGTCAAGGACGGTTACGCTCGTAACTTCCTGCTCCCCAACAAGAAGGCGCTGCGCGCCAATGACGCCAACCGCAAGGTGTTCGAAGCCAGCCGTGCCCGCATCGAATCCGACAACGCCACGCGCCGCGAAGCCGCCACGGGCCGCGCCGGTGACGTCGATGGCCGCACCGCGGTGCTGATCCGCGCTGCGTCGAACTCGGGCCAGCTTTATGGTTCGGTGTCGGTACGCGACATCGTCGATACCCTGAACGCCGACGGCGCCAAGGTTACCAAGACCATGATCGTGCTGGAACGCCCGATCAAGACCATCGGCGTGTTCGATGTGCGCGTCTCGCTGCACCCCGAGGTCGCCGTCATGGTCAAGGTCAACGTCGCCCGTTCGCCGGACGAGGCCGAACTCCAGGCCAAGGGCGTGGACGTGATGTCCGCGATGTTCGAGAGTGATACTGCCGGCTTCACCGAAGCCTATGACCCCAACGCCGAGCCCGGCGCCATTCCGGCCGACCTGCTGGATGATGACCCGGCGGACGAAGCCGCCTGATCGGCGTCTTCGCCGGACAATATGAGAAGGGGCGCCGCGGCGCCCCTTTTTTTGTGCGCGAAGATGTCGATAGACGGGCTGCATGACAGTCATCGCACTGCGGATCGGCTCGTGCGATATGCGCGGGCACTTCCCGGACATCACCGGTTTGCATCGTCCCAATATTCACTGACCCAGGACGCGCCGTTTATTGGCAAGCGGACGGCCGCGTCAGGCCGTCAACTGCGCAGTGTGCCGTTTGACATGTTGCGGTGCGTCACAAACCGGAACAAGCCGCCGAATGGCGGCGCCCGATCGTCGACGGGCGTCAATGTCCGATGGTTGCATTGCCGGCCTGGTTGTCAGGCAGGCTGCATTACGCTTTGAAACCAGGATATTATCGGCAAAAAATTTAACGCCTGATATCCTTACCGCAGCCCTGTACGAAAATACGTTTGACATCGATAAGTTTAAGCCGCAATATTTCTCTAGATTGATGATTCTCCGCATTTTCCACATCGAATATCCGAATTGCTACAGGCAATTGCTAAAAATTGCATGGCATGATGATAATTGGTGTGGATTTTGGGCAAAATGACAGGGTGATGATGATGAACAGGAAAGCAACTGCGCTAACCCTCTTGGCCGCTGGTGCATTGGCCGCCTTCGGATTGCCGCAGATTGCCTCTGCGACTAGTGCGATACCCTGTGAAACAGGCGCTGCCCCGTCAAACGTGTTCTCTTGTGCGACAGGCGTATACGTGGACCTGTCTGTCCTTGGCGGGGCCGTTACTGCGACAGTGGGACCGGTCGCGAATGCCTTTGGCACGGCGCCGGCGCCTTACACCGCCGCTTCCACCCTTGTGACCGTAAATTCGTTTACTTCGGTAAAGGCCCTCGGTCTGTTGGGGTCGCTTGGTGTCAACACCGGCATCATTACCGACAGTGCTTCGTCGCCTTATAACGGAACTCTCGCAACGCTTTCCAGCACCGGGACGTCGACGGTAAATAACCTGAGCATTGCCTTGGGCATTCCTGCGATATTTCCGTTACCGGCAATATCGGCGATCAATATCGGGGCTACGACGCTCACCTCGACCTCGTTCGCCAGCAAGACTACCGGGCTGATCACAACCTCTGGATCCAGCCTGATCGATGGTCTCGTCATCTCGGTTCTGGGCACACCGGTTACGATCGACGCCAGCGCGCTCGTGAATGCGCCGGTCAACGATTATCTGGTCAATGTCGGCGGCTTGCAGATCATTGCCAACTACCAGACGGCGATTTTAGAGGGAACGGACCGGATCGGCACGCAAACCTCGGCGTTGGCGGTTTTGCTGAATAAGTTCGGCTATGGGACCGGCGGCGGCCTGCTGAACGGAGAGATATTGATCGCGAACTCCGCAGCTGCGGTTCCGGAACCTGCGACCTGGGCGATGATGATCTTAGGGTTCGGATTGGTCGGAGCGATGGCGCGGCGGCGCCAGTTCCTGACAACGGCACCAGTCGCCGCCTGAACCGGGTCGGCTGTCAAAAAATGTCGGTTGGGAGGCAACTCCCGGCCGCCTTTATTTTGCCCATGGCTTACAGCATCGTGGGCCAGACCTGAACTCGATCACAGGACGGACGGGTTTGGCTGGCAATTCAGTTTAGCGGCATCGCGCTCCAGAATCTTTGTTTTCGCGTGTTTCAAGAACAAAAACCGATACCCGCTTTTTGTCATCACGCTCCACGGTTCAGTTCTTTCCCGCTGCCGCGATCATCTCGTGCAGGTTGACGAATTTCTCGCGCGGGGCATCGTCGCGAGCGCGTCTGGTCTCGGCTTCCTCGATCTTTTGCCACTCGTGGAACTCCACGATGGCCAGCTTGCGGGTCGCGGCCAGGGTGTCGAAGCCGCTGCCGCCGGACTTGCAGCTTTCGCTGATGTCGGCGGCGATCTTTTCGATAACGGCGAAACCGTCGGGGCGGTTGGTGCCGATTGTGCCCGATGGACCGCGCCGGGCCCAGCCGACGCAATACAGCCCCGGCAGGATGCGACCCTGGTCATTGGCAAAACGCCCGCCGCTTTCGTCGAACGGCACGCCGGGGATGGGGGAGGTCTGATAGCCGATGCAGGCGACGACCAGATCGGCGGGAATATGGTAAATCTCGCCGGTGCCGACGGCCCGGCCGTTGTCGAGGCGGGTGCGCTCGACTTCGACGGCGGTCACCTTGCCCCCATCATCGGCCAGGATCGCCCGGGGCGCAGCAAAGAAGTCGAACACGATCGCCGCGGGCCGGTCGTCGGGTGTTGCAGCTGAAAAACTGCGCAGATGGGTGACCGATTTGCGCTGGCCGGGATCAAGCAGCGCATCCTCGGTCAGGTCGGGCAGGTCGGCCGGATCGACCACGGGACGGGCCCGCGTCAAATGCCCCAGTTCGCCCAGTTCCTTGGGCGTCATCGCAATCTGGTGCGGCCCGCGCCGGCCCAGCACGGTAATGCGGGTGAGACGGGAAGTGTCGAGCCGGTCGAGCGCATGGGCCACGATATCGCTGCCGGCGAATTCGGCGCGGGTCTTGGCCAGGATGCGCGCCACGTCCAGCGCGACATTGCCATTGCCGATCACAACCGCCGCCTCGCCGCCGAGGTCCGGGTCGAGACTGGCGAACTGGGGGTGGCCATTGTACCAGCCGACAAAGGCGGCGCTGCCATGGACATTGGCCAGATGCTCGCCCGGCAGGCCCAGCAGCTTGTCATGCGGCGCGCCGGTCGCCAGCACCACGGCATCGTACAGGCCCTGCAATTCGGCGATCGAGATGTCGTGACCGACGGTGACATTGCCGACAAACCGCACATTCCCGGACAGCGCGACCGCCTCATAGCGGCGCGACACGCCCTTGATCGACTGGTGGTCGGGCGCGACACCGCTGCGGATCAATCCGTAAGGCACCGGCAGGCGGTCGAAAATATCGACGCGAACCGCATCGCCCCACTGCTTCTGCGCCGCCTCGGCCGTGTAGTAGCCGGCCGGGCCAGACCCGATGATGGCAATGTGCAACACGTGTGTGTTCTCCCGCGGCCGCGCCGGTTTTTCATGGCCTACAAGGGCGCCAACGGGGCGGCAAGTCAAAGCGTTTGCGCCCGTTTTTGCGGTCGCATCGCCGATAGCGGAAAACCGGTTTCCACTTTTCCGCGCGATGCTCTAACGGGCGGCATGACTGAATTGGCGAAGATCCGTAATTTTTCCATCATCGCGCATATCGACCACGGCAAGTCGACGCTGGCTGACCGGCTGATCCAGTTCACCGGCGGCCTCACCGCGCGCGAGATGAGCGCGCAGGTTCTTGATAACATGGATATCGAGCGCGAACGCGGGATCACTATCAAGGCCCAGACGGTGCGGCTGAATTACACCGCCAACGACGGCCAGACCTATGAGCTGAACCTCATGGACACCCCGGGCCATGTCGATTTCGCCTATGAGGTAAGCCGCAGCCTGGCGGCGTGCGAAGGTGCGCTACTGGTGGTCGATGCAGCGCAGGGGGTCGAGGCGCAGACGCTGGCCAACGTCTACCAGTCGATCGAGCATAATCACGAGATCATTCCGGTGATCAACAAGATCGACCTGCCCGCCGCCGAGCCCGAAAAAGTACGCGCCCAGATCGAGGAAGTGATCGGGCTCGACGCCAGCGACGCAGTGCTGACCAGCGCCAAGGCCGGCATCGGCATCCAGGAGGTGCTGGAAGCCGTGGTCGCGCGCATTCCGCCGCCCGGCGGCGATGCCGGCGCGCCGCTGAAGGCGATGCTGGTCGACAGCTGGTACGATCCCTATCTGGGCGTCGTCATCCTGGTGCGCGTGATCGACGGGGTGATCCGCAAGGGCCAGCAGGTTCGCTTCATGGCGGGGGATACGGAACATCTGATCGACCGCGTCGGCTGTTTCACTCCCAAGATCGAGCAATTATCCGAACTCACCCCCGGCGAAATCGGCTTCATCACCGCGCAGATCAAGGAGGTTGCCCAGGCCCGCGTCGGCGACACCATCACCACGGTCAAGAATGGCGCGAAAGAGGCGCTGCCCGGCTTCAAGGAAGTGCAGCCGGTGGTGTTCTGCGGGCTGTTCCCGACCGACGCCGCCGAGTTCGAAAAACTGCGCGAATCGATTGGCCGGCTGCGGCTGAACGATGCCAGCTTCAGCTTCGAGATGGAAAGCAGCGCCGCGCTCGGCTTCGGCTTTCGCTGCGGGTTTCTGGGGCTGCTGCACCTGGAGATCATCCAGGAGCGGCTGACCCGCGAATACGACCTCGACCTCATTACCACCGCCCCCTCGGTGGTCTATCGCCTGCTGATGAACGACGGCAGCATCCAGGAACTGCACAACCCCAGCGACATGCCCGACCCGGTCCGCATCGCCGAGATGGAAGAACCGTGGATCAAGGCGACGATCTACACCCCCGACGAATACCTCGGCTCGATCCTGAAGCTGTGCCAGGACCGGCGCGGCATCCAGACCGGGCTGACCTATGTCGGCGGCCGCGCCCAGGTAAGCTACGAACTGCCGCTGAACGAGGTGGTGTTCGACTTCTACGACCGCCTCAAAAGCATCAGCCGCGGCTACGCCAGCTTCGACTACGAACAGATCGGCCTGCGCGAAGGCGACCTCGTCAAGATGAACATTCTGGTCAACAACGAACCCGTCGATGCCCTGTCGATGATCGTCCACCGCAGCCAGGCCGAAGCCCGCGGCCGGCATTTGGTCGAACGCCTGAAAGACCTGATCCCCCGCCACCTGTTCAAGATCCCGATCCAGGCCGCGATCGGCGCCAAGGTCATCGCCCGCGAAACCATCGCCGCCATGCGCAAGGACGTCACCGCCAAATGTTACGGCGGCGATATTTCAAGGAAGAAGAAGCTGCTGGACAAGCAGAAGGAAGGCAAGAAGCGGATGCGGGAATATGGCAACGTGTCGATCCCGCAGGAGGCCTTTATCGCGGCGCTGCGGATGGGGGAGGAGTAGATCGCTTAAGCTTTCGCGACATTGACGGACGCTTATTCGTTCTCGAGTCTTTTCGTTTCAAACGGCACCAGCCCGCTCCCCCGCTCGGCGCGAGCCGAGTAGGGACTTCGGGCGGTAAATCCAAACCGATCGGAGGGGCGGTAATCGGATGGAAAGTAGCATGGGGGCTTTACGCCGTCTTTATGCGGCCGAATATCCAACACCTTGAAAGTTTATGCCGTTGCGGAGCAAAGCTCCGGCAGCCGGCGTCCTGATGGGCGGATGGTCGAACTCGATTGAGGCAAGATGATGATCAAGCATTTGTTGGTCCATGTGGACGCGACGCCTGCCGGCGAAACTTGCTTGAGATATGCCATTGCCCTGGCTCGCCAGCTCGACGCCCGGCTGACCGGCATCCACATCACACCGCCGGCCGAGGCCGCGCCGCTTTACCGGCCCAGTCAAATCGGGGCTGCGCTGGATCGCATCGAAAAAAATGCCGGCGACCGTGCCGAAGCCGCCGAGGCATGTTTCCGCAAATCGACCAGCGAGACCGATCTGAGGTGCGACTGGAAGAGCCTGTCGGGAGAAATGGCGGAGGGGATCAGCAAGGCGGCGCGGTTTGCAGACCTTACCGTGCTGAGCCAGACCAGGTGGCCAGGCCCGCCCTTGCATCATCCGCTCTCACTGGCCGAAGTTGCATTGATGAAGTGCGCGGGTCCGGTCCTGATCGTTCCCGAAGCGGCCGAACCCTCGGTTCCAGCAAAGGCGCTCGTGTCGTGGGACGGCAGCCGCCAGGCGGCGCGTGCTTTGCATCACGCCATCCCGCTGATCCAGGGCTGTTGCACATCGATTGAAGTCGCCTGTCGCGACGGCGCTGAAACCACCGAGCTTGAAGATTTGGTCGAGCACCTGGCTCGTCATGGCATCACTGTTTTCCGCTCGAATATCAAAAAGCCCGGCCCCTTCCGTTCCGCCGGCCTGATCGAGCGATGGCGTGACGACGGCTTCGACCTGGTGATCATGGGCGCCTTTGGCCGTGCCCCCTGGCGGGAAATTCTGTTCGGCGGCCCCACCCTCGCGGTGACGCGACAGACCGGGATGACATTGCTGGCGTCCCATTGAAGAGAGGCCAATGGCATTCAGCCGGAAATACGTGAAAACCCCTATCTAATATTTTGAACTTTGATATGATCCGGGCGTCGTTACGCGACGAATCTAAAATGGATTGATAGAAAAAATCCCATACAAACCTTGCCGGGTTTCGTGGTACCAAACTCTGGAGTTTTTCGATGGAAGAAATCATTCGAAAACTATCAGAAGTTTTGTTGGATCTGGACAGGGCGGATTTGCATTTCGAGGCATGTCAAACCGAACACGTAATTCAAATGCTGCGCCAAAAACTCGAAATTCCGCCAACTTCGCTGGACTTTCTTATGCGCCCTTTGAATAGTACCGGGCAAATCGCCGAGGATGAAACGTAGCAAATATGTGGTTGCAACGCTAACTGAACGCGGGGCTGTTCGCGTAGGATACAGCGCAACTGTTCAGCAACAACGTCATTTTTGCGATGGCGATGGGAGTTAATTGCACATAAGCCCGTCGCCCGTCCTGCGGATCGCTATGTCTTTCAATCAACCCGTGAAATTCCAGTACGCCCAGGTATCTATGTGCGGTGGTAGGTGCAACCTGTGAAGCGATACAGGCGCTCTTGACTGAAATTGCCTGTGTCTTCAAATGTGCCCTGAACAGATCCAGTAGTATGTCCCAACTTGGGTCAAAAAACAGGTTTTGTAAAGAAAATACTTCATCCCTTCTTCTTCTGATTTTTATCATGTTCTCCGCTCGCCCGAGCAAGGTCGTTGAAGAACTGTAATCTTGTTCCACGACGTAATTTTCGTATTCTATATTTGCATAAACCTTTTTTTGCGCTTCCAGCATGCCTCTAAGTTCTTCGGTGTTTGCTGCTATTTTTGAGACCAAGGCAAGGATGTGTGCTGCATCATCTGCTTCGTACGTCGATCTTGCGCCCTCATCAATAATCATTCTTCAACCCCGCCATCAACACACATACCATAAATATTGGCATCAACACCAGCCCCTTTGGATTTGGTGCTGTATCGTGCAATTTTTGGAAGTAGTATGTACGTTGTTTTACCTAGTTCATCGCGTATTTAATACCAGAACCACGGCAACTGGATAATCCTGCTTGATTCCGAAAAATTAGTGTAATGAAATTTTGAAAAATTTCAATTGTCAGTCAATCGACAAGGTCTGGATATTTCGCTCATATTGTCGAAATTCTGAACAGTTCTGGCATGGATGGTATGCTGCCAGACATGCGAAAGTCGATCGTGGGGCTGTCCTTTTCTTCGTGTGCCTCACCCAGCCTCAAACAGGCGCAGCCCGCTTCGACGGACTCAGGACAGGCGCGACAAGCTCGGGACGAACACGCCTGGTTGTCGTTACCCTGAACTTGTTTGGTAATTATCCCCTTGCGACATGTAAGCGCATGTGGCATACGATCGCTATGAGCAACAAAGCCCCCACCCTTCGCCAGTTTCAAGAGCGCTTCCCTACCGAGGAAAGCTGTTTGGATCACATGTTCCAAATCCGGTACGGCACTAACTTCAACTGCCCCGGGTGCTTTCGCGATGCCCGCTACAGCCGCGTGACTGGTCGCCGCTCGTACCAGTGCCAGTGGTGCGCCCACCAGATTTACCCGACCGCAGGAACGCCGTTTGATCGCACCCGCACGCCGTTGCGCGATTGGTTCTTTGTAATGTTCCAGTTCTGCGCATCGCGGAATGGCGTGGCGGCCAAGGAAGTCGAGCGCCAGCTTTGCGTGACGTACAAGACCGCTTGGCGCATGTGCCACATGATCCGGCAGTATATGGGCGAAGTTGATGGCGTTGACCTGCTCGGCGGTTCGGGACGGGACGTGGAAATTGACGAAACGCTGATCGGTGGCTCGGGTTCCGGCAAAGGTTCGGGTTATAAGGCCAACAACGCCACCGTGGTCGGCATGATTGAGCGCGGCGGCAAGGTATCCACACAAGTGGTCACGACGCGTCACCGCAAGCCGATGGAAGCGATGATTAACGCCTCGATCCTGCCGGGCACGAAAATCAGCACGGACGAATTTGGCAGCTACCGGCAAGTCGGAACGCTTGGCTACCAGCACGTCACCGTCAACCACGGCGCCGGGCAATACTACGGCGCGTTCGGCGCGAGCACGAACGCCATGGAAGGCTACTGGGCGGCGCTTAAGCGCGGGATTAACGGCACGCATATCCATGTCAGTGCTAAGCATCTTCCAAAGTATCTGGGGGAGTTTGAGTATCGTCACAACATGCGTCATCTGCCGCATCTGATGCTTGATCGTCTGATGGTCTCGTTTCCGCGCTAACGCCTAACATGGCGGCTAAAAGCGCATCGAAGCGGGCGTTAGGATTATTCTTCAAGGTTCGATCTCCACATGCTTTGGATCGCTTGGGTCCCAATCAGCGGTGTTAATCATCGACTCAAGTGCGGACTGGCGCGCCTTCATCATTGTGATAAGGCGCTCCCGCCGCGCTCGTTCCGCTGGTGCGCCGTTCCAAGGAGCCTGCGATGAAAACCCAGCTGTGGGAAGCGAGCGATAATGCTCGAAGGCGTATTCGCCCATATTCTTCTCAATCCAACCACCAGTAGCCGGATCAAAAATCTGATAAAACCAATTTTCTGAGGGAGATAACTCTTGTTCATTCCGTGACGAAGCGGAATCGGTGGTTACCATCATTAGCTGACTTGCAAAGCCCTGCAGTTTGTCCCGAAAAAAATTTCTGTAATTTGTTTGATCGGGAACGTGAAAAGTGGCGGCTATAGAAGAATGCCCTTTAGCCAAGGGAACGTAAACGAAATTTGGTTTATTGACCGCTCCGCTTTCGGTAGTATGCAGGGAATGTGGTATTTCTAAATTATCGTGCTGCGCGGCGTAATGCTGAACATCGGCCCTTGACTCAGCTTTGGCCAAACTCAGGGGGATCATCGCCTCTTGATGCGAACGTGGCGCGAGAGGCATCCATGCGAAGAATAGTCCGACAAAAAAAATCGCGATACCGACCACCATTAGGGCATAGGGCCATGCCATTCGTATGCGATCCTTATGCCACCAATGCTCGTCATCGTATTTCACGCCCCAGGCAATAAGAGAGACGCTAAAACCGAATGCCGCCAAGCCAAAATCATATGGAAGCGGCTGCGTTGCGTATTGCGCCATCACGCCCGCCCCGCCAAGAGCGCCGAGCCCTCCGCTACTCCAAACGCCAGAATGTAAAGTGATTCTTGACATGACCGTTCAATATCACTTATCGGTTTACATGCCCAAGCGGGATAATCGCCAACTTGTTTCAGGGTCCATTTCTGCCCACGCAGCGGTGTTTCCCGGGGCGTGATGGATGCTGAAACACGTTCAGCATGACAATGAATTATCGAACGAACTTCAGATTCAGGACACCGGTGGCCATTGCTGGCGTGCAGTGGGCGCCGACGCCTTGATGCTGCCGAGCCTCGCAAGCTTATGCGGCGCCAGTGCTGCGCATCGTGCAGGTGGGTCGAGCGATGCGCTCATCAATGCGGCCGGCAGCCCCTTCAGGCCGCCTTGCGCAGTTCCAGCCGGTCCCAGATTTCCAACAGCGCCGAGGTCAGCACCTCCATCATCGCCGGGGTATGCGCCGGACCGGGGGTGAAGCGCAGGCGTTCGGTGCCGCGCGGAACGGTGGGGTAGTTGATCGGCTGCACATAGACGCCATATTCGGCAAGCAATATGTCGCTGATTCGCTTGGCCTTGACCGGGTCGCCGACCATCAGCGGCACGATATGCGTGGTCGAGGGCATCACCGGCAGGCCGGCCGCGTTGAACAGTTGCTTCAGTAGCGCGGCGGCGGCCTGCTGGGCTTCACGCTCGACGCACGAGCTTTTCAGGTGGCGCACGCTGGCCAGCACGCCCGCGACCAGCACCGGCGACAGGCTGGTGGTGAAGATGAAGCCGGGCGCATAGCTGCGAATCACGTCGATGATGCGGCTGTCGGCGGCGATATAGCCGCCCATCACGCCGAATGCCTTGCCCAGCGTGCCTTCGACGATGGTGATGCGGTGGGCAGCGTCATCGCGGTCGCTGATGCCGCCGCCGCGCGGGCCGTACATCCCCACGGCGTGGACTTCATCGATGTAGGTCAGCGCATTGTATTTATCGGCCAGGTCGCAGATCGCGTGGACCGGGGCAACATCGCCATCCATCGAATAGACGCTCTCAAAGGCGATCAGCTTGGGCAGGTCGGGACCGGTTTCAGCCAGCAATTCTTCCAGATGGGCAAGATCGTTGTGCCGCCAGACCTTTTTTTCCGCGCCCGAATTGCGGATGCCGGCAATCATGCTGGCGTGGTTGAGTTCGTCCGAAAAGATCACGCAGCCGGGCAGGATCTTGGCCAGCGTGGACAGCGTGGCGTCGTTCGAGACGTAGCCCGAGGTGAACAGCAGCGCGCCGTCCTTGCCATGGAGATCGGCCAGTTCGGCCTCCAGATCGACATGGTAATGGGTATTGCCGCCGATGTTGCGGGTGCCGCCGCTGCCGGCCCCGACATCGTTAAGTGCCTCTTCCATCGCGGCGATGACCTTGGGATGCTGGCCCATCGCGAGATAATCGTTGGAGCACCACACCGTGATGTCCTTGGGCCCGTTATGGCCGGCAAAGCAGCGCGCGTTGGGATAGGCCCCCTTGTTGCGCAGGATATCGATGAATACGCGGTACCGGCCTTCCGCATGGAGGCGCTCGATCGCGGCGTCGAAGACCTTGTTGTAATTCACGAAAATATCGCTTTGCTGCCGGATCCCTGCAGAATCATTGGTTGAATCCAATCCCGTTGCCCCAAGCTTTGCCGACGCCATACTCCAAGCGATAATCGAAGACCAGTGCCTGTCGCCGCGCCACCGCAATTTGGTCCGGCATCGACGGCACGCAATGCTAGCGCGCCCTGGGCTTTGGCGTTCGCGGGGCCGGCCCCGGCTCCAGTTCCGCGATGGTGCCAGCGGTCCGCTGCCGGATCAACCAGGCATAATCGTGCCCCGGCACGACCTGCATTTTCGGCGCTTCGATGCGCAGCTGGCGGATGGTGCGTAACCAGGAATAGGTTTCGGCGCGGTCCTGCACCGGGCCCCATTCGGCGGCCAGATGGGACCGGGCGCGCAGCCGCAGCCAGTTTTCGGTCAATGTTGCGATATTGCCGGCAAACAGGAATTCCTGCCCGTCGGCGAGTTGCACATAGATCAGCCTGGCACCCGGAACATGGCTGGATGCCGGGATGACCACCACCCCCGGCGCTACCGCCTGCGCCGTGGTATAGGAACCCGGCGGCGCCGATTGCCTGGTGGTCGGGCCGACTATCCCTGTTCCCGCCTTGCCGAGATGATAGATCGCGCGAGCCAGTTCCTGCTGGTGCCCCTGCGTGTAGAGGATCAGGCTGGCGACCCTGGCCGCCGCGCCGATCCGGCGCTGCATCGCCTGGTCGAAGTCTGCGAATTGCCCGACGCTCGCCTCGGCGGGAGGGGCGCCGGGGTCGATCATGATCGGGCCCTTGTCCGGTACCGGCAGGGACCAGGCGACAATCGCCAGCGGTCGCCGCTTGAGACCGATGCCTGCCGCGAAGAAATCGCCGATGGTCATTCGCCTGGCCAGCACCGCGTAGGTTACCGCCGTGGGATGCCGGCCGGGAATTATCGCCGCGAGCGTCCGCAACTCGGCGATGTGGATCGGTTTTGGCGTAGCGTCGCTGCGGTCGGTGTCGATCAGCAGCCACCAGCATGGCACCGCGACCATGGCGATCACCAGCAACAGCCAGGTGGATGCCCGAATTTTCCTTCCAGGACGCTTGGTCATTCCAGGATGTTCATCAGCACGGAGCATTCTTCAAAAAATAGCTCTCCGGTCAAGCCCGTAATCTGCCAGCGCGGGCATCAGCGCGGTAAGGTCGGCGCTGTCCCGCGTGAACAGCGCGAAATCGGGCCGGCTGCGATCAAAGGATTGCGCGCGGGTCAGATGGGCGATCCGTCGGGCAATGCCGACCGCGCCGTCGATCAGCGCCACGCCAGGGCCGAACGCCGTGGCGAGTTCAGCGCCGACCAGCGGAAAATGGGTGCAGGCCAGCACCACCGCGTCGATCGCCTGGCCACCCGGCTGGCAGCGCAGGCCATCGGCGGCGCGGACGAAGATTTCAGGATCGACGCTGCCACCGCGCAATTTGTCTTCGGCAGCGGCGACGAGTTCCGGTGCGGCATGGCGCAGCAACAGCTTGCCGCCGGCGAATTCACGCTCGAGCCGATCGACATAGGCCTGGCGGATGGTCGCCTCGGTGCCGAGCAGGCCGATCACGCCGGTGCGGGTCACCCCGGCGGCCGGCTTGATCGCCGGGACGGTGCCGACCACGGGCACTTCCAGCACCTCGCGCACCATGCCCAGCGCGATCGTCGAGGCGGTGTTGCAGGCAATGCACACCAGCCGCGGGCGCAACCGCTCGGTCATCCGCCCGAGCAGTCCCGCGACCCGCGCCGCGATCTGCGCCTCGGTCTTGTCGCCATACGGCAATCCGGCGTTGTCCGCGGCGTAGATCACCGGCGCTTGCGGCAGCGCCGCGCGCAAGGCGGCCAGCACGGTCAGCCCGCCGACGCCCGAATCGAACAGCAGGACCGGCGCGGTGGCGTGGGAGGGGGTATCGGGCAGTGACGGCATCGGCAGCATTGACGGCATTTTCAAGTGCATAGGCGAGGTCAGCCAAAGGGAACAGGGGAAACGGGCGAGTTAAGTCCTGCCCACGCCCACGCCCCCGCCCACGCCACACTCCCAACCCCCACCCCCCGTCCGTCCCGAGCCTGTCGAAGGGCTGCCCTTCTGCCTGGCTACCGACAGAAAAGAACAGCAATCCGGCAAAGCCCAGGACTGGCGGGGGCAAACGACAAACACCTGCTTCCCCGATCTCATGCGACAGGGCATAGGCATCACCGAGGGGTAATACATATGCTGTTTGCTGGTTTGCTGTGGGGATACGTGCTGGGCGCGATACCCTTCGGGCTGATCCTGGGATTCCTGGCCGGTGCTGGTGACATCCGCAAAATCGGTTCCGGCAATATCGGCGCAACCAACGTGCTGCGGACCGGGCGCAAGGGGCTGGCGGCGGCGACGCTGGTGCTCGATGCCGCCAAAGGGGCTGGGGCGGTGCTGGTGATCGCCCATTTTGGAGATGCGTCCGATCAGCTGGCGGCGGGGATCGGCGCCATGCTGGGCCATTGCTTTCCGGTGTGGCTGGGGTTTCGCGGGGGCAAGGGGGTGGCCACGCTGCTGGGGGTTTGCCTGGCGCTGGCGTGGCCGGTGGGGCTGGCCTATGCCGCGGTGTGGCTGCTGATGTTGCTCGTCACCCGGATTTCCGCGGTCTCGGGAATGAGTGCGGCAGCGGCGGCACCGCTGGTCGCCTGGGCCCTCGGGCAAGGGCGGATGGCCGGGGTGCTGGCCGGCCTGGCGGCGCTGGTGTGGGGGATGCACCGCGCCAATATCGCCCGTCTGGCGCAGGGCACCGAGCCCCGCATAGGCGGCGGCGCCGACGGGAAGCCGGCGCAATGAGCCGTTCCGGTTCGGGCGACGATGACTTCGATCGCATTCGGCTGTTGCGCTCGCCCAATATCGGCCCGGTCACCTATCGGCAGTTGCTGGCGCGGTTCGGGTCGGGCGAAGCGGCGCTGGCGGCTCTGCCCGATCTGGCCGCGCGCGGCCGGTCGGGACGTAGCGGTGGCTATCGCGCCGCGCCCGAGGGTGCGATCGCCGCCGAGATCGCGGCGACAAGTCGCTGCGGCGCGCGCTATCTGTTCCATGATGCGCCCGAATACCCGCCCCTGCTGCGGCAGGTGAACGGTGCGCCGCCGATCCTGATCGCGCGCGGCGACAGCGATCTGGCCCGGCGCACGCCGGTGGCGCTGGTCGGGGCCCGCAACGCGTCGGCCGCCGCAATCCGCCTGTCGCGAGAATTCGCGCGTTCGCTGGCCGAGGCGGGGCATGCGGTGGTGTCGGGACTGGCGCGCGGCATCGATGCGGCGGCGCATCGCGGCGCGATCGGATCGCGCATCGGCGTGGCGGACGGTGGCGGCGGAACCATTGCAGTGATCGCCAGCGGCATCGATATCGCCTATCCGCCCGACCACGCCGCGTTGCAGGAGGAAATCGCCGAGACCGGGCTGTTGCTCACGGAAATGCCACCGGGCACCGAGCCGATCGCACGCCACTTTCCCGCGCGCAATCGCATCATCGCCGGGCTGGCCGAGGGCACGCTGGTGCTGGAGGCAGCGCCCCGGTCGGGCTCGCTGATCACCGCGCGGATCGCGGGCGAACTGGGGCGCGAAGTGATGGCGGTCCCCGGCTCGCCGCTCGATCCGCGCAGCCACGGTTGCAACCAGCTGATCCGCGACGGCGCCATCCTGGTACAGCGCGCCGAAGACGTGATCGAGTTGCTGACCAGTTTTCGCGGGCTGCCGCGCTCGCATCTGCGCGAGGATGGCAGCGATCCCTATATTGCAGAGGTGGACGAGGACCAGGAGGTCGAGGCTGCGGCGGCGCTCGGCGATATTGCCGCGCTGTTGACCACCGCGCCGGTGCCGGTGGACGAACTGATCCGCCAGACCGGCATTCCCGCGGCTTCGGTACAACTGGCGCTGATCGAACTGGAACTGGCCGGGCGTTTGTCGCGCCATGCCGGGGCGCGGGTCAGCCTGGCAGAGCCCGGACAAGCATCGCCGGCTCCGATGGTATAAGGATCTGTCGCCACGACCCGGTTGAATAGCGATGTTCGGGCGGCGGAAGGCAGTGGGGCTTGACGCGAGGGCATCGATCTCGCCAAGCTCGCGCACGTATACGCGTAAGCAACGAGTTTTTTGATCATGCAGCTTGTCATCGTCGAATCCCCGGCCAAGGCCAAAACCATCGAGAAGTACCTGGGCAAGGACTTCAAGGTGCTGGCCTCCTACGGCCATATCCGCGATCTGCCGGCCAAGGATGGCTCGGTGCGACCCGACGAAGGTTTCGCGATGGACTGGGAACTGTACGGCGACAAGCAGAGCCGCGTGCGCGAAATCACTGATGCGGCCAAGACCGCGACCCGCCTGATCCTGGCCACCGACCCCGATCGCGAGGGCGAAGCGATATCCTGGCATGTCCGCGAATTCCTTGCGAAGCGCAAGTTGTTGCCCAAGGATGTGCAGCGCGTCACCTTCAACGCCATCACCAGGGAAGCGGTGACCACCGCGATGCAGCACCCGCGCGAGCTGGATCAGGATCTGATCGACGCGTATCTGGCGCGGCGGGCACTGGATTATCTGTTCGGCTTTACGCTGTCGCCGGTGCTGTGGCGCAAGCTGCCCGGTGCCAAGAGTGCGGGCCGCGTCCAATCGGTGGCGCTGCGGCTGATCGTCGAGCGCGAGCGCGAGATCGAAGCGTTCAAGCCGCAGGAATATTGGCAGGTGATCGCTCGGCTGGAACAGCACGGCAGCGAGTTTCCGGCGCGGCTGGTCAAGTTCGAGGGTCAGAAGCTGGAACGGCTGAGCCTGGGCGATGGCGGCATGGCCGCGCGCGCCAAAGCCGCGGTGGAAGGCGCGGTGTTCCGCGTCGAGGAGGTCGATACACGGCCGCAGAAGCGCCATCCCTATCCGCCGTTCACCACCTCGACGTTGCAGCAGGAGGCGGCGCGCAAGCTGGGCTTTTCCGCCGCACATACCATGCGCGTCGCGCAGAACCTGTATGAGCAAGGTGCGATCACCTACATGCGGACCGATGGCGTGCAGATGGATCATTCCGCCATCGACGCGGCGCGGCTGGTCATCAACGAGCGATATTCGGGCCATTACATGCCGGAAAAGCCGCGAATTTACGAAACCAGGGCCAAGAACGCGCAGGAAGCACATGAAGCGATCCGCCCCACCGAATTCACCCGCGACAAATATGGCAGCGGTGACGAGGCGCGGCTGTACGTGCTGGTGTGGAAGCGGGCGCTGGCCAGCCAGATGGCCTCTGCCGCGCTGGAGCGCACGACGGTCACGCTGCGCGATCCCGCCGGGCTGCATGAATTGCGCTCGACCGGGCAAGTGGTCAAATTCCCCGGTTTTCTGGCGGTCTACGAGGAAAGTCGCGATGACCGCGTGGCTGGTGCCAAGGACATGGAGGAAGATGACAGCGGCCTGCTGCCGGCCCTGGCCAAGGGCGATACGCCGGTGAAGAAAGGCGTCGATGCCAGCCAGCATTCGACCCAGCCGCCGCCGCGCTTTTCCGAAGCCAGCCTGGTCAAGCGGCTGGAGGAACTGGGAATCGGGCGCCCGTCGACCTATGCCTCGACGCTGCAGGTGCTCAAGGATCGCGATTACGTCCGCGTCGAAAAAAACCGGTTCTTTGCCGAGGAAACCGGGCGGCTGCTGACGGCGTTCCTGGAACGGTTTTTCGCCCGCTATGTCGCTTATGAGTTCACCTCGGGGATGGAGGACGAGCTTGACGAAGTTTCCGGCGGCCGGGCGGAATGGCGCGCGGTGCTCGAAGCATTCTGGCGCGATTTCAAGCCGAAGTCCGACGAAGTCATGGAGCGCAAGCCCAGCGAAGTGACCGAGGCGCTGGATGAATTCCTGTCGGACTATCTGTTTCCGCCGACCGACGATGGCTCCGACCCGCGCAAATGCCCGCAATGCGCGACCGGGCGGTTGTCGCTGCGCGGGGGCCGCTATGGCGCCTTCATCGCCTGCAACAATTACCCGGAATGCAAGTTCACCCGCAAATTCGCGGCGGCCGGCGGCAGCGCCGAGGGCGGCGGCGAAGAAGGCGAACTGGGCAAGCATCCCGAAAGCGGCGAAGCGATAACCCGCAAGGTCGGGCGCTTTGGCCCGTATATCCAGCTGGGCGATGGCAAGGAGGCCAGGCGTTCCTCGATTCCCAAGGACATGCCGGGCGGTGAATTGACGCTCGACTGGGCGGTGAAATTGCTCGAACTGCCGCGCGAAGTCGGGCTGCATCCCGAAAGCGGCTTGCCGATCACCGCCAGCATCGGTCGCTACGGACCGTATCTGGCGCATGACGGCAAATACGCCAAGCTGCGCGCCACCAGCGAAGTGTTCGACACCGGCATGAACACCGCCGTGGTCAAGCTGGCCGAAGCGGCGGCGGGCGGCGGACGCGGCGCGCAGACCGCTGCCGAGCCGCTCAAGACTTTCGGCCCGCATCCCGTGAACGGCGGCGAGATCAAGCTGATGGCCGGGCGCTATGGGCCCTACGTAACCGACGGCACCACCAACGCCACCCTGCCGCGCGGCACCGAGCCCGACACGCTGACCGCCGAGGCGGCGATCGTGCTGATCGACGAACGGGCCGCCAAGGGCCCGGCGAAGGGCAAATCAAAAGCCAGGAAAAAAGCGCCCGCCAAGGCTGCGGCGAAAGCGAAGGAGCCCGCAGTCAAGCAGCCTGGCGCGAAAAAGCCAGCGACGAAGAAGGCGGCGACGAAGAAGGTTGCAACGAAGACTGCGGCTTGAGGCAAAGGCGCGGCGGTCAGATCGGGGCCGGTTCCCATACGCCGTCCGTCCTGAGCTGGTCGAAGGGCTGTCCTTTTCTTCGTGGGGCCCGCCCCGCCTCAAGCAAGAAGTGCAGCCCTTCGACGGGCTCAGGACAGACGGGTTTGGTTGCCGATCCCGATTGACGGCACCATGCTCCAGGGGCGCGGCTCAGCGTACCCAGTCCAGGCCGATTTCCTCGTAGATTTCCTTGGCATCGGCCCAGTTCTCATCGACCTTCACATGGATGAACAAGTGGACCTTCACCCCCAGCAATTCGCTCAATTCCTTGCGCGATGCCTCGCCGATGGCCTTGATGCGGGCGCCGCCCTTGCCCAGTACGATGCTCTTCTGGCTGTCGCGGGCGATGACGATCTGCTGGTGGATTTCCAGGCTGCCGTCCTTGCGCAGGGTATAGCTCTCGGGCCGCACGGTGCTGTCGTAGGGTAGTTCGTCGTGGAGCTGGCGGTACAATTGCTCACGAGTGATTTCGCACGCCAGCAGGCGCTCGCTGGCGTCGGACACTTGGTCCTCCGGGAAGTGCCAGGGGCCCTGCGGCATCGCCCTGGCCAGATGCGTTTTCAACTCGGGAACGCCGTCGCCGGTCAGCGCCGAAACGAAGAATATTTCGTCGAACAGCTGCATTTCGCCGAGCGCCTGCGCCAGCACCAGCAGCTTTTCCTTCACGCACTGATCGACTTTGTTGAGCACCAGCAGCTTGCGCTCCGGCCGCCCGCGCAGCGATTCCAGGATCGGTTCGAGGTCGTCGAGCCGCTTTTTGCGCGCGTCGATCACCAGCAGGATCACATCGGCCTCGCTGGCACCCTCCCACGCGGCGGCGACCATGGCGCGGTCGAGACGGCGGCGCGGCTCGAAGATGCCGGGGGTATCGGCCAGGATGATCTGGATCTTCGTGTCGCTATTTTCCGCAAGAGCAATCCCCATCAGCCGCGCGCGCGTGGTCTGCGCCTTGGCCGAGACGATCGCCACCTTCTGCCCGACCAGTGCATTGACCAGCGTGGACTTGCCCGCGTTCGGCGCGCCGATCACCGCAACCACCCCGCAGGCGGTGGCGGCGGCGCTCAGGTCGTCAGTCATCCGAATGTCTCCAGGAATGCTTGTGCGGCGGCGGTTTCTGCCTCCTGCTTGCTGCTGCCGGTCGCGATCGCCTCGCCCACGCCGTTGATGGCCACCGCCACGTTGAACCGCGCCGCATGATCGGGGCCCTCGCGCGAGACCAGGCGGTATTCGGGCATTTTGCGGCGATTGCCCGCCGCCCATTCCTGCAACGCGGATTTGGGATGCTTGGCATGGCCGGCCTTGCCCGCCACGGAGTCGGCCCATAGCCGGCGCACGATCGCCCGCGTGCGGTCAAACCCGAAGGTCAGGAAAGCCGCGCCGACCAGCGCCTCCAGCACGTCGCCCAGGATATTGTCGCTGTCGGCGCCGCCATCGTCGCGGGCCTGCTTGCCCAGCCGCATGTGCGGGCCCAGGCCATGGCGACGCGCGACTTCGGCGCACATGCTGCGCGCCACCAGCGCATTGAGCCGCTGCGACAACTGGCCTTCCTTGTCGACCGAAGTTTCATGCAGCCATTCGGCGATGATCAGCCCCAGCACCCGGTCGCCCAGGAATTCCAGCCGCTGGTAATCGCGCTCGACCCCGGTGCTGCCGTGCGTCAACGCCTCCAGCCACAACTCCTGCGTCGCCGGATCCTGGGCAAAACCCTCACCCGTGAAGTACGCGAGAAAGGCGCGAGTTTCGGCAGGGAGCAGGGATTCGCTCAAAAAATGCCGCCAATGCGGTTCCAGCGCGTTGCCGTCAGCCAGGTCCAGGGTTCGTACCACACCACCGAGCCATCGGTGGACCACATCATGATCGTGGCGCGGCCGACCAGATTGTCCTGCGACACCAGCCCGATCCCGCCGCCGGCGATCGCCGGAAAACGGCTGTCCATCGAATTGTCGCGATTGTCACCCATCATGAACAGTTCGCCCTCGGGCACGATGACCGGCGGCGTATCGTCCTGCGGGGTATTGCCCAAGTCCAGCACATTGTAGCTTTTGCCGCCGGGCAGTGTCTCGGTGAAGCGCGGATAATGACAGGCCAGTTGGCCGCCAGGTTTCTGCACCTCGAATTCCGGCGAATAGCAATGGGTATTGGGCGATTCCGCGACCTCGAAATCGGCGATCCGCACCTTGGGGACCGCCTGGCCGTTGAGGTGCAGCTGCCCGCCGATCATCTGCACGGTGTCTCCGGGCAGGCCGATCACCCGCTTGATATAATCCACCTCGTTGGTGGGCGGCGCCTTGAAGATGGCCACGTCGCCGCGCTGCGGCTCATGCGCAAAGATGCGGTGCTGCGGCAGCAGGGGTACGCTGAACGGCAGCGAATAGCTGGAAAAGCCATAAGGCCATTTGGCGGCGAGCAAATAATCGCCATCGACCAGCCGCGGCTGCATGGATTCGCTGGGGATGTTGAACGGCGAAAAGATGAAGCTGCGGAAGATGACCACGATCAGCACCAGCTTGATCAGAAAAACGAGGAAGCTGTCCTCTTTCTTCACGGCTTTCCCCTTCGCAGGGGCGCTCTTCCCCTTTGCAGGGGCGCTGGTAGCATCGGGATCGAATTCGGGCATCGGCAAATCCATAATTTCCGGCAAATCGTCCGGGCGCTAGAGCGTGATGACAAAAGTGGGTACCGGTTTTTGTTCTTGAATCACGCGAAAACAAAGACTCTGGAACATGATGGGATTATCTTATCGCATCATGTTCCAGGTCCGGGCGGTTGCGTGGCCCTTATGCTGCGATGCACACTTGGCCGGATTGTCGCGGGCGGGCATAGGATAGCTCGCGGCGAATGGCAATCTTGGCCGAATCGCCATGCCGAACGCAACAGGGGGAATCTTATGGCCGATGGTGCTGCCGCCCAATGGGAACGATTGAAAGCATTGCCGAAGCCGACCCTGGCGCAACTGTTTGCCGGTTCAGCCACGCGCGTGGGCGATTTTTCCACCAGACTCGACCTCGCCGGCGGCGGCATCCTGTTCGACTGGTCGAAAACCCATCTCGACGCGGATCATATTGCGGCGTTTGAGGCGCTGGCCGGGACGATGGACTTTACCGGGCGGCGCGCGGCGCTGTTTGCGGGCGATATCGTCAATGTGACCGAAGGCCGCCCGGCCGAGCATACCGCCCAGCGCGGGGTGGGCAAGGATACTTCGGTGGAGGAGGCGCAGGCGCTGCATGCACGGATGCGCGCGCTGGTCGAGGCCATTCACGGCGGCGCCCTGGGCGAGGTGAAGCACCTGATCCACATCGGCATCGGCGGATCGGCGCTGGGCCCGGCACTGGCCGTGGACGCGCTGACCCGCGATGGTGCGATCGTAGACGTGCACGTCGTCTCCAACATCGATGGGTGCGCGCTCGAAGCGGCCTGCGCCGCTTGCGATCCGGCGACGACGCTGATCGCGGTAGCCTCGAAAACCTTCACCACCATCGAGACGCTGACCAATGCGCACAGCGCGCTGGCCTGGCTGGGGGAAAACGGCGTGGCCGACCCCTTTGGCCGCGTGATCGCGCTGACCGCCGCGCCTGAAAAGGCGGTCGAGTGGGGCATCGATGAAACCCGCGTGCTGCCGTTCAACGAAGGGGTCGGTGGGCGCTATTCGCTGTGGTCGTCGATCGGTTTTCCGGTAGCGATGGCGATCGGCGTGGACGGTTTCGCCGATTTCCTGGAAGGCGCGGCCGGGATCGACCGCCATTTCAGGGATACCGACGGCTCGGCCAATTTGTGCCTGCGCGCCGCCTTTGCCGATCTCCATTACACCTGTCTGCTCGGCTGCCAGACCCGCGCCTGCTTTGCCTATGACGAACGCGTCCGCCTGCTGCCGTCCTATCTGCAACAGCTGGAAATGGAATCGAACGGCAAAAGCGTAACCGTGGATGGCAAACCACTGACCGGTCCATCCGCGCCGATCACCTGGGGCGGGGTCGGCACCGATGCCCAACATGCTGTGTTTCAATTGCTGCATCAGGGCACGGTGATCGTTCCGGTCGACTTCATCGCCAGCATCGCGCCCGGCGACGATCTCGATCCCGCGCACCACCGCATCCTGCTGATGAACTGCTTCGCCCAAGGGGCGGCGCTGATGGCCGGCAAGCAGGCGCCCGACCCGGCGCGCTGCTATCCCGGCAACCGCCCCAGCGCGACGCTGCTGGTCGATGACCTGAACCCGGCGACGCTGGGCGCGTTGATCGCGTTTCACGAACATCGCACCTTTGCCAATGCGGTGCTGCTGGGGATCAATCCGTTCGACCAGTTCGGGGTGGAACTGGGCAAGGAAATCGCCAAACAGATCGAACAAGGCGCCGCAAGCTTCGATGCGAGCACTACGGCGCTGCTGGCGGCTGCGGGAATCGCCTGACCTTCCCTCCTGTTCGGAGGAGGGTCAGCGAGGCTTTGGCGGCCCTTCTTTTGCCGCCTTAGTCGCAGCGGGGTGGTGCCTTTCTTCCGGCGCGACGCATCCCAACAGGCCCCGCTCACAGTCACAGCCAATTCCGATTGGCAATTGCCCGGCCCCGCCGCCATATCCTGCGGCACGGGCAATACGCCTTCGCAGGAGCGCCGCATGGCTGAATTCGACTACGACCTTTTCGTCATCGGCGCAGGATCGGGCGGCGTGCGCGCGAGCCGCATTGCCGCGTCGTACGGCGCCAGGGTGGCGGTGGCCGAGGAATACCGGGTCGGCGGGACTTGCGTCATCCGGGGCTGCGTGCCCAAGAAGCTGCTGGTGTATGGCGCGCATTTCGCCGACGCGCTGCATGATGCGGCAGGATTCGGCTGGACGCTGGGCGAAACCAGCTTCGACTGGGGCAAGCTGCGCGATTTCGTGGCCAGCGAAGTGACCCGGATCGAGGGGGCCTATACGAACACGCTCGACAACAACAAGGTCGAGCATTTCCACGAGCGCGCGGTGGTTACCGGACCGCACGGCGTGCGTCTGGCCAGCGGCCGCGAGATCAGTGCGAAATACATCCTGGTGGCGGTGGGCGCATGGCCGGCCATGCCCGATTTCCCCGGCAACGAGCATTGCATCACCAGCAATGAGGTTTTCGCCCTGCCGAGTTTCCCCAAACGGGTGATTATCCAGGGCGCGGGCTATATCGCCATGGAATTCGCCGGCGTATTCAATGCTTTGGGCGCGCAGGTTACGGTGGTCAACCGCTCGAACCAGGTCTTGCGCGGCTATGACGAGAGCTTGCGGGACCGCTTGCTGGATATCACCCGCGCGCGCGGGATCGACTTTCGCTTCGACAGCGCGATCGAACAGGTGGAACGGCAAGCGGATGGCAGCCTGCTGGTACACACCCATGGGCATGGCTTGCTGACGGCGGACATGGTGCTGGTGGCGACCGGTCGCAAGCCCAAGACCGCCGGGCTGGGGCTGGAATCGGCCGGTGTCGCGCTGGGCGCCCATGGCGAGGTGCCGGTCGATGGCCACAGCGCCACCAGTTGCCCCAGCATTTACGCGGTGGGGGACGTGACCAACCGCGTACAACTGACCCCGGTGGCGATCCGCGAGGGCCAGGCCTTTGCCGACACCGTGTTCGGCGGAACCCCGCATACCGTATCCTACGATGCCATCCCCAACGCCGCGTTTACCCAGCCGCCACTGGCAGGCGTCGGCCTGACCGAAGTGCAGGCGCGCGAGCGGCTGGGCGAGATCAGGGTGTTCAAGTCGGACTTCCGGCCGATGCAGAACCTGTTTTCGGACCGGATCGAGCGCGGCTTGTACAAGCTGGTGGTCGATGTCGAAACCGACCGCGTGCTGGGCGTGCACATGATCGGGCCGGATGCTCCCGAAATCCTGCAGGCCGCCGCAATTGCGGTGAAGGCCGGGCTGACCAAAGCCGATTTCGACGCCACCATGGCGCTGCATCCCTCGATGGCCGAAGAACTTGTGCTGATGCGCTAATTCAACTTCCCCCCCTCCCGCATGCGGGAGGGGCTGGGGGTGGGCCCTTTTCTGCCACTTCCGTCCGTATCGCGCCACCGTCAGCAGCATGTCCCGCTGGCGAACCAATCATGGAGACGGGAGGAGCGTTACAGAATAGGAAGAAAGTGCCCACCCCCGACCCCTCCCGCAAGCGGGCGGGGAGAAGAGGCGCTATTTTTAACCGCTCGATTAAATCTATTGACGACGCGCTTGCAGCATGCGTTAGCGGAGGACAGCGGATATACCCGGGAAAGGCCTCGTTGCGCATGTCAGCCAATATCGCCGAAATGGAAATCAGGCGCGCCAGGGCCCGGCTCGGTGGCGGACAGCGCCGCATCGATGCCCAGCACGCCAAGGGCAAGCTGACCGCGCGCGAACGGCTGGACATCCTGCTCGACGAAGGCAGCTTCGAAGAAACCGACATGTATGTCGAGCATAACTGTTCCGATTTCGGGATGCCGGACAACACCATCCCCGGCGACGGCGTGGTCACCGGCAGCGGCACCATCAATGGCCGGCTGGTATTCGTGTTCAGTCAGGATTTTACCGTATTCGGCGGTGCGGTGTCGGAACGGCACGCAATGAAGATCTGCAAGATCATGGACAATGCGCTGAAGGTCGGCGCGCCCGTGATCGGCATCAACGATTCGGGTGGCGCGCGCATCCAGGAAGGGGTCGCCTCGCTGGGCGGCTATGCCGAGATTTTCCAGCGCAACGTCAACGCCTCGGGCGTGGTGCCGCAGCTGTCGCTGATCATGGGGCCATGCGCGGGCGGCGCGGTCTATTCCCCCGCGATGACCGACTTCATCTTCATGGTGAAGGATTCCAGCTACATGTTCGTTACCGGCCCCGATGTGGTCAAGACGGTGACCAACGAGATCGTGACGCAAGAAGAACTGGGCGGCGCGGTCACCCATACCACCAAGACCTCGGTCGCGGATCTGGCGCTGGAAAACGATATCGAGGCGCTGCTGGTCGCGCGGGACTTTCTCGACTTCCTGCCGCTGTCGAACCGCCATGAGGTGCCCGAACGGCCTTGCCCCGAAGCGTGGGACCGGATCGAGCACAGCCTCGACACGATCATCCCGGCCAGCGCCAACCAGCCCTACGACATGCTGGAGGTGATCGGCAAATCGGTCGACGAGGGCGAATTCTTCCAGATCCAGCCCAACCATGCCGGCAATATCCTGTGCGGTTTTGCCCGGATCGAGGGGCGCACGGTGGGCATCGTCGCCAATCAGCCGATGGTGCTGGCAGGCGTGCTCGACATCAACGCATCCAAGAAGGCCGCGCGCTTCGTGCGCTTCTGCGATGCTTTCAACAT
>CAXTOS010000026.1:0-17042 GCA_964245935.1 uncultured Novosphingobium sp.
ATAGGAAATGCGCTTGTCCAATGCGGATGGGCTGGCCAGCCGCTCGCGCCGGTGATCGCCCGGGTTGCCCGTGACGACACGGTGCAGCGAGATCGCGGCATCGTAGTCGACCCAGAGAATGTCCACTTGCAGATCATGGCCCAGTGCCGCAACGAATCGGCCGGCCGGCGTGATACGCTCTTCCGGACGGATCGCCGCCAGTTTCCGCGTCCCGATGCCCGGCGCGGAATCGTCGCCATGGGCAAAGCCGAGCAGCGCCATGCTGGCCCCGCGCAGTTGCCCCGCGCCATCGAAAACGAACAGCCTGGCCCTGATTTTGTCGATAACCACGAATGGCAGGCCTCCATGGTCGCCTGACGATATCGCCCAGTCCGCCACCTGCCGTGCCTCGGGTGACGGGGTTTCGCCAAGGAAATTCGCCCGTCCGTCAGGATCGGCTAATGGCGCCTTGGCGAGGGAAGACCGGGCACTCGTCGAAGAGCCAGAGCCAGCCGGATGACCCGCGACGAGCGCGCTCGATGAGATGTCGTCCCTGGCCGATACTTCCATGGGCCAGGCTGCCGCGATCAACAGCAGCCCGATGCACCCCGCCGGAATTGTGAAGGTCTTCGGCATGATGCTGCTCGGCTCGAAGTCAGAAGCGATCCTGTTTGGGGGCTCGCTCCGGCGGGCGTGCAGGCAGCGGCGGGCTGACCGGGGCAACGGGCGGCGATGGCTGTGCTTCGGTAGCGGCGGGCGGCATTCTGACGCCCTGCACCAGGATACTTGGCGACGAGCCCGGCACCACCGGAGACCAGGACGCTGCGGGCGGTAGAATTATGGGCAAATGCGTCGGAGTTGGGGTCGGCGTTGGAGTGGGAGTTGGAGTTGGGGTCGGGGTCGGCGTTGGAGTTGGAGTTGGGGTCGGGGTCGGGGTCGGCGTCGGGGTCGGGGTCGGCGTCGGGGTCGGGGTCGGGGTCGGAGTGGGGGTTGGAGTTGGAGTCGGCGTTGGAGTCGGCGTTGGGGTCGGCGTTGGGGTCGGCGTTGGAGTTGGAGTTGGAGTTGGAGTTGGAGTTGGAGTTGGAGTTGGAGTTGGAGTTGGGGTCGGCGTTGGCGTTGGCGTTGGCGTCGGCGTTGGAGTTGGAGTCGGAGTGGGGGTTGGAGTGGGCGTCGGAGTTGGGGTGGTGATGGTGCCGGCGGTTCTGAACCCGGTTGTGCAACAGGCCGCCGCCAGCGCATATTTACCGGCATTCGTGCCAGACAGGCTGTAACCTGCGTAAGTGATCCCGATGCCCGTGCCTGCACCGGCGCTATCGTAGGCGGCGGTCGCGTTCGGCCCGGCGACCAGGGTCACACCGGTTGGCAGGCCGCTGGTGGCGGTGCTATTGAACCCTGACAATACCGCTGTCGTCGTGCTGTCCGCCGCCTTGGTCGCGCCGGGATAGACAAGCATGAATTGGGTAAGCGTTGCTCCGCCGGTCAAGGTAAAGTCGGGAAGATAGTTCCCCGGCGTGGTATAGGCGATCGGGTTATAGTATATGTTCACCGGCGCGTTGGGGCCGGTGACCGTAACCAGGGGCGCACCCGGAGCGAATATGACGGTTCCGCCGGCGACCCCTGGCCCCACGCCCGAGTTGCCGGAAATAAGTACCAGACCGGGTGCAAGGCCCAGGCTCTGCGCGGGAACGCTGTTGCCTCGGGTCAGCGTTACCGCGCCGGCGAGCGTGATATCCAGCCCGGCGCACAGGGTCATGTTGCCGTCCGTCGTGGTCAAGGCGCCGGCGCTCGTCAGCGAAAAATTGCGCCCGGCGTTCAGCAGCATGCTGCCGTTCGTGGTGGTGATCGCGGCATCGACGGTGATGTCGCGCCCGCAACACACGACGAAATTGCCGTTTGTCGCAGTCACCGCGAAATTTATGTTCACATCCCTGTCTGCCAGCAGTTTCAGCGTCGTCGTGCTGGGCGAAGCGACCCAACTGACCGCATCGTTGACGTTGATGTCGCCGTTGCCGGTGGTCGACGAATGGAGGGTGGTGACCGGCGGCGCGCCGGCAACCGTAGCATTGGAACCGGTTGTCGTGCTGATCGTTACGCTGTTGGTCACCAGCATCGCTGACAGCGTCGCGCCCGAGATATCGCCACCGGTGGGAGCGATGGTGAAGTCGACCGGGTCGATGGTGAAAGTGCCGGTCTTGCCGGCCGACGCAGCGCTGGTGACCAATGCGCCGTCGGCGAAAGCGACTTTGGCGGCGGAGGCCTCGATCGCGCCGCCATCGCCGCTGACCGGGGCGCTGGCATCCAACGTGCCGCCGACCTGCACGACGCCGGAGGTCATGTCACCCAGCAGGCTGATCACGCCGCCGTGATTCTGCAGGCTGCGGGCCTCGATCACGCCGGTATTGTTGACCGCCGAATGCAGCAGCGCGCTCGCCGAGAGCGCCGTCAGCAGCACATGGCCGCCATCGGCGACAATCAGGCCGCCGTTCCGGGCCAGCGCCTGCAGTGCGCCCTTGTCGACCGTGACGTTCAGCAGCCCATTGCCGGCGACATCCAGGGTGATGGCATTGCCGGCCGCGAGCGCAACGGTTCCCAGCCTTGCCGAAATCAGGCCATTATTGCCGACACTGGCGCCCAGCAGGGCAACATAGCCACCATCCGCATGAACCGCCCCTGCATTCGACACCGCGGCGCTGCTGGACCCGGAGAACTTGTAACGCCCGGCCATGAAATCGCCATCGGCGATCCCGAGTGTCGAGGCGACGAGGCCGCCGACATTCACTTCGGCGCTCTTGCCGAACAGGATGCCGTTGGGGTTGACCAGGAAGACCTGCCCATTTGCGGTCAGATTACCGAGGATCGTTGACGGATTACCGCCCACCACCCGGTTCAGCGCCACCGAACTGCTGCCTGGCTGCACGAAGGCGACGGTTTCGTTGGCACCGATGCTGAAGTTCGACCAGTTGATCGCGACGCTGGGTGAAGACTGGTTAATGGTTACCACGCCCGGCGTTGCCGAGATCGTTGCGCTGCCGGCAGACACCATGCCGCCGGACGGCTCGGCATGGGCGACAGGCACGATGCCCAGCCCCAGCGATCCAGCAAGCGCTGTCGCGCACAACGGCCCGCGCTTGCGCCAGGTCCGCGCCGGGACGGCGCCGGTGAGGCGCGAGCTGGAGCAGGTTTCCGGATTGCGTGTCATGGACTAGGCTCCCAAAGACCGATCGTGAAGGGGCGTGACGCCTGCTTGCGCAATCAGAAGAACTTGATGAATTCGAACCTGAATATGCCGGTTGAACCGGGCGAGTAGGATGTCGCCTGTGGCCCCAGCTGGAACGCATATGACGCCCTGGCGAGGAAATTGCCGGGCTGCGCCCAGGTCAGCGAGGCGCCTGCGCCTTGCCGCGTCAGGCTGTTGCCCCCCGCGAGCCAAGGATGCTGGTTCAGCCAGACCCGGCCATAATCATAAAAACTGGCCAACTGGAACCGACCCGGCAGCCCGGCCAGCCGCGGCAGCTGCAGCCGGCCTTCAGCGGTGGCGACATAGCCTTCGTCACCATAGGCTTCGCCTTCCGGATAGGCGCGAACGGCGTAGGCACCGCCCAGTTCCATCTTTTCGGTAATATCCAGATTATGGAACGCCAGTTGCCCCCGGACCAGGCCATAAAGCGAGAAGGGGCCGACGATCGACTGCAGCCGGTCGGCGCTGAATCTCAGATCGCCGTAATGACCATTGGTTCGTGCGGCCGCAGCATCGGCGGCGAAGGCAACGGGTGAGCGGATGTCGAGGTTGCCCCCGCTGACATACAACGAATAGCTATCCCAGCCGCCGCCCCCGATGCGATCATGATGGTCGCCGGTCAGGCCGACCGTCACCACTTCGGCGCGTCGCCGGTTGGTACTGGCGAAGGTGACGATATTGTCTTGCAGGGTGCGGTAGTCGACCTCGATCCGGGCCTGCAGATTGTTATCGTACGAGCAGACCAATGGATAGCTGGCGTATAGGCTCGCGATATGTTCGCTGCCATTCGCGTCCAGTACTTCGAATTGCTTGCCGAGGTGGTAGTGGAAATAGGCGTATGCCGCGCCGAGCGTCAGCTTGCTCGCCTGCGCTTGATAAGACGCGCGACCGTACTGCAGACCCCCGCCGGACGTCAGTACCCGCAGGCTTGCAACGTCGCCGATGCCCAGCGGTTCGTTGAAATTGATCGTGCCACCACCCTGATATAGTCCGGTATAAGGGCTGCCGGCGTTGCTAGCCTCCACATCGCCGCTGATGCCGTGGCCTGGGGTGACATCGACCAGCAGATCGGAAGTGCCAACCGCCGAGCCGGGGCTGAGGGTCGAGCTCACCCGGACGCCAGGGAGATCGGAAAGCAGCAGCAGCCGACGTTCCAGCGGGGCTGCTTCAACGATATTGCCGCTGTCCAGGCCGTTTAGCGCCGCACGCGCCACCCCACTGTGGAGGCGCGAAGTGTTGTCCAGCTTTACCGCGCCATAGCGACCTTCGATCACGGCGATCGTTACCACGCCATCGCCGATCGTCTGCGCCGGCACATAGGCCTGCGCGACGATAAAGCCGTGGGCATTGTAAAAGCGGGTAATGAGGAGCGCCATGTGCCGCAGGTCGGACAGGTTCAGCGAGCGGTTTGGCGTAAAGCCTGCCGCCGCAATCAAGGCGCCTTCGGAAAAACGGGTCTGGCCGCTGATGTGCAGCGAACGGACGAGAACCGACGCGCCTTCGGGTTCATGATCGAATGCATTATCGGGCTGACCAACGCGAATATCCGGAATTACCGTTGGTGGAACCGGTGTGGGTGGCAATTGCGAGATCTGCCCAGGAACCAGGCCGACAACCTGGCCAACCGCAGTGTTACCGATGGCGGATACTGCCAACGTCGACGCCAACAACATGCTACTGACCGCCGCTCTCATGCTTACCACCCCATTTTTTAGCAAGTAGTTATTTTTATAGAATATTCTGGCTTGGCCATTTAAATATCAAATGCAGTTGGGCTGTCTTGTCGGGCCGGCACAGCGCTGATCAGGTATCAAGCGCGCACCTGACGCCAATCGGATTGTATTTATCGCCACCTAGGCCCCCCCGGTTCATTCATACTTATAATAACATTTTGCGACACTTTTGTCTGCAAGCTGTCGCAAAAAAATTATTCAGACGCGTAGAAAGAGAAGATCGATAAAATTGCATCATAAAATTTTATTTTGTATAAGAAATCGTTCCAGTTGAAGACAATTTACAAAATGAAACTATGACGGGCACTTAGCTCGTTGCGCTATGTCAACTAAGCATCCTGGTCATCTGAGTCGTCGTGATCGTGTTTGTTCAATATCCACATTGCCAGAATGATGTCAAATAATCCCGGTTGAAGCGCAAATTTATTTTCAAAGTAAATTTGCGGTCGAAGCTGGGGAAATAACAGCCTGGGATGGACGGGCCAGCAGACCGGCTCTGTCAAGGGGCTCGCCGACTATGACGCCGCTGTTAGCGGATCGCGATGAGTGGTCGATTATCCGCTGATACGTTCCGCTATTTTCACTCGTCGCCGGAAGTCACCGGCAAGTGGGCAGCGGTTTGTGCGGTATCCGTTATCGCGGCGAATTGTCGAAAACCGCTTTTCGAGTCTGGTATCGAGCTTTACAGACGGTCGATGCAGACTTCGACGCAGAGACTATGGTTGCCTGCAGGCGATTTGGGCAAGATTGTGCGCCTTTAAAAGGACGTTTTCACAAGTGAAATCTCGGTGAAAGCCGTGGAACTTGGGCGCTTTGGCCATGCATTCGATATCGCAATTGCATGGAGAAGTTGCTGGAGGCCCGACCCGGAATCGAACCGGGGTAAACGGATTTGCAGTCCGGCGCGTAACCACTCCGCCATCGGGCCCTTTAGCTCATCATGCCGCAGATGCTGCGGACACGCGCCCTAGCGGCAAGGCTTCCGCAGTGTCAATCCGATTGTGTGAAGGCCGATCGGGCGGTTCAATTTCTCAGAGCAACGCCGCGAGTTGATCCGCCATTGTTTCCTCGATGCCGTGATCCTGGCGCAGGCAATCGAGCAGATTGCGCCGAGCCGTGCCGGCGGCGTGATCGATGCGGGCGTATTGGGCGTCGTTGACCTGGGCGGCGGTGCCGGCAGCCGTCAACGCGGCGCTGGCCGCGATCGCCCGGCGGGCCAGGTCATCAGGCGCATCGCGTCGATCGCCGGCTCGGCAAGCCTTCGCGATGGTGGCAGCCATTGCGCAGTTGCGTTCATGCGTCTGTCTGGGGTGACGTGCGCTGGAGCGATGTCGGCAGGTGTGGGCATGGCAGGCTCCGATTGACGGCGATCATGGCCAATGCCTTATTGTAGCATAATTGCTAATTAAAGCAAGTGGAAAATCGGCCATTGGCGCTCGACACCTGTCGGCGCTGATCAGCAGTTGGCATCACAATCGCTATCACTGGCATTGATCGCCGGAAAAGCGCTTTGGTTTCTCCTTGGCGACCATCGTGATGCCGATCCTTACATTCTGCGCCCGATCCAGACCAGTTTGCCGATGACATGGACATCCTCGAGATCGGCGGCCTGATCGGGGACCGTGGCGTTGTCTGAGATGATCAGAACGCGGTCGCGGGCGTGTTGGCGGATCCGTCGCAGCCGCTTGATCATCCCTCCCCCGGCATAGTGGAAAGCCCAGATCAGGTCCGAGGCCAGCGGCAACCGCTGACTGGTATCGATCAGCAGCATATCGTTGCGTAGCAGCGTGGGCTCCATGCTTTCGCCGTGTCCGCCCATGATGACGAGCTGGTCCGTCGGGGCCTTGGTGATTGCACGGATGAAGCCGAGGTTGAAGGGAACCAGCTCGGTATCCGGGTAATCCTCCACCACCGCCGGATTGCCCATCCCGAGGCTGATATCGAGCGAGCGCACATAGGCCAGTTCTTCGCGCAGGGCTGCCGGGTCGAGCCGGTGACCCGCCAGCCCCGGCAGATCGGGCCGATCGCGACGCCAGCCGGGAAAGTCGGGAAAGCGCGATTGCAGCTTTTCAAAGGTCGGCTGGCTGAGACGCGTGGTGGCCATGCCGTTGAACGGGCGCAGGATGGTGGTCGGAGTGAGGCCAGCCTCTCGCGCCAGTGCACTGGGCGCGAGGCGTGCCCAATTGCAGAGTTGCTTGACGAACGAGGTGTCTGATTCGGTTCCGGTCATTAGTTTGTTTTAGCACAAATGCTAAAAACCATGCACTGTAAGATTGCTATTGCAAATTTGTATAAAAGCTAATAGAGTGATTGGAGAATCGAGAACGGAGATGAACTCGTCATTCTCTGGCCCCGCGACGGGAAAGCTGGATCCCGGATCAAGTCCGGGATGACGATGTGAGGCTATGTTGGCGCCTATGGCGATAGGCGTCGCGCTCCCATTCTGTGTTTCAGCGAGAGGCGTGGCTGGATTGCACGCCCGTCGGATCCCGGCCCATCCACATTATGCTAAGTTGAACGGCGGGCTGTCTCGCATCGCTGACTCATGGGTGCTTCGCGCCTTAACACCACAGCTCTTCTGGAGGTTTTCCTATGGCCCGTATTGCTGCTCGTCACAAAGCACCTGCGCGCAGGGCGCCTGCTCCGCAGGAAGCGCCGGGCAAATTACCGGGCGAGACGCATCGTGAGTGGCAGGACCGGCTGGATGCCGCCGCCCTGATCCGGCGCCGCCCCGGTGAGCCGCTGTTACCGGCAGAGGCCGAGGCGCACGGCATTTACGACAATCGTATGGTTGTGCATATCGAGACGGGTACTTGCGTGCAGACCAAGCGCAACCGCCAGCAGTCGGCGCTGGCGCTGATGCACGAGCGCGGGGCAATCGCTCCTGCGCAATTCGAAGCGGCTTTGCAGATTGCCCGGATCGCGGAAAGCATCGAACGTGCCGTATCGCTGCGTGGATCGCGACTGGAGCCGCGCGTCGACTTTGGTGGGAGCGCGCGCGACATGCTGACCGAGCGCTTGTCGCAGGTGCGACTGGAAGTGACCTACAATCGCTGGCGTGACCGGCTGCCGATGCCCCGCCGGATGGTGATCGACATGGTGATCGGCGATCGCGACCTGGTTGGGACCGCGCGCCTGCACAACTTGCCCTGGCGGGAAGCGCGCCGCCGGTTGATCGCTGCGCTGGACCTGTGGCTGGAGCTGCGCGATGCGGTGTGGCGCGAGGTCGATGGCGAAAGCGCGGGGCGGGTTTATCGGCGGCTGAGAGAAGGCCGGCTTGAGTGAATGTTGGAAAAATTTGCAATCCTGCAAAATAGCTCTTGCATTGCAACGAAAACTGTGACAGATAAACATTATCGAAAGATGCGCCGACGGGGACACGCCCCATAGACGCAGGCTTCGTTTGAAACCTCGCCTGCTGGCCGATTGGCTATGCGGGCGTTTTTCGTTTTGGCGATCAGTTCAGGCAACCCGGCGCGATCCGGGCGGCCTGCCCGCACCGGCATCCTGCGCATGGCACACATGGCCCTCCTGGACTTGCGCCACGGATCGATCGCGTTGCGGGCGAAATTCAAAAGCATCGCGATAAGCGATGCAACAGCACATACGGAGGCCTGGTTCCATGGCTGATGCGCGCCCGCCAAAGTTGACGGGGCCCAAGCGGACGGGAAGCACATTAGCCGGGCGCAAGACGGCGGAACGCAAGTTGAGCGCGGCATCGCTGCGCGAACTGGCGCGCTCGCATACCGTGGCGGCTGTGCAGGTGCTGGCCGATGTTGCCACCACCGGCAGCAGCGAAGCTTCGCGGATTTCGGCGGCGATAGCATTGCTGGACCGTGGCTATGGCAAGTCCGGACTGGCCGGCAAGGACGGCGAGAGCCCACCTACCCTTTATCAGCGGATTGAACTGGTTGATGGCACCGAGGATAAATCCGGAGACGATAATTCGACCAGCAGCCAGCCAGGCGCAGACCGTCAAGATTGAGCTGCCGCCGCGATTGCGCCGGGTGTTCAGTGGTGCGGCGGATGTGCGAGCGGCCTATGGCGGGCGCGGGTCCGGCAAGACGCGCTCGTTTGCATTGATGAGCGCGGTGCGCGCTTATCAATGGGCGGGCAATGGTGCGCAGGGCATTATCCTGTGCGGGCGGCAGTTCATGAACTCGCTGGCGGCCAGTTCGATGGAGGAAATCCGCGCGGCGATCACGATGCAGAGCTGGCTGGCCCCATTTTTCGATATCGGCGAGACCTATATTCGCACCAGCGCGGCGCTGCCCGGGCGAATCGATTATAGTTTCAGCGGGATGGACCGCAATATCGACAGCATTAAATCCAAGGCGCGGCTGAAGCTGGCGTGGATCGATGAGGCCGAACCGGTGAGTGAAGCCGCCTGGGCGCGGCTGATCCCGACGCTGCGCGAAGCGGACAGCGAATTATGGGTGACGTGGAATCCGGAGCGGGAGGACAGCGCCACGCATCGCCGGTTTCGCGAAACGCGCGATCCGCGAACGCGGATCACGGCACTGAACTGGCAGGATAATCCATGGTTCCCGCAAGTTCTGGACCGGCAGCGGCGGCGGGACGCGGCGCAGCGGCCCGATACCTATCACCATGTCTGGGAAGGCGGATTTTTGCGCCACACCGAGGCGCAGGTGCTGAAAGGGCGAGTGACACAGGCGGATTTTACGCCGCTGCCATCGTGGCATGGGCCCTATTTTGGAGCCGACTGGGGATTTTCAGTCGATCCGACGGTGCTGGTGAAGTGCTGGGTGGATGGGCGGAGGTTATATATCGAGCATGAAGCCTATGGGCATGAGGTGGCGATCGATGACACGCCAGCCTTGTTCGCGCGGATCGAGGGGGCGCGGGATCATGTCATTCGGGCGGATAATGCGCGGCCCGAAACGATCAATTTTGTCGCTCGGCATGGTTTTCCGCGCTGCGTGGCGGCCGATAAATGGCCGGGCAGCGTGGAGGACGGGGTGGAGCATCTGCGTTCCTATGAGCGCATCGTTGTTCATTCGCGATGCCTGCATGCTTTTCGCGAGGCGCGGGGGTGGTCTTACCAGACCGACCGGCTGACCGGCGATGTGTTGCCGTTGCTGCGGCCGGGTGACGACCATGTGTGGGATGCCGTGCGCTATGCACTGGCCCCGCTGATCCGGCGGCGCGGGCCCGCTGCGGTAAGGAAGCTGATTGTATGACGGTAAATCCTGAGGTTGGATCGGCGGATGTGCGCGTGGCTTCGCCTGCCGTGGCGGCTATGGCGGCGGAATGGGCGATATTGGATGGGCTGAGCGGGGGCACCCGGGCGATGCGCCGGGCGGGGCGGGCGTTGTTGCCGCAGTTTCCGGCTGAGGACGATGCGGCGTATCAGACGCGGCTGGATACGGCGGTGCTAACCAATTTCTTTGGGCGGACGGTCGCGGTGATGGCGGCCAAGCCGTTTAGCCAGGCGGTGGGACGGGCGCGGGTTGTGCCGACAGTGGCGCAGTTTTTGGCCGATATCGATGGGCAGGGGACCGAATTTCCGGGATTTTGCGAGATGCTGCTGCGGGGGTGCCTGTCGCATGGCATCGGCGGCGTGCTGGTGGATTGTCCGCCGGCGCCTGCGGGCCTGACGCGGGCCGAGGAAAAGGCGGCGGGGATGAGGCCGTTCTGGGCGCATTATCCGGCGGCGGCGATTTTGGGCTGCAAGGCAGACCGGAGCGGCGGCGCGTGGAAGTTGCGGCAGTTGCGGTTGCTGGAGACGGTGGCGGAGCCGGATGGGCGGTTCGGCGAGCGTGAAGTTGAACAGGTGCGTGTGCTGGAGCCGGGTGGCTGGGAATTGTGGCGGCGTGCCGATGGGCCAGGCGGCGAATGGCTGCTGTGGGATTCGGGAGCGACGACGCTGGATGTGGTGCCGTTTCAGTTTTTCTATGGGGTGCGGCGGGCATTTGGGGTCGGGACTTCCCCGTTGCTGGACCTGGCTTATCTAAATTGCGAGCATTGGCAGTCTTCGAGCGACCAGCAGACGATTCTGCATGTGGCGCGGGTGCCGATCCTGTTTGGCAAGGGGTTCGATCCCAATGCCTCGATCCGGATCGGGGCGTCGTCTGCCGTGGTGGTGGCCGAGGCCGAGGCGGATTTGAAATTTGTCGAGCATGGCGGGCACGCGATCGATGCGGGGCGGCAGTCGATCCTGGATCTGGAAGACCGGATGCGGCAGCTGGGCGCGGAATTGCTGGTGAAGCAGAAGGGTAATGCCACGGCGACGCAGGTGGTGAGCGAGGGGCGGGCTAATAGCTGTTTGTTGCAGGCCATCGTTGAAAGTTTCGAGGATGGGTTGAACGCTTGCCTGGATTTTACGGCGTTGTGGTTGGGGGATGAGACGTTGAGCCGCGTTGAGCTGTTCAAGGATTTTGGGGTGGATAGTTTGTCGGATGCTTCGGCTACGCTGCTGCTGGATGCGGCCACGGGCGGCCTGGTTTCGGCGGAGACTTTCTTTGATGAGATGCGGCGGCGGTCGGTGGTGGATTCTGAGCGGTCTTGGGGGGTGGAACGGGAGCGATTGGGGGCGGTGTAGTCGGCTGAAACTTCGTGAGATAACAACTAACCGCGTCCATCCCTTTGGCACACCTCATTGATTCGTCTCAAGATATGCCGCTACCTTGGCTCGATGGAAGAGGGAGAAACGCCAACAGCGGTGGCACCTACTATGATTGTGCCGACCGCGTAGCGTCGTCTAGCGCCGCTTTGGAGATAGGGCGCGAACTCACTCCGGTTTTTCCGGCTCCGGCTCAGGGACCTCTGGAAAAGCCGGGACGAGTCAGTTCCCACCCTCGACCCCTCCCGCAAGCGGGAGGGGAGTAAAAAAGGGCCTGATGTTACTTAGTTTTGCTTGAATTATGGCCCGGCGCGGATGCGTTTTTGGGTTACTTGGGCTCGTGCCTGTCCTCTGGTTGGATGACCGATTATGAAACTGAAGCTGGATGACAATGGCCAGGCGGCGGTGCTGGATGGCAAGCCGGTTTATGTGCATGACGATGGCCGCGAGGTGGCGTTTGATGCGCCGGGGACGGTGGTGGCGATTTCGCGGTTGAATGGCGAGGCTAGAACAAATCGTGAACGAGCGGAGATCGCCGAACAGCGGTTGAAGGCTGCGCTGGAGGCGCGGCCTTCGGGTGAGACCTCTTCGTCGGCGGATGCCGCCGAGATTGAGCGGGTGCGGGCGGAGGCGGCGCAGGCGGTCGAGGCGAAGTATCAGCCCGTGGTGCAGGAGCGCGATGCGCTGCATGGCGAGCTGGTCAAGGCGCGGATTGGCGGGGCGTTTAGCGGGTCGCGCTTTATTGCCGATAAATTGGCGATTCCCGCCGATCTGGTCGAGGCGCGGTTTGGCGGGCAGTTCCGCATCGAGGATGGCCAGGTGGTCGCCTTCGACGGGGCGGGCAACCGGATTGCCAGTCCGGCCAATCCGGGCGAGGCGGCCACATTCGATGAAGCGCTGGCGATCATCGTCCAGAATTACCCGTACCGCGACACCATTCTCAAGGGCACCGGCGCCAGTGGCTCGGGTGCCCATGGCGGCGGTGGGCGCGGCGCGGGGCGGCATGTCAGCCGTGCGCAGTTCCTGGCGCTTTCGCCTGCGGGGCAGGCGGCGGTCGCCAGGGATGCGGCGGCGGGCAAGGCCGTGATTACCGACTGAATTCTTTCTTGAACCGATAGGAACATCATATGGCTAATACCCTGACCGGGCTGATTCCGACCTTGTATGAAGCGCTGGACACGGTCTCGCGCGAGATGGTCGGGTTCATTCCTGCGGTTTCCCGCGATACTTCGGCGACGCGAGCGGCGCTGGGCGAGACGATCCTGGTGCCGATTACCACCGGGCAGACCGCCAACGACAATATCGCCGGCGTAACCGCGCCCAATACCGGCGACCAGACGGTGACCAATATCGCCATGACCATCGGTAAGTCGAAGCATGTGCCGATCCGCTGGGGCGGCGAGGAACAGCGCGGCATGCATAATGCCGGGACGTTCAATGGCGTGCTGCTGAACCAGTTTACGCAAGGGTTTCGTACGCTGACCAATCTGATCGAGGTCGATCTGTTCAACGCGGCGATTACCAATGCCTGCCGCGCCTATGGGACGGCTGGAACGGCGCCGTTCGGCACGCCGGGTAATCTGTCCGACATCGCCATGGTGCGCAAGATCCTGTCGGATAACGGCACCTCGACCAGCGAGCTGCAATATGTCGGGAGCACGTCGGCCTTTGCCAATCTGCGCGGGCTGCAGAGCGTGTTGTTCAAAGTGAATGAAGCGGGCACGTCCGACCTGTTGCGCAATGGCGTGCTGGGACGGCTGGAAGGTTTCGACCTGCATGAATCGGCTGCGGTGACGCAGCAGACCAAGGGCACCGGCGCGGGTTATACCACGACCGGTGCGGGGTTCGCCGTGGGGACGACGCAGATTTCGCTGATCGGCGGGACGGGTACGGTCAATCCTGGGGATGTGATTACATTTGCAGGCGATCCCAATCAGTATGTGGTGCAGGTGGGTATTTCCGCGCCGGGGACGATTGCCATCGGTACGCCGGGGCTGGTGCAGGCGGTGCCCGCGTCGACTACGGCGGTGACTGTGGGGGCCAACCGCACGCCTAACGTGGCCTTTGCCCGTTCGGCGATCCAGCTGATTACCCGTGCGCCGCAGATGCCGGTGGGGCCAGACGGGGTGGCGATGGATATGGCCGATGATGTGGTACAGGTGACCGACCCGGTGTCGGGGATTACCTTCGACATCGCGGTGTATCGGCAGTTCATGCAGATGGTCTATCACGTTCGCGTGGCGTGGGGCGCGGCGGCGATCAAGCCCGAGCATACGGTGTTGTCGCTGGGGTAGGACCTGGCGCGGCTTTGGCTGGGGTTGCGATCGGGAGGCCTTTTCCTTGATTCCCGCCCTGAAGCGGAGAGGCCCCTCCCCCAACCCCCTCCCCTGAAGGGGAGGGGGCCTTAGATTTTGACACAGGGGTTTGCGGTTATGCTGACGGATGCGCAGATGACTGATGCGCGGCGATTTGCCGGCTATGCAGCGCCGGGGACGACCGCGGCGGTGAATGCCAATACCGACGCGGTGTTTGTGCAATATGGGGTTGTCACCATGTCGCTTTACACGCGGCTCACCAGTTTGAGCGCCAGCGAGGAAGCGGTGTTGACGGGCACGTATCTTGCCAATCTGAATGCGCTGGAGGCTGCGGTACCGCAGGCGGGCGACAATCTGGATACCGCAGTGGCAGCGGTGTGGACCCATAATGCCAATGAGGTGCGCGACCGGCTGGCGCTGCTGGCGCAATGGTCGGTGCGGATGTGCGCTTTTCTGGGCGTGGCACCGGGGCCGGGGTTGCAGGTTGGCCCCGGGCTGGGCTCGGCCGTGGCCATGGTGCGCGGCTGATGGACGCGGATATGCTCAATGCCCGGATTTACGCGGGCCGCGGCAAGGCGGCGGTGCGGGTCGGCGCTATGGCGCGGGTTTACCGCCCAGCCGATGCGTTGAATCCTTTGGCCAATCCGGTGGCGCTGCTGCCGGTGGCGTATAATGCTGCGGACCCCGGATATGCGGTGGCGAATGCCTATGGCAAAGTGGTCTGGTATGCCGATTTTGACGCTTCGCAGGCGGAGGTCGGCGATTATCTGGTCAGTGGCGCGGCGATCGATGATGGCTCGGCGCAACCGGCGGACCTCGCATATTATTTCATTGCCGCCAGGCAATCGCTGCTGCCGGTGATTGCAGTCGCTTGCAACCGCTTTGTGCGCGTCGTGCGGCCTGTGCCTTTGGCGACGGGCGCGGCGGGGGCGAACGGATATGGCGGGATCAGTGCAGCGGGCATGATGGACGTACTGGGCTCGGCGGCGGCGACCAATGGCGGGCGGGACACGGGCTGGCCTTGTGCAATGATCTTTGGGCGCGGCGCGGCGCATTTGGCCGATCCGTTGCCCGCCGGCGCGAAGCTGGCGGTGAACTGGATGATTTATCTGCCGCCTTCGGTGCCGGTGGCGCTGTTGCCGGGTGACCGGGTGATCGACGATACCGGCCGGGTGCTGGTGATCGAGGGGGCCGAACTGACCAGGCTGGGGTACCGGCTGCAGGCTGGCGAGGCGCATAGCTGATGGCTGATTTATCTGACGCCGGTAATGCGCTGGTGATGCTGATCGTGGAGATCGTTTATCCCGGGGGTGCCGGTGTGCCTTCGCTGACCGGGGACCGAATCCTGGTATATCAGGGCGCGCCCGATCCTGTCGTTTTGACGAGTGATCTGGCCGCAGGCGCGATCCATGTTTCGGTGGTTCCGAGGGCCGGCGACAAGGTGACCTCGATCTCGCAGGTCGATGACGACTGGGAGGAGATCGGCAAGACCGGCGCCAATGGCTCCGCGGCGTTGGAATTGCGGCGCCAGACGCGGCTGTTCGAGATCGGTGTATGGGCGAGCGGGTATGCGCGGCGGGATATTGCGGCCGCGGCGATCGATGCGGGGCTGGCGGCGGTATCGCGGCTGGCGCTGGTGGATGGTTCGGTCGCGGTGATGACTTATGACAGTTCGCGGCAGGATGACGACCAGCAGCAGGCGGGCATTTACCGGCGTGATCTGGTTTATGCGCTGAATTACGCGACCACCCAGGTGATGGCGCTGAGCGTGATTGCTGCGACGGTCACCGATGTGACGGTAGCGGTGAATGGCGCGGATGTGGCGACGGTTTCGATTTTGTCCTGATTTTTTGGCTGCGCTGGGGTGAGGGTGTCCATCGCTGGTTGCTCTCGCTGGCGGGCGGGGAAGTAAGCGCGAGTGCCCACCCCCAACCCCTCCCGCAGGCGGGAGGGGAGTTTAGCGAGTGCCCACCCCCGGCCCCTCCCGCGGGCGGGAGGGGAGTTAAAGCGAGTGGTCCCTTCCGCAAGCGGGCGGGGCGATTGAATCTTATTCCTTCAGCAGGAGCCTTGTTCATGACCGTTGTTCAGCAGGGGCAGGTCAATACGACCTCGCTCGTCGTTCCCGATGTCGTCGTCCAGATTGTCCCGCCGCAGCAGAACTACGTCAACGGGGTAGCGACCAATATTCTGGGGCTGGTGGGTACGGCCACCTGGGGCCCGGTTAATTCGCCGACAATCATTGGCGACGTCAATCAGTATGTCGCCAATTTCGGCAATATCCAGCCACGCAAATACGACATGGGTACGGCAGCCTGGGCAGCGATCCTCAATGGTGCGAGCAACATGCGTTGCGTGCGGGTGACCGATGGCAGCGATACTGCTGCTTCGGCTGCCATCGGGACGACCGGCATCACTATCGCCTCCCGCTATACCGGATCGCTGGGCAATGGCATTTCCGCGATTTTGACGACCGGCACGGCGAGCGGAAGCTGGCGGGTGACGGTCACCTTGCCGGGGCTGTTGCCCGAAGTGTTCGATAACATTGCCGCCGGTTTGTCGGGCAATGCGGTGTGGCTGGCCATGGCGACCGCCATCAACAACGGCATTTCGGGATTGCGCGGTCCATCGCAGATCGTGGTCGCGAACGCCGGCACCAGTACGGCTGCGCCGGTGGCCACCATCGCCGTGCTGTTCGGCGGCAGCGATGGCGCGGGCGGGGTGGGTGCCACCCAGCTGATCGGCGTGGACGGGGTTTCGCGCAGCGGCATGTATGCGCTGCGCGCCACGGGAACCAGCGTGGCCATGCTGGCGGATTGCGATGCACAGGCCAGTTGGCCGGCGCAGATTGCCTATGGCTTGTCCGAAGGAACGTATCTGATCATGGTGACGCCGGCGGGCGATAGCATCGGCAATGCCGTTGCGACCAGGGCCGGCGTCGGGATCGACAGCTATGCGGCCAAGCTGCTGTTCGGCGACTGGTGTTATTTCAACGATACGGTGAATGGCCAAATCCGGCTGATTTCGCCGCAGGGCTTTGTGGCCGGGCGGTTGTCGGCGCTGTCCCCGGCGGAATCGAGCCTGAACAAGCAGTTGGCGGGTATCGTCGCCACGCAGAAGTCCAACGCCAACAGCGTTTATTCGAATGCCGACCTCCAGACACTGGCGCAGGCAGGCCTGGATGTCATTGCCAATCC
>CAXTOS010000026.1:17052-25661 GCA_964245935.1 uncultured Novosphingobium sp.
GGAGGGGTCTATTTCGGCGCGCGCATCGGGCGTAATACCTCGTCCAATCAGGTGATAAATGGCGACAATTATCCCCGGCTCACCAATTACATCGCCTATACGCTGAACTCCGCGATGGGGCTGTATATCGGGCGGCTGCAAAGCAATAGCTTGCGCAACCAGGCGATGGGCACGATCAATTCCTTCCTGGCAGCGATGCAGCAGCAGGGGATGATCGGCGATGTGTCTCATCCGACCCGGCAGCCATTCTCGGTGCAGCTGAACAGCGCCAACAATCCGCCTGCCCGCGTGGCGCTGGGGTATATGCAGGTGGACGTGCGGATCACCTATCTGAGCGTGGTCACGGTGCTGCTGATCAATGTCGAAGGCGGGCAGTCGGTTTCGGTCAATGTGGGGGCGACTGCGCCGAGCTCTTGACGAAGAAGGAAGATGCCCATCCCAGCCCCTCCGGCGGGCGGGAGGGGAGTTTAGATGAGTTCTGATCCAGATTTTGGGAGTTTTTCTATGGCCCAGCAGGGGTATTCGATTGGGCGCGACACCAGTGTTGCGGTTATTCTGGCCAGCGGGGCGACGCTGCGGTTGGGCAAGGTGACCAGCTTTGACGCGCGGCCGATGGTCAGCGAAACGACGGTGCGGGCGCTGGACGGGGTGAACGATCATCTGCGGTTCCATGAAGGCTGGAACGTGACCATGGAAATGGAACGGCGGTCCGCCGATCTGGATAGCTATTGGGCGGCGATCGAGGCCAATTACTACGCGGGGATCAGCGATACGCCCTGCACGATCCAGCAGACCATCACCGAACCCGATGGCAGCGTGACGCAGTGGCGCTATCAGTCGTGCATGCTGAAATTCGACGATCCCGGCAAATGGTCGGCGGACAGCACGGTGAAGCAGACGCTGTCCGCAGTGGCGTCACAGCGCGTGCGGCAGGCCTGATATGGTCAGGGTCACTGTAAACGCGCCGGACGAAAGTCCTGCCGCCAAGCTGCTCGCCGCGGCGAGCAAGCCGGTCGACGTTGCCGACGCGCAGGGGCGAACCATTACGCTGCGCAAGCCCGCGCCGCTGGCCCGGCTGGACTTTGCCAAGGCCGCCGGGGGCGCCGAGATCAACCAGCTCTATCTCGCCGAGGTCATGCATTTGCCCTACGTCGCGGCCATCGACGGCGTGGTGGTGGCAACGCCGGCGAGCGACGGCGAACTGCGCGCGCTGTATGCGCGGCTGGGCGATGACGGCAATGATGCTGCGCAATTGGGGGTGCTGGAGCATTTCCTGCCGCCGCCGGCCGCCGAGGCGGAGGCCGCGCTAAAAAATGGCTGAGGGACGAGCCGCTGAATGAAGCCTTGTGGCTCGTCCATAATGGGGTGCCGTTCGACGTGGCCTTCACGCTGGACGACATCCCCCGCGCGTGGATGGCCATGCGTTTTTCAGCGTTTCACGGGTGCCGGCTTAACGTCGAGACGCTGTCGTTTGAAGAGTGAATCATAGCGAAGGGCTTGGACATGACCGATGCGGCCTATCGCCTGGCGATCGACAGCGCGGTGATCGGCCGTGCAATGCGCGCTGCCGCCGCCATGGCTTATTATTTCCGCAGCCGCGCCGTGCATGTTGCGGGACGGACCGGTGCTGTCGCAACGCGGATGCAAGCGTTGGGCCGGCTAAATTCTGGACCCGGCGGCGGAGCCTTATTGGGCGCCTTGCACCGGTTTGTGGCGCATCGCGGCGGGCGGCAAGTGATTGCAGCCGGTGGTCGCGGTTCGTTTATGCCGCGCGCGACGCCGGACATTTCGCGCCGTTCGCCGATATTGCGCAGCAATTTGCCGAAGACCGGGATCATGTCCGCCGCGCTGCGCCGGAAGGCCTTTACCGCCCGAGCCGACGGCACTGCACCGGGCGCAAAGGCGATCGGTGCCGAAGGCGTGCCGTTTGCCGAACAATGCCTGCGTTCCGTCGTCCTGGCTCGAACTGTGGCGCGCGGGCTGACACGGCGCATCGCCGACGCGCGGCGCCTGGCCGGCCCGGGCGAACCGCGTCTGGCCACTCGCACTTTGGCGTTGGGCGAGGCCCTGCATCGCGCGCCGTCGTTAATGGCGCCAGGCTCCGTGCAGCGGTGGCATCCGATTGCTGGGCCAGTTCCGCAGCAGGGCGCAGCACCGGGCTTTCAGCGCACCGTGCGGCAGGCAGCCACCACGGCACCGGCGGGCAACGTGTTTCTGGACAAGAACCTGGTGGGCTATCATCTTGCCGCCGCGATTACCGCCGAGCAGACGCGCGCTGCCGGGCGGCCCAACATCTCGGGTTCCAGTTTCAACAGCAGCATGGCTGCGCTTCGCCCATCGGGAGCGGGATCATGACGACGCTGAGGCTGGGGGATTTCACTTTTGCGCGCGGCGAAGTGCCCGAGAGTATCGGGTTCGGCGCATCGCAACAGCTGCATGTCCATACGCTGGTCGGCGGCGCGCGGGTGATCGATGCCATGGGCGTGGTCCCGCAACGCCCGGAATGGTCGGGCTGGTTCACCGGGCCGCAGGCGCTGGCGCGGGCGCGCTTCCTCAAGCAGTTGACCGAAGCCGGCCGGCCGCTGGCACTGCGCTATGGCGAGTTTGCCTATACGGTGATGATCGCTGCATTTTCTGCGGAGTTTCGAGCCGGGCCCAATCTGCCTTATTCGATCGCGCTGGAGGTGATCAGCGATCATGGCGCGGCGCGCGCCGGCCCGGGCTTGCCGGGGCTCGCGCAATTGATCGGGCAAGACCTGATCGGGGCTGCCGGCTATGCCGCAGCGATCGGTGATAGCGGATTGATCGCGGCCGTTGGCGTAGTTGCCGCCGCCGTGACGGCCCGCGGTGCCGACGCGCCGACGCCTGCGGCGATACAATTTTTGTGGCCGTCGATCGCGGTGGCACAGGGCCAGGCCGCAAGGCTGAACCTTGCGGCATCGGCGCAAATCTCCGGGGTGGTTGCGCTGGCAACGCCGGGCACCAGCGGCAATCCGGTTAGTCCCGATGCGCTTGGCCGGTTCGGGGCGGGGCTGGTGGCGGCGGCGGGCGCGACGCAGCAATCCTGCCTGCTGAACGCGACCATGCAGGTGTTGGGGCGCGTGACGACCAATCTGTCTGCTGCCGGCGGGGCGGGAGGCGCGGGCGGTGCGACGCTGACCAGCGGCAGCACCGATCTCTATCATCTGGCCGCTGCCGCTTACGGCGATGCGCGCGCCTGGACGCGGATTGCCCAGGCCAACCAGCTGACCGATCCGGCCATCCGGGGTATCACCCGGCTGGCGATCCCGTCAGTTGCAGGATCGGCGACAGGGGTGCTGAATGCTTGATGGTTTTGGGCCTGGCAGTCTTTTGCCCGCTGCCCGTGCCCCGCGCGGCGCGGTGCGGCTAAATGGAGTAATCGTTACCGGCTGGGAAAGCTGGGAGGTGGGGAACAATGCTTTTCGGGCTGCCGACAGCTTTGCCGTCAGTTTTGCGGTCGCTGAGTTGCCGATGGGTTTGGGGCCGGACTGGTTCGGCGCACAGGCGGCGATTACAGTGGAAATCTTTGCTTCTGCCGGGCCGCTCGATGCGGCGAATTACCAGCCGTCGCCGGCCGACCGGCTGATTCTGGGCCAGGTCGACGACATCGACTTCGAGCCCTTGCGCGGGTCGTTGGTGCTGACCGGCCGCGACCTGACCGCGCAGCTGATCGATACGAAAGTCAGCTCCGGATATCTCAACCAGACCTCCAGCCAGATCGCGACGGTGCTTGCCGAAAACCATGGCCTGACCCCGGTGATTACCGGGACCACCACGCCGATCGGCACGTTTTACAGTCAGAACCACATCAGCCTGACTCAACAGCGTAGCGAGTGGGATATCCTGACCGAGCTGGCCGAATTCGAGAATTTCGACGCCTTCGTGGCGGGCGATGAGTTGCATTTCGAACCTCTGCCCGATCCCGCCACGGCGGGGCGGTATGTCATCGACTGGCGATCAGGTGGCGGGGCCGGCGCCGCGCCCGCAGCGAATGTTTCCGCACTTCGCTTCGAGCGCAGTCTGACGCTGGCGCGGGGGGTGAGCGTGACCGTGCAAAGCTGGCACGCGCGGCAAGGCAAGCGTTTTGTGGCGATCTGGCCCGATCCGGACGGCGACACGCCTGCGGGGCAGACGCCGCCGCTGGCGTACAGCTTTACCGCCCCCGGGCTGACTCAGGACCAATGCCAGCGGATCGCCCGGGCGCGCTATCAGGACATCACCCGGCATATGGTGCGGCTGAACGCGGAGATGCCGGGTGACGATGTGCTCGATTGCCGGATGACCGTTGCCGTGCAGGGCACCGATACGCCCTGGGACCAGGACTATTTCCCGGAAGTCGTGCGCCGCACGATGTCGGCTGAGGGCGGGTATCGGATGATTTTGAGTGCGAAGAATATCAGCGGTTAGATGGCTCTAAACGCAGCTGCCCGGAAGAAAGGCCCACCCCCGGCCCCTCCCGCAGGCGGGAGGGGGAAGGAAAATTTTTTATGCAGGTACTGCTTAATCATGCGCGGCGGGTTGCGGCCGAAGTGGCGGGGCTGCGTGCGGCTACCCGGCATGGGACGGTCGATGGCTATGATCCGGCCAATTACGCAGTGCGCGTCAAGTTGCAGCCCGATGGGACGCTGACCGACTGGGTGCCGCTGAAGACCGCCTGGGCGGGTGCGGGCTGGGGGTTGTTTCTGGCGCCTTCGATCGGTGATGCGGTCGAACTGGACTTTCAGGAAGCCGACGGCGGCGTGGCCAGCGTGGGCTGGCGTTTTTTCAATGATGGATTGCGCCCGCTCCCGGTGCCTGGCGGCGAGGCGTGGATCGTGCATGCTGCCGGCGCCTCGATCCGCTTGACCAATGACGGCAAGCTGACGCTGGCCGATGGTCATGGCGCGAGCGTTGCGCTGGCTGGCGACGGGACCATCGCCAGCGCCGGCAGCTGGACGCATAGCGGGACATTTTCCGCGAATGGCATCGGCCTGACGACGCATCATCACAGCGGCGTGGCAACCGGCGGCGGCACCAGCGGAGGGCCGGTCGCGTGAGCGGGCTGTCCGATCTTTATCATTATTTCGGGACCGATCTGTCGCCCTCCAACACGGGCGACTTGCTGACCGTGACCGCGATTACGCGTGGTCAGCAGCGGGTGCTGCGCCGGTTGCTGACCAACCCCGGCGACTACATCTTTCAACCCGAATATGGCGCCGGCCTGGCCAGGTGGATCGGCGCAACCGCCGATCTGGCGGCGATGCGCGCCCTGATCCGGGCACAGATGCTGCTGGAGCCCAGCGTGGCGGCCACGCCCGAACCCGACGTCAGCGTGCTGGCCGTTGCGAACCAGGCGGGCGGCGGCTTTGCCGTGGCGATCAGCTATACCGATGCGCCCAGCGGCGAGCCGGTTGTCCTGTCCTTCGACGTGAGTAACTAGGCTTATGACGACGCTCCAGACCCAGACCTTCGACCAGCTCGTCCAGACCGAGGCGACCGCGATCCAGGCGAGTTCGGCCGGTGCGCTGATCGACTTTTCCGTCGGCTCGATCCTGCTCGCCTTTGCCCAGGCGGTGGCGATGGTGGCGCTGTGGCTGCAGGGGCTGGTCCTGCAATTGTTGACCACCACCCGCGCCGCCACGGCCAGCGGTGGCGACCTGGATAGCTGGATGGCAGATTTCGGGGTCATGCGGCTTCCTGCCGCAGCCGCTACCGGGACGGTGCTTTTTTCGCGCTTTACAGCGACGCATGCCGCCGCCGTTTCGCTGGGCGTCGTGGTGCAGTCAGCCGACGGGAAGCAGCAGTTCTTCGTGATCGCCGATGCGTCGCAGGCGGCCTACAATGATGGCGACGAGGCCTATCTGATCCCGGCCGGCGTGGCGTCGATCAGCGCGACGGTACAGGCAGGAACGCCCGGTCTGGCCGGCAATCTGGCGGCAGGGGCGATTTCGGCGCTGGGCCAGTCGATCAGTGGGGTGGACAGCATCACCAACCCGGCGGCCTTTGCCTCGGGGGCGGCGGCGGAAAGTGACGCGGCGTTGCGCGTGCGCTTCGTCAATTACCTGGCTTCGCTGGCCAAGGCGACCAAATCGGCGGTCGGCAACGCCATCGCCTCGGTGCAGGAGGGGTTGAGCTATACGCTGACCGAGGATTACACTTACGCCGGCGCCTATCAGCCCGGTTATTTTTACGTGGTGGTGGACGACGGCAGCGGATCGCCCCCGGCATCGCTGTTGGCCCTGGTCAGCGCGGCGATAGATGCGGTGCGTGGCTGCGGCCTGCAGTTCGGGGTATTCGCCCCGATGCCCGTCACCGCCGCCGTTGCCGTGACGGTAACCGCCGCCAGTGGCTATAGCCATGCTGCCGTGGCAGCGGCGGTGACCGACGCCGTACTGGCTTATCTCGAAGCGCTGCCGGTGGGGACCAGCCTGTCCTGGTCTCGGCTGTATCAGATTATCTATACGGCGAGCCCCGGGGTGGCTACGGTAAGCGCCCTGACCGTAAACGGCGGCACCAGCGACCTGATCGTTTCATTCCAGCAAGCGGTTATTCCCGGCCTGATCGGGGTCAGCTGAGATGGCCGTCGCAGTCATGCCGGTCGGCAGCGTTGGCGATATTACCAACCGCATCCGGCAATTGCTGCCGAGCTGGTTTGCGGACAGCAACCCCACCGCCAATGCCTTGCTGAATGGCGCGGCCACGGCGCTGGCGTTTATCTACAGCCGCTATGCCTACGCCGCCGCCCAGACCCGGATCCTGACCGCGACCGGCATCTGGCTTGATATGATCGCCCAGGATTTTTATGCCGCGACCGTGCAGCGCGCAGCCAATCAGGACGACGACAGTTTTCGCGCCATTATCGTGGCCAACCTGTTTCGTCCGCGTGCCACCCGGCAGGGCATCGTCGATGTGCTGCTGACCCTGACCGGCAACGCACCGGTCATTCTCGAGCCCTTTGCGCCGGCCGATACCGGGGCTTATGGCGTTGGCCATGCCGGGTATGGCGCGGCGGGCGGGTATGGATCGCAGGCAATCCCGGCGCAGGCCTTGGTCACCGCCTACCGCCCGGTGCAATATGGCATTGCAAATGTTGCGGGATACGGCGGAGTGACGGCGGGGTACCGGACGGCCAGCCAGGCCGAATATGCTTCGCTGGCGCTGGTCTCCTCGATTGTCACCGATGCCGATATTTATGCCGCGATCGATGCCACCAAACCCGCCGGTTGCGGGGTGTGGGTGCGGATCGGCAATATCTGGAACCCGGCGCCGCTGAGCCGAAGTGGTGTTCCGTTTACGCTGGACGGGATGCAGCTGACGTTGAGCTGAGAAGGGGTTCGCCCCAGGCTTCGTTACCAAGCCAGGCTTTGCCACAAGAAAGTGCCCACCCCTAGCCCCTCCCGCAAGTGGGAGGGGAAACGCCTTATCGCGCATTTTCACCCCAATTCAGGAGCACGTGCATGGATCGCCAAATCGTCTGGCCGGGAGCCATCCCGCTCGAAACGGATATTCTCAATACCAATCGCAACACCATGGTGGCGCTCGGGCGGCTGGCGATGGATGTGCTGGGCAGTTCGACCCTGGCCGCAGGCTTGGCGTGCACGCCGACCGCGGTGCCGAGCATGGCGGTGAACATCGGGCCGGGCGCGATCTACAGCCTGCAAAACATCGACAATACCGCCTATTCCAGCCTGCCGGCCGATACCACCGACCAGACTGTGAAGCAGGGCATCCTGCTGGCCTCGGCCAATACCCAGCTGACGATGGCCGCACCGGCCACCTCGGGCTATTCGGTGGTCTATCTGATCGAGGCGGCCTACAGCGAAGTGGATAGCGGCGCAGTCACGCTGCCGTTCTACAATTCGGCGAGCCCGGCGATCCCGTTTTCGGGTCCGGCGAACAATGGCCAGCCCAGCTACACCAGGCGCGCAGGGACGGTGAATGTCCAGGCCAAGGCCGGGGTTGCCGCGGCAACCCCGGTGGCCCCGGCGGTCGATACCGGGTTCGTCGCGCTGTATTACGTGACCATCGCTTACGGACAGACCGCGATTACCGCGCCCAATATCGCGCTGGCGCCAGGTGCGCCGTTTCTCACTGCCGGCGTGGCCGGACTGATGCCGATCGCTGGCGGAACGTTTTCCGGCAGCGTGTCCGGCCCGACCCCGGCCAGCAATGACAGCAGCGCGAAGCTTGCCACTACGGCGATGGTGCAGGGTGCGGTCAGTGCCGGCACCGTCTATGGCACCGACGGCTCCGGCAACTGGAAGTTGTCGCATCCCAATGGCTTTATCGAAATGGGCGGAACGGTCGCAACATCCGCCACCATCGAAGGGACGACCACCCTGACGTTTCCCTTCGGCGGCTTTCCGAATGCATGCGTCGATTTCAGTGCGAACACCATCAACGGCGGGAGCAGCACGACCGGTGATACGACCTTTCAGGAAGTGTCGCTGACCAAGACGGTCGTGAACCTCTACATCCAGGATCACACCGATCCCTTTGGCGATGCGACCGGCTACCGCTGGCGCGCCAAGGGCAACTGATCATCTTGCCACAACTGATACCAACGGCCCTAAGCTTTGACCGCCGCCCATGATCGGGCTGTTATTGAG
>CAXTOS010000027.1:0-25499 GCA_964245935.1 uncultured Novosphingobium sp.
AGAACGAGATCGTGTTCACGCGCGGCGCGACCGAGGCGATCAATCTGGTCGCGCAAAGCTGGGGTGCGACGCATCTCAAGGCCGGCGACCGCGTATTGTTGTCCACGCTGGAGCATCATTCCAACATCGTGCCGTGGCAATTGCTGCGTGATCGCACTGGCATTGAAATCGATGTCTGCCCGCTGACCGATGATGGCCGGATTGATCTCGACGCTGCCGAGCGCATGTTAACCCCCGCACACAGACTGGTCGCCTTTGCCCATGTTTCGAATGTGCTGGGCTCGATACTCGACGCTCCGCGCGCCGCCGCCTTGGCCCATGACGTGGGTGCAAAATTGCTGCTTGACGGATGCCAGGCGGTGCCGCGCCTGCCGGTCGATGTCGCCGACCTCGATTGCGATTTCTACGTCTTTTCCGCGCATAAGCTCTACGGCCCGACCGGCATCGGGGCATTGTGGGCGCGCGCGGAAATCCTGGCCAGCATGCCACCATGGCAGGGTGGCGGCTCGATGATCGACCGCGTGACCTTCGCCACGACCAGTTATGCACCACCGCCGACACGCTTTGAGGCGGGTACGCCGGCCATCGTGGAGGCCATCGCGCTGGCCGCCGCGATCGATTATGTCGAGGCGATCGGCCTGCCTGCAATTCACGCGCTTGAGGCGGCGCTGTTGCGAAAATTGCGAGCGGAGCTTGCGGCCACTAACCGGATCACGCTGTTCGGGCCGGAAGATGCGGCGGGAATTGTCAGTTTTGCGCTCGATGGGGTGCATCCGCACGACCTCGGCACTATATTGGATGAGGAAAATGTTGCCATCCGTGCCGGGCATCACTGCGCCCAGCCGTTGATGGACCATCTGGGCGTGCCGGCCACCGCCCGCGCCAGTTTCGGCCTGTACAATGATGACAGCGACATCGCCGCCCTGCTGCGCGGCATCGAGCGGACCAGGAGGATTTTCGGATGAACGAGCAGCCGCGCGGCTCTGCCGCGATGAGTAATGGGCCCCGCAGTTTCGCGGTCGAGCAGGTGGACAGCGCCATTCCGCCGCCGCGTGCCCGCGTCGAGGATGCGGCATTGCCCCTGGAAACCGCTGCGCAGAAAGTGGGGCGGAAGAAGGACTATCTCGAAGGCTTTCTTGCCGCCAAACCCGAAGGGATCAGCCCCGGCGAGCCCGGCGGCGAACTGTACGAAGCCATCATCACCGCGCTGCGCGAGATTTTCGATCCGGAAATCCCGGTCAACATCTACGATCTGGGGCTGATCTACGGCGTCGATGTCACTGGCGACGGGGCCGTCTCCGTGTCCATGACGCTGACCACGCCGAATTGTCCGGTCGCCGAATCGATGCCCGGCGAGGTGGAGTTGCGCGTCGCCAGCGTGCCGGGCGTGCGCGACGCCGAGGTCAATCTGGTCTGGGATCCGCCATGGGATCCAGCCAAGATGAGCGACGAAGCCCGCCTCGAACTGGGAATGCTATGATGACCGCGACCATTGCCACGACGCGCCGCCCGCGCCCCGCTGCCGTGCTGTTGACGCCGTCTGCCGAAGCGCGGATCGCCAGGCTGATGGCCCAGGCCCCGGCCGATGCCATCGGGGTAAAACTTTCCACCCCGCGCCGGGGCTGTTCGGGCCTGGCCTATTCGGTCGATTACGTTGCCGCAGGCGATCCCATGGATGAACGGATTGAAACCCCCGGCGGCCTGTTCTTCATCGACGGCGCCAGCGTGCTGTATCTGATCGGCAGCACGATGGACTGGGTGGAGGACGATTTCACCGCCGGCTTCGTGTTCGCAAACCCCAATGCCAAGGGCAGTTGCGGCTGCGGCGAAAGCTTTACGGTTTGAAGGTGTGACGCCCCTTGAGCCCCTCCCCTGAAGGGGAGGGCTATCGCATTTGCCTCGTCATGCTGACGAAAGTCAGCATCCATTCGGCGCAAGCACTGGTAGTGATTGCATTCCTGGCCGGCTGAAGCGACCAATGCCGGGGCTTCCAGGCCATTTGGGCGCGCAACCGTCAGCGGATCGCCTGGCAATGGACGCTCGTGCCGAATGGATCCTGACTTTCGTCAGGATGACGGCCCCGATGTGGTTCATATGCGATCGCCCTGCCCAAAAGGGGAGGGGAGTTAGCCTGCGTGCCCAACCGGGGTCGCTGGGGCTCCGGTTCATCGATCGCCAGACAGAAGTGCGGTGGCCGCTGATATTTTTGTGACATTTGCTGCTGACAGCAGGCACGCTGCTGCTAGTGTCTGCGCGATGCACGTCCGAGCCCCCGCATGCTGATCTTCATCGCGCGCCGGATCGCGTTTGCCATTCCGACGCTGCTGATCGTGATCACCCTGAGTTTTTTCCTGATGCGGCTCGCCCCGGGCAGCCCGTTCCAGAACGGGCGCAAGCTGAACCCCGAAATCGAACGCAACATCATGGCCAAATATGGCATGAACCGTCCGCTGGGGGTGCAGTATCTGAACTACCTGGGCGGCGTGGCGCGCGGCGACCTGGGCCCTTCGCTGAAATATGAAGGCAAGAGCGTCAGTGACATCATCGGCGAAAGCTTTCCCAAGAGCGCCACGCTGGGCCTGTGCGCGCTGGTGCTGGCGATTGGCATCGGCGGACCCTGCGGCATGGCCGCAGCGCTGCATCAGAACGGCAGGGCGGATTATTTTGCCACCCTGCTGACGACGATCGGCATCTGCATCCCGACTTTCGTGATCGCGCCGATGCTGGTGCTGGTCTTTGCCAGCTGGCTGGGCTGGCTGCCGACGGCAGGCTGGGGCGGCCCGCGCAATCTGATATTGCCGGTGATCGTGCTGGCGATGCCGCTGATCGCCGTCGTCACCCGGCTGGTCCGCGCCGGCATGATCGAGGTGCTGCGCTCCAATTTCATCCGCACCGCCCGCGCCAAGGGACTGTCGCAACGCCGCATCCTGCTGCACCACGCCCTGCCCGCCGCGGTGTTGCCGCTGGTCAGCTACCTGGGCCCGGCCTGCGCCGGGCTGCTGACCGGATCGCTGGTGGTAGAGCAGATTTTCTCGCTGCCCGGCCTTGGCAAATACTTCGTCACCAGTGCGCTGCAACGCGATTATACCATCGTCATGGGCACGGTGATCCTGTATTCGGCGCTGATCCTGACGCTCAATCTGGTGTCGGACCTGATCTATGCGCTGCTCGATCCGCGCGTGCGGCTGACATGAGCGGGGCAGCGACCGATCCGGGCGACGCCGCAGCCGGTCCGGCCGGCTCGGTATCGCCAGAGACCACGTCGCTGCTGCCTCACGCGCCCGATCCGCCAAACCAGCCGGGCGGACGCAGCCTGTGGGACGATGCGCGGCGCCGGCTGTTTCGCAACCGCGCTGCGGTGGCCAGTCTGGTGCTGCTGGCGCTGCTGGTCGTCGCATCCATAGTCGGGCCGTGGCTGTCGCCATTCGCCTATGACGATCTGAACAAGGACCAGATCTGGTCCGGCCCCCTGGCTTACGGGCATCTGCTGGGCACCGATGCGCTGGGCCGCGATCTGCTGGCCCGATTGCTGCTGGGGCTGCGCGTGTCGCTGACCGTCGGCGTGGTCGCCACCGTGGTCTCGCTGGTCATCGGCATCGCTTATGGCGCCACCGCGGGCTATCTCGGCGGGCGGATCGACGAGGCGATGATGCGCGTCGTCGATATCCTCTATTCGCTGCCGTTCATCTTTTTCGTGATCCTGCTGATGGTCACCTTCGGCAAGAATTTCATCCTGCTGTTCGTGGCGATCGGCGCGGTCGAATGGCTGACCATGGCGCGGATCGTGCGCGGCCAGACGATCTCGCTGAAGCAGAAGGATTTCATCGAGGCCGCGCGAGCCGCCGGCCTGACCAGCGGCGCCATCATCCGCCGCCATATCGCCCCCAATCTGCTCGGCCCGGTGGTGGTCTATGTCACGCTGACCATCCCGGGCGTGATCCTGGCCGAAAGCTTTCTCTCGTTCCTGGGGCTGGGCGTGCAGGAGCCGATGACCTCGCTCGGCACGCTGATCAGCGAAGGCGCGCGCGACATGGAACTGGCGCCGTGGCTGCTGATCTGGCCCGGACTGATCATGGCACTGACGCTGATGGCGTTCAATTTCCTGGGCGACGGGCTGCGCGATGCCATCGACCCTAAGGATCGCTGACCGGATGTCCGGCTGGATGAATTTGTGGCGCGCTGTCATGCCGCTGCTATTGGCATTGTTTCTTGCCGCCTGTTCGGGGGGCGGCGGCCGCGCGCCCTGCCCAGCCGGGCTGCGCTGCCTGGAGGCCGGCAACGCATCCGAGCCGCAGACGCTCGACCCCAGCAAGTCGCAGCTCGTCTGGGAAAGCAATATTCAATACGATCTGTTCGTCGGCCTGACGCAATGGAACGCCAAAGGTGAAGTCGTCCCGGGCATGGCCACCTCGTGGGATGTCTCGCCCAACGGGCTCACCTGGACGTTCCATCTGCGCAACGCGCTCTGGTCGGATGGCGTGCCGGTGACTGCCGACGATTTCGTCTATGCGCTGCGGCGTATCGAAAAACCGGCGACGGCATCGGTTTACGCCTATCTGTGGTATCTTGTAACCGGCGCCCAGACGGTGAACGAGGGCAAGGCGGCGCCCGAGGCGATCGGCGCGCGTGCGATCGACCCGCATACGCTGCAACTGACACTCACTCATCCCGCGCCTTATCTGCCGCTCCTGCTGGTCCATGCCAGTGCGCTGCCGCTGCCTGCGCATGTTCTGAAGCAGTGGGGCGATGCCTGGATAGAGCCGGCTCACGTCGTCTCGAACGGGCCGTATATGCTGAAAGCGTGGTTGCTGGGTCAGCGCGTGCTCCTCGCCCGCAATCCGCGCTTCTGGGACAACGGCTCGGTCTGTTTCGACCAGATCAGCTATTACCCGACCGCCGACGCAGTTACTGCCGAGCGCCGCGTCGAAAACAGCGAATTCGATATTTCATACACCTTCGACTCGTCCCGCATCCGTTACCTGCGCCAGCGCATGCCCAGCTATGTCCACGCCGTTCCCTATCTGGCGAATTGGTACATCTCGATGAACCAGCGCAATCCCAAGCTGCGGGATCAACGCGTGCGGCGGGCGCTGTCGCTCGGCATCGACCGCGAGTTCATCGCCTTGCAGCTGGCACAGGCAGGGGCGCAACCGCTGTACGGCTTCACGCCGCCGGGTATGGCGGCTTATCAACCCCCGACGCCTCCCGTCTGGTCGCACTGGCCGTTTGCGCAGCGGCAGGCGGCCGCGCGCGCGCTGCTGCGCCAGGCCGGATACGAGCCGGATCATCCACTCCAGATCGAATATAAATATCCTGACCGTGCCAAGGTGATCGCTGCGGCCATGCAGGCCGACTGGCGGGCGATCGGCGTCAACGTCACCCTGACCCCCGAAGAATCGCAGATCATCTATGCCGATCTCAACGCCGGCAATTTCGAAATCGGCTACGACGGCTGGGCGATGGATTACGACGATCCAATGACGTTTCTGGAGTTGCTCAACAGCCAGTCCGGCCCGCAAAACCATAGCCATTACATCAGCCCGGCCTACGACGCGCTGCTGGACCAGGCCGACCACACCCGCGACCTGGCCACCCGCGCCAAAGTCCTGGCTCGGGCCGAAAGTCTGGCCATCGCCGATGTGGCCGTGGCGCCGATCATGACCGACAGCGCCCGCAATCTGGTCAACCCTAACATTACCGGCTGGGCGGACAATCCGGCGAACTGGCATTTGAAGCGGTATCTCTGCCGAAAGGGACCGCCGCCTGGGGGGAAGTGAAAGTTAAGGTGCAATGGCCATTGCCCTCGCACTCCCGACAAGTTTTTGTGGCGCACTGCCCCTTCGTTGCGCTTGCCGCGAAGCGGCTTGAAGCCTGCGGCGCTGCGAAGGTTTACATTACGCCAGAACAACACGCGACGCCGACAGTAACGGGGTTTGGGGCCTCTGGCCCCAAACCTGTTCTATTCTTATTCTTGCTATACCCCCGCTACCCATCAAACTCCGCCACCAGATGCCCCGCCGCCACGCTACGCAATTCCGGCAAGGGCGTACCGGCGTCCGCGCGTGAGGGCAGGAAGCGGAAGGCGGCGCGGGGGTCGAAGGGGCTGGGGGGTTCGCCGGTCAGGCGGATGCGTTCGCGGCTGCGTTCAAAGCCTGGGTCGGGGGTCAGCGCGGCGGCCATCAGCGCGCGGGTGTAGGGGTGGCGCGGATCGCTGTAGAGCAGGTCGCGCGGGGCTTCCTCGACGACGCGGCCGAGGTACAGCACCATGACGCGGTGGCTGACTTCGCGCACCACCGCGAGATCGTGGCTGATGAACATCATGGCGAGGCCATCGCTTTTTTGCAGGTCGATCAGCAGGTCGATGATCTGTGCGCGGATGGAGACGTCGAGTGCGGAGACGGCTTCGTCGCAGATGACCAGGCGCGGGCCCATGATGGTGGCGCGGGCGATGCCGGCGCGCTGGTTCTGGCCGCCGGACAATTCGTGCGGATAGCGGTTGATGAGGTGGCCGGGCAGGCCGACCTTGGTCATCAACGCTGCGACCCGCGCCTCGCGCTGGGCGCGGACCAGATGGGGGCTGAAGGTGACCAGCGGCTCGGCGATCGAGGCGCCGATGGTCATGCGCGGATCGAGGCTGGCGAGTGGATCCTGGAACACGATCTGCAAGTCCCTGCGGGCGGCACGCATATCCTTCCGGTCGAGCACGGAGAGGTCGCGGCCGAGGAAAGTGACGTTTCCGGTCGTCGGCGGCAGCAGGTTGAGCACGGCGCGCGACAGCGTCGATTTGCCGCAGCCGCTTTCACCGACCACGCCGAGTGTTTCGCCGGCGTGGATGGCCAGATCGACGCCATCGACCGCGCGCAACATCCGGCTTTTGCGAAAAAGCCCACCGCCGACCGGGAAATGGACGCGGATGTCTTGGCCTTTTACCACCACCGGCGCGTCCGGCGCTACATCGCTCAGCCGCGCGCGCTTGGCCGGGCCGCTGCCGTCGAGCCGCGGGATCGCATCGAGCAAGCGCCGCGTGTAATCGGCTTGCGGCGCGCCGAACACCTGGGCGGCCGAGCCCTGTTCCACAAACGCGCCGTCCTTCATCACGCAGACCCGGTCGGCCAGCCGCGCGACTACCCCCATATCATGGGTGATCAGCACCAGCGCGGTACCCGATTCGCGCATGACGTCGGCCATGATGTCGAGCACCTCGGCCTGCACCGTCACATCGAGCGCGGTGGTCGGCTCGTCGGCGATCAGCAATGCGGGATTGCAGGCCATGGCCCCGGCGATCATTACCCGCTGGCGCATCCCGCCCGACAATTCATGCGGATATTGCCGCAGGCGTCTCGTGGCGTCGGGAATCCGCACGCGTTCCAGCCATTCGAGCGCGCGCGCCTGCGCCGCCTGGGCATCCAGCCCGAGATGGGTCCGCAACGCCTCGCCGATCTGGTTGCCGATCCGGATATGCGGCGTCAGCGCAGTCAGCGGATCCTGGAAAATCATCCCGACGCGTTGTCCGCGAAGTCTGGCCTGGGTCTTGCGGTCGGCGCCGATCACCTCCACCCCGTCGATGCGGGCATTGCCCGAGACGCGCCCGTTGTCCGCCAACAGCCCCATGATCGCCATGCAGGTCTGGCTCTTGCCCGAGCCGCTCTCACCCACGATGGCCAGGCATTCTCCGCGCGCCACGTCGAAACCGACCCCGCGCACCGCCCTGACGACGCCATCATGCGTGGTAAACTCCACGCGTAGATCGCTGACCGACAGCGCGGGCACATCGTGAGGCAGTGCAGTATCCTTTGCCGACCAGCGCTGCTTTTGCGGGAGCGACGGGGGATATGCAAGAGCCGCGATACGGCTGCTCTCCCCCCTTCAGGGGAGAGAGATACGAAGGCTTGGCTCTTGCTGCCCAGCCGTAGTTGAGGGGGAGCGAGCAAGGCCCCTCTCCCAACCCTCTCCCCCGAAGGGGAGAGGGCTTTAAGATCCGTCAATGCGGTTTCAGGCGTTTCTTTTCCGTCACGTCGATCTGGACGACGCGTCCCTCGTGGACCGTCAGCGACACCTGCCCATAGCGCAGGCCCCACAGCGCCTCGCGCACGCTGGCGATGCTCTCTTCGATCTGGCTGGCTGTTTCGGAACCGGCGGGGGGTGGGGTCGGGTTGCGGATCATGCGTATTCATCCTGGGGATTGAGGGACGCGGCGATGTCGGGCGAGGCCGGAAAGGTGCGCGCGAAAGCGGGACGGATCAGAATCGTATCGCCTGGCTCGGGGACCGCCTGGCCGGGATCACAATCGATCTCGATGAGGCGCCCGCCAACGGCCAGTTGGCCTTCGATGCGCCACTGCGGTCCCTTGCGGAAGCGGTTGGCGACATGGACTTCGGCGCGGGGCTGGCCATCGTCGGGCGCATCGCGCGCCACGATGGCAATCTCGTGCGGGCGGACATGCAGGTCTCCTTCGCCCCGGCCGAACAGCGCGCCGGGCAGGAGATTGGTTTCACCGACGAAATGCGACACGAAGGGAGTGGCCGGCGCGGCATAGACTTCCTCGGGGGTGCCGATCTGTTCGATCCGGCCCTGGTTCATCACCACGACCCGGTCGGCCAGTTCCAGCGCCTCTTCCTGGTCGTGAGTCACGAACACCGAAGTCAGCCCGACCTGCCGGTGAAGATCGCGCAAGGCGCGGCGCAGATCCTTGCGCACCTGGGCATCGAGCGCGCCGAACGGCTCGTCGAGCAGCAGCAGCTTCGGCTCGACCGCCAGCGCGCGGGCCAGGGCGACGCGCTGGCGCTGGCCGCCGGACAATTGCGCCGGATAACGGTCACCGAGTCCGTCGAGCTGGACCAGCCGCAGCAATTCGTCGACGCGGGTGCGGATGTCCTTTCGTGCCAGGCGGCTTTTCGCGCGGCGCACGGTCAGCCCGAACGCGACGTTGCTGGCCACGGTCATGTGCCGAAACAGCGCGTAGTGCTGGAACACGAACCCGACATGGCGCTCCGCCACCTTGAGGTCGGACACATCGACGTTGTCCAGCCGCACCGCGCCGCTGTCCTGGAATTCCAGCCCGGCGATGATCCGCAGCAGGGTGGTCTTGCCCGAACCCGATGGCCCCAGCAGCGCGATGAATTCACCCGGACGGATGGACAAGTCGATGCCGTGAAGCGCGGGATATTGGCCGAACCGCTTGGTGATGTTGGTGAGTTCGATCATTTGCTGCGCCCTGCGGAGAGGTGGCTGGAGTTGAGGTCGAAGCGCCATTCCAGCAGCGTCTTGGCGACCAGCGTCACCAGCGCCAGCCCGGCCAGCAGCGACGCCACGGCGAAGGCGCCGACGTAATCATATTCGTTGTAGAGAATTTCGACATGCAGCGGCAGCGTGTTGGTTTCGCCACGGATATGGCCCGAGACGACCGAAACCGCGCCGAATTCGCCCATCGCCCGCGCATTGCACAGCAGCACGCCGTACAGCAGGCCCCAGCGGATGTTGGGCAGGGTGACGTGCCAGAAGGTCTGCCAGCCGTTGGCGCCCAGCGAGATCGCCGCTTCTTCCTCGTCCTTGCCCTGTTCCTCCATCAGCGGGATCAATTCGCGCGCCACGAAGGGAAAGGTGATGAACACCGTGGCCAGCACGATCCCCGGCACTGCGAAGATGATCTTCAGATTGTGCTCCGCCAGCCACGGTCCCAGCAGGCCCCGTGCCCCGAACAGCAAGACGAAGATCAGGCCGGAGACCACCGGCGACACCGAGAACGGCAAGTCGATCAGCGTCGTCAGCAGGCTTTTGCCCGGAAAGGCGAACTTGGTGATCGCCCAGCTCGCGGTTACGCCGAATACCATGTTGAGCGGCACGCTGATCGCCGCCACCAGCAGCGTCAGTTTGATCGCGGACAGGGCGTCGGGGGTGGAAATGGCATCGCGAAACGGGCCGAGTCCCGCCTTCAGCGCCTCCACGAACACGGACACCAGCGGCAGCGCAAGAAACAGCGCCAGGAACAGCAGGGCCAGCGTTATCAGGACAAAGCGCGCGACCCGGCTCTCCGAGGTAGCACTGGCGGCGGCCGTGCTCATGCTTCCCTCTTGCGGGCTACGCCCTGGATCAGGTTTATCGCCAGCAGCACCGCGAACGACGCCAGCATCATGACCACCGCAATCGCGGTGGCCCCCGCGTAATTGAATTGTTCCAGCTGGGCGACGATCAGCAGCGGAGCGATCTCGGTCCGGCCCGGCATATTGCCCGAGATGAAGATCACCGAGCCGTACTCGCCCACGCCGCGGGCAAAGGCGAGGGCGAAGCCGGTGAGCAGCGCCGGGCCGATTGCCGGCAGGATCACGCGGGCAAAGGTTTCGGCGCGCCCGGCGCCCAGGGTGGCGGCGGCTTCTTCCACGTCGCGGCCAAGGTCGGCCAGCACCGGTTCGACCGAGCGCACCACGAACGGCAGGCCGATGAATATCAGCGCGATGGTGATGCCCAGCGGGGTGAAGGCCACCGTGATGCCCAGCGGGGCCAAATATTGCCCGACCCAGCCGGTCGGCACGTAAAGGCTGGTCAGGGCGATACCGGCAACCGCCGTCGGCAAGGCAAAGGGCAGGTCGACCACCGCGCCGATGATGCGCTTGCCCGGAAAGCTGTAGCGCACCAGCACCCAGGCCACCAGCAGCCCGAACACCGCATTGACCAGCGCCGCCGCCGCCGCCGTACCAAAGCTGAGGCGGTAGGCCTGCAACGCGCGGTGGGAAAAGCCGACACGCACGAATTCATGCCAGCCCATGCCGGCGGTCTTGAGAAAGATGCCGGCCAGCGGGATCAGCACGATCAGCGTCAGCCAGCCGATGCTGAGACCCAGGCTGACCCGGAAACCCGGCAGCACCGATGGCTGGCGCCAGTGATGTCGCGGTGCGAGATTACCCGAAGACCGGGGAACGGCAGGTTGGGTAAGCGATGTCATCTGCAGTGGTCTGCTCGATTGAGGGGTATTGAGTGGTCTAAAGATTCATGCGGGCTACAAATCCTCCCCCTCAGGGGAAGGTGGCTCGCCTAGCGAGACGGAGAGGGTGGCTGGCGAGATGCCCCCTTCGTCACCCCTTACGGGCTGCCACCTCCCCCGAGGGGGAAGGATTGAAGTAAACATATTTTAAAGCACATGGTTAACGGTTGGCGGTGATCTGGTCGAACACGCCGCCGTCCGCGAAGTAGGTTTGTTGCGCCTTGCGCCAGCCACCGAAATTGCCATCGATGGTAACGATGGCCAGATGCGGGAACTGGCTGGCATATTTGGCGAGGATGGCAGGATTGCTGGGCCGGTAATAGTTTTTGGCGATGATGGTTTGCGCTTCCGGGGTGTACAGGAACTCCAGATAGGCTTTTGCGATCGCCGTGGTGCCATGCTTGTCGGCGTTTTTGGTGACCACCGCGACCGGTGGTTCGGCGCGGATCGAGATGGAGGGCACGACGATTTCGAAATTGCCCTTGCCGAGCTTGTTCACCGCCAGGAAGGCTTCGTTTTCCCAGGCCAGCAACACGTCGCCGATGCCGCGTTCGACAAAAGTGGTGGTCGAGCCGCGTGCGCCGCTGTCCAGCACCGGCACATGGCTGTAGAGCTTCTGGACGTAATCCCTGGCGGCGGCCTCGGAATGACCGGTCTTGCGGCCATAAGCCCAGGCCGCGAGGAAGTTCCAGCGCGCGCCGCCGCCGGTCTTGGGGTTGGCGGTGATCACCTGGACGCCCGGCTTGACCAGGTCGCCCCAGTCATGGACGCCCTTGGGATTGCCCTTGCGCACCAGGAACACAATGGTCGACACATAGGGCGAACTGTTGTGCGGCAATGCCTGCTGCCAGTTCGGCGCCAGCAGATGCGCCTTGTCCGACAGCGCGTCGATATCATAGGCCAGCGCCAGGGTGGCCACATCCGCGTCAAGCCCGTCGATGATCGCGCGGCTCTGCGCGCCCGATCCGCCGTGGCTCATGCGGAAGGTCACGTCCTGGCCGGTCTTCTTTTTCCAGTAGGCGGCAAAAGCCGGGTTCAGCGCCTGATAAAGCTCGCGGGTGGGATCGTAGGAGACATTGGTGATCACCGCCGGAGCGGGAGCGGCCAGCGCCGGCGCCGTGGTCAGCGAGGTGATGGCGGCCAGGGTGGCAATGGCGGCAGTCAGGATCGAGCGTCGCTTGAAAGCGGTGGCAGGCATTGATGATTTCCCTGTTGTCTGGAGCAAAGTAGGCACGTGAAACGAGACGAGCGGGCGAAAGTCAGCCAGACGCCGGCGCCGGATGGAGCGAGGTTGATGCAGGAGGCTGGTTTGTTGCCGATGCAACCTCTCGCACGGCGGCCGGAATGGCGTCCGAAGGAGACCCGCGCGCCAGCAGGCGACTCAGCAGGAACTGGCCAAAGGGCCAGTCGGCGATCCCGGATTCGGCATTGATATGGCCGATCGGCCCGGCATCGGCAAAGCCGGCATGCCAGGCATGGGCAAGCTGGCGCGCGGCACGCATGGTCATGTAGGGATCGTTGCGGCTGGCGACGACGATGCTGGGAAACGGCAGCGGCGCAGCGGGCGTGGGGGCAAAGCCGGACAGCCGGGCATCGCAGGGGGCGGTGTCCACGTCCGGCGGCGCCACCAGCAGCGCACCCGCGATCAGCCTGCCGGCGTCCGCCGCTTCCAGCAGCGCCCACCACGCTACCGCGAGGCAGCCCAGGCTGTGCGCCGCCAGGACCACCGGGCGCCCGGACGCCCGGATCGCCAGGTTAAGCTGATTGACCCAGCTATTGCGGTGCGGTTGATCCCACTGGCCAAGCTGGACCCGGTGGCAATCGCTGCGTTGTTGTTCCCAAAGGGTGTGCCAATGGCCAAGACCGCTGTTGGCAAGTCCGGGCACCGTCAGGATCAACGGTTGGCGCTCCACGGTGGAAGCATGATCGTCAGCCACTACCACCTCCGGGCAAATTGCGCGCGAACGCCGCGCACTGGAGATCGAATGTAACTCTATCTATGCGATAGACAATACTGATCGCGACGAAACGTGGCTAAATGTCGACGAAATGAGTGGATATTCGCCCGTCTGCTTTCTCCCAGCGAATTCAGGTGCCAGCTTCGGGAAAGTCCGGCGCGCCCGGTGGCGCCGCGCCGCGCCAGCGGCGCACAGCCTCGACAACCGGTTTCCCGTCAGCGAGCCGTCGACGCAGCAGGCTGGTCAATTGCTGGGTGGTGCCGCCGACCGTGACGCGGGCGCGCGTCCAGAAATAGCTCGACGATACCCCTGTTCCGGGCGGCAGGATGAACTGGCCCCCGCTGGCCAGTCCCGAGGTTCCCGCCCGGGCTCGCGCCATCACGATGTCATGCGCGGTCGCCGGGTTGCCGGTCATTACCGCCAGCAGCGCTTCGGAAGCGGTGTTGACATTGACCGTCGTCGGTTCGGGCAGCGCGACACAAAAGAACGCCAGGCGCCGCAGTTCGTCGTCGCCAAGCCCCGCAGCGCGCAGTTCGGACAGATCATTGATCGGGCCACGCGCTTTGAGGGCGTCGACCAGCCCGGCGATATGCGGGGGCGCAACCCCGACGGCGGTGGCGAGCTGTTTCAGCTCCTCCTGCGAGATCGCTCCACCGCCGGAGAGGCCGGGGGCCGAGGCCAGATTGTTGATGTTGAAGCGTGCCTGGGCATCGGCGACGACGAAGCTGAAGCGGCCGCTGTCGATCCGCACGTCGCGGTCGGCAATATTGGCCCAGGGTTCGGCCAGCGTGTCGGTGGTGCTGCCGGAGGCCACATCGCGGCGCAGCGCGGTGATCGCCGACAGCTCGCCGCCGCGTGCGATCGCCATCGCCTGTGCGGCGACGCGCAACTGGCGGCTGCGCTCGAGATCGCTGTCCTGCCCGGCGATCATGATCGCCAGCACGGCGGTTGCCATGATGACGATAACCAGCACGTTGATCAGGATCATGCCCTGTTCCGAGGGCGGGACTTCCGGTCTCATGGTTCGGCAGGCAACTGGGCGATTTTACGGACCGGGCCGGCGGCGCCGCCCGCTGCCATTTGCCCCGCGTCATCCTGCAACTGGAAGGTCAGTTCGGCTGCGGCTGGCCGGGCGGCGTCGCTGCGACTGCGCGGCTCGTCTGTCCAGCCGCCACGTTTGGCAAAGCGCCAGCCGATATGGCCGGCCCCGCCGAGCAGCAGCCGATCGGTGCCATCGACCACGCGATGGAGGCCGGCGCGATCGGTGCGGTAGAGGATGTCATGCGGGCCATCGCTGGACAGGCGCCTGAAAGCGATGCCCGCGGCGGTGCGATCGGGGCCATCGACCAATTGCCCGAAATCGGCGTCGACCAGGAACAGCGCGCGCTGGACATCGGCGAGGCGTTCGAGACGGCCCGAGCTGCCGCGTTCGAGCCGGACCATTGCCTCGACAAGGCTGAGCCCGGCAAGCGAGATCAGCGCGAAGAGCACCAGCGCGACCAGCAATTCGATCAACGTGAAGCCGGCAGAAGGGGACGGTACGGCGACCTGTGCCATCAGCCAGGGGCGACGCCGGCCAGATTGCCGTTCCTGACCGCCAGGATCGCCAGGGCGCGCGCCGCGCTGCCATCCTCGCGAAAACGGACGTTGCCGCAAACTCCGGGGAAACCGGTTGCCGCGAGCAATGCCGAACGGTCGACCCCGCCACTCAGCCGCAATTGCTGGACGATGCGCACCGCGTCATAGGCCAGCGCGGTTATCAGTCCCGGCGGCGAGCCGACGCGTTCTTCGAAGGCGCGCGCGAAGCCGGCAAACGCGGCCGGGTCGGGGGCGGCAAACCAGGCCCCTTCGAGCGCGCGAAGGGTCTCTGGCGGCAGATCGAGCCCGGCGATCGCACCCAGCACCTGCACGCCTTTTTGCGTCATTGCCGGCCCCATGCCGGTCAGCTGATCGCTGTCGGACATCAGCACGGCATCGGGCAGGCGGTCGCTCCCACCCGCTGCGGGCCGGGCCCATAGCGCGGGCAATGCAACCAGCTCGAGCCCGAGCGGACGCGCCGCCTCTGCCGCGGCGGCGGCGATCTGCGTGCTCCAGCCGCCCGCCACGTTGGGCGCCAGGGCCACGCGGCGGATGCCGCGGCCGGCACCGTAACGCAGCAGCGTGGTGACGATTTGCGCCGCGGTGATGCCGAACACAAACGCGCCGCTTTCGCGCAGCGACGCATCGTTGCTGAATGAAATGACCGGAATTTCGGCGCCCGCAACGCCGATCACCCCGGGCAATTCGCGCGCGAAGATCGGCCCCAGCAGGATGCGCGCGCCGCCGCGCCGCGCGACCTTGGCGGCGGCTATCGCGCCTGCCGGGGTGCCGAGCGTATCGTAGACATGGAATTGCCTGGCATCGCCTGTCCCTTGCGCAAGCAGGGCTGCCCGTTCCATGCTACGGCCGAGCGCGGCATGCTCGCCTGTCCGGGGCACGAGCAGCGCTGCCGGAAATTCAGGCTTGGCCGCGCCGAGCGCAGACCAGAACGATGGAGCAAGCAATGACGGAAGCACCAGGCCTGACGGCGCAGATCGCAGGCCCCATTGCAGCAGATGGCGCCGATCCATGGTCATTGCAGCAATCTCCTGTCCTGCCACGCGCGTCGCGGCGTCGGGCGACGATTTTCGCGCTTGTTGGCGTCCTAGCATATTGCGCCGGGCTGATCGCGATGATTCCGGCAAGCGTGGTGCTGCCCAAAAGCGACATGTGGCAAGTCGGCGGGACGATCTGGAACGGCGAGGCGGTCATCGCCAGCACGACGCGGGTCGACTGGCAATGGTCGCCGTTGGCCTCGCTGAGCCGGCTTGCGCTCACCGCGAACTGGCACATGACCGGCGGGGCCACCGATCTGGTCGGAATGGCGTCGCCAGGCCTGCACCGGTTGCGGCTCGACGGTGTCAGCGGCGTGGCCGACGGCACCATGCTGGGGCTGGCCGCGCCAAACCTGCCCGTGACCTGCCGCTTCCTGGCGCAGGTCAGTCTCGACACGCTGGTCATCGGCGGCAGCGACCAGCAAGCCAGGGGCAGCCTGCGCACATCGCCGGTGCATTGCACCCCCCGGGCATTGGCCGCAACGGCGCTCGATCTGCCGGCGCTGCATGGCACGATCGGCCCGGTTCGCGGCAGGACCATGCCCGGCCTCAGCAGCGGCGCATTGTTCACCCTGCCATCGCAGCAGCATCTGGTCGAGGCGCGGCTGTCCAGCACCGGCGCCTTGAGCCTGTGGCCGACCGCTGCCCTGACCGCGCGGGTTCCGGCGCTGGGCGGCACCCGGCTGGACACGATGGTGCAGTGGTAGCCGCCGCGCAGTGCGGCTCATTTTCCGGCCAGATTGTTGAGCCCGATGATCGGCATCAGGATGGCCATGACCATCAGCAACACCAGCCCGCCCATCAGCAACAGCACCGCCGGCTCGACCAGCGAGACGATCACCCCGACCTGGGCTTCGACATCGCGGTCGAGTTCGGCGGCGGCGCGGGCCAGCGCGGGCCCCAGTTTGCCGCCGGTTTCGCCGCTGGCGACGATCGCCACCAGCATGGCGGGGAAGATGTCGGTGGCGGCGAGCGCGCGATGGACGCTTTCGCCCTCGCGCACGCGCAGCGCAACGCCCACCGCCTGCTGATGGATATAGCGGTTGGGAATGACCACTGCCGCCGCGGTCAGCGCATCGAGCAGAGGCACCGAGCTTTGCACCAGCGTGGCCAATGTGGAGGCAAAGCGCGCGGCGTTGGTCTGCTGGCTGAAGCGGGCAAACGGCCAGCGCTTCGCCAGGGTCCGGTCGAACGCCAGCCGCCGTTCCGGTCGCGCCAGTTCGCGCCGCGCCAGCACCATCGCGCCGATCAGCACCACCAGCGTAACGATGCCGAACCGCGCGAGAAATGAACTGAGCCCGATCAGCATACGGGTCAGCAGCGGCAGGTCGGCGCCGTGCGTGACGAACACCTTGACGATGTCGGGGACGACATAAATCATCATCATCGTCATCATCCCCGCCGACACGATCGCCAACAGCGCGGGATACAGCAGCGCCAGCCACAGTTTCTGGCTGGCGCGGTGGCGCGATTCGACGAAATCGGCGAGGTAGGCAAGCACTTCGGGCAAGCGCCCCGAGGTTTCCCCCGCCGCGATCGAGGCGCAGAAAAAGCTGGGAAAGACGTGCGGATGCCGCGCCAGCGCCCGGGCGAAGCTGGAGCCTTCGAGCAAATTGCCGCGGATGTCGAGCAGCAGGGCGGCCAGCGCGGAAGAGTCGCTTTGGGCCGCGATCAGCCGCAGCGCTTCCTCGATCCGCACCGCACCGCCGACCAGCGTCGATAGCTGGCGCGTGGCCGTGGCCAGCACCCGGTTCGAGACGCGGCGGCTGAGCCGGGCCCGCAGCCCTGCCAGACCGCCTTGCGCCGTCGTCGCGCGGGTTTCCCCGGCGCCGTGGCTGGCCTCTACCGATACCGGCAGCAGCGCGCGTTCGCGCAAGGCGCGGCGTGCGCCGGCGGCGTTGCCGGCCTCGATCACGCCGCGGCTACGCCGGCCCGTGGCATCCACTGCCTGATAGGCAAAGGCGGTCATATTTCCTCGCGGACCACGCGCGCCACTTCGGCGACGGTGGTTTCGCCGACGCGTATCTTGGCAACGCCATCCTCCACCAATGCCGGGCTGATCGCGCGCGCCGCCTCGGTCAGCCGCGCCTCCGAGGCGCCATCGTGGATCAAGCCTTCCAGCGTGCGATCGACAGGGAGGATTTCATAGAGCCCGGTCCGTCCGCGATAGCCTTCGGAATGGCACGCCGGGCAGCCGACCGCCTGCCACACCGGCTCGCCCGGCTCCAGCAGATGGTCGAGCAGCGCGGCATCGCCGGCGGTGGCGACAGACTGTTCGCGGCAATCCGGACACAGCCGCCGCACCAGCCGCTGCGCCACCAGCCCGACCAGGACGGGCGCCAGCAGATAGCGTTCCAGGCCGATATCGATCAGCCGGGTCACGCTGCCGATGGCCGAATTGGTGTGGATCGTCGAAAGCACGAAATGGCCGGTCATGCTGGCACGCACCGCCGCCTCGGCGGTCTCGCGGTCGCGGATTTCGCCGACCATGATGACGTCGGGATCCTGCCGCAGGATCGCGCGCAGGCCGCGCGCGAAGGTCAGGTCGGTGCGGGGGTTGACTTGAGTCTGGGCGATGCCCTCCATTTCGTATTCGATCGGATCCTCGACCGTCATGATGTTGCGGCGGCGATCGTTGAGCCGGCTGAGCGCCGCGTACAATGTGGTGGTCTTGCCAGAGCCCGTGGGTCCGCTGACCAGCAGCATGCCGTTGGGGCGGTCGAGCAGCCGATCGAGCAGCGCCGTATCGCGGGCATTCATCCCCAGGCTGGCGATCTCCAGCTTGACCGAGCCACGATCGAGCAGGCGCATCACCACGCGCTCGCCATGCTGGGTGGGGATGGTCGAGACGCGCACGTCGATCTCGTGCCCGCCGATGCGCAAGGACACGCGGCCATCCTGCGGCACGCGCTTTTCGGCGATGTCGAGCCGCGCCATCACCTTGATGCGGCTGACCAGCAGCGGGGCCAGCGCGCGCTTGGGCTCGATCTTTTCACGCAGCACGCCGTCGATGCGAAAGCGCACGACCAGCCGGCGTTCCTGGGTTTCGACATGGATATCCGAGGCGCCTTCGCGGATCGCCTCGAGCAGCAGCGCGTTGATCAGCCGGATCACCGGCGAATCGTCGCGGTTGTCAAGCAGATCGTCGACCTGCGCGGCGCTGTCGGCGAGCGATGCCAGGTCGACATCGTCCGTGGCGGCGACCCCGGCCGCGACGCTGGTATTCTCGCGATATTGCGCCTGCAGGATGGCATCGAAAGCCGCAAGGTCCACCGCGCGCCACGGCATCGCGCCATGGCAGCGCTGGATTTCGAGCAGGCCGGCGAGAGCCGCACCGGGGCGATGCAGGCAGACCGGCTGCCCGTTTTCGATCGACACCAATGCACCGCGCTCACGCGCGAAGCCGTAGTCAAGCATGGGATTCACGACTTCGCCCTTCTAAGCCCTTTCCCCTTCAGGGGAGAGGGGAAAATGTGGCTCGGCGATCGGGGAATTGTGTTCCATCACCCGGAGAACACGAAACTGGCGCTGACGATCCCGGCGCCGCCCTTTTGGTCGATCTGCGCCTGCTGGACGCGCAGCCGGCTGTTGCGTTCCACGTCGGCCACCCACGCCATGACCTGGCTGAACGGCGCATCGCCGAGTTCGACGCGGGTGTTGCCGCCCTCGGGTTCCATCCGCTGGATCGAGAGCCGCGCGGCAGCCACGCTGTCGGTAAGGATGGCCGAAGGGGTGCCATGCCGCATCGCCGCGCGCTGGCCTGCGGCGCCACCCTGGCCGGTCCCGCTCTGGGCGCCGCCCTGGCGCAGCTGCGCATCGAGCAGGGCCGCATCATGCAGCTCGGCGTAAGCCGCCGCGCGGACGCTGCGCAACGGAACGATCACCCCGGCCAGCAGGACTGCGAAGATGGCAACCGCCGCCAGCCCGCCGATCAGCACCTGTTCGCGCAGGCTGCGCTCGGTCCACCAGCCGCGCGAGCGGTTCCACCAGGGCTCCAGCGCCGAGAGATCAAGCCCGGGCGCGAGCCGGCGGCGCAATCGGGCGATCACAATGCCCGCACCACGAAGCTGCCCACCGCCTTGCCGCCCTGGGTCGAGGCGGAACCGGGCTGCGCGCTGAGCCCGGCCTGGGTCAAGGCCTGCGCCATGCGCTGGAGATCGGCGATGCTGGCCGTTTCAACCTCGATCGTCAGCGTGCCTGCCGCGCCATCGAACGATAGCGAGCGCCAGACCGTGGGAGACGCTGCGCCGGGCGACGCTGCCGCGCCGGTGCCGAGCGCGGCGGCGCAGCGCGCCAGCAGCGACGTGAAGCGGCCGGGCCCGGTGGCGGCGGCATCGGGCGTCAGCGCGACCAGGGCATCGCCGAGATCGGGACCGATCTCCACCGGCGGTTGCAGGCTCGCGCCAAACGCGCGCACTTGCGTTGCGCGCTGTTCGGCCAGATAGGTGAGCGCCAGCGTGTCGGCGATGGCGATGGCGCCATGCGCCAGGGCACCCAGGCCCGCGACCAGCGCGATGCGCTTCCACAGCGGATTGAACGGGCGGCGCGGGGCGGCATAGCGGCCCTGGCGCAGATCGATCGCGGGCGCCAGCAGCCGTACCGCCAGCGGCTGGCTTTCGAAGGCGGCCTGGGCGGCGGCGAACTGCGGGGGAAGCGGATCGCCATAAGCGATGCAGGCCGGTTCACCGGCGGCACGCCAGGCAGGCTCGAGCAGGGCGAGCGGCACCGCAAAGCCGCTGCCGTCGTCGGCCCGGACCAGCGCGCGGTCGCCTGCGAGATCGACCGACCAGCTGCCCGCGCCCGGCACCGGCAGCGCCATGGCATCGGGCACCAGTCGCGCCCGCTCCAGCCCGGCCTCGGCCAGGCGCATCAGCCACTGCGCCATCAGCCCGTGGTCGACGACTCCGGCCAGCCATACCCCCGGCGCGGTCTCCGCACCCAGGGCGATATGGACCTTGTCGAGCGGCGCGGCGATATACTCCTCGATCGCGAAGGGCAGCGCCTCGCGGCGGCGGAGCGCCGAAGTCATCGGCGGCAGCGGCGCGGCGAGCAGCAGCACATGTTCGCTGCGCACCAGCACCACGGCGGCGCCGGCGGCGGCGTCATCGGCGTATTCCTCGATATTCACCAGCCGGTCGCCGTCGAGCGACCAGATGCCGCTGGCAGTGGGTCGCACGGCCAGGCGGTCATCCGGCGCGGCGAGTGACGGAGGTTGTGGATTTGCCATGGAAGCGCCTGTATAGCTTTGCCGATGGTCGAAACTCAAATGCTAACTCAGCCCCCGGCGGTCCCCGGCCTGGCGCTGCCGCCGGCACGCCATAGGGGCGATGAGGCCGGGCTCACGCTGATCGAGATGATCGTGGTGCTGGCGATCATCGCGTTGATCGCGGCGTTGATCGTGCCCAATATCATCGGCCGGCCCGACGAGGCGCGGGTGACCCTGGCGCAGACCGACCAGCGCACGATCGCCGCCGCGCTCAAGATGTACCGCCTCGACAATGGCGATTATCCCACCACCGAGCAGGGCCTGGCCGCATTGGCGCATCGGCCCACGACCGGCACGGTTCCGCCTAACTGGTCGGCCAACGGCTATCTGGAACAGGTGCCCACCGATCCCTGGGGGCGGCCCTATATCTATCATGCGCCGGCGCCGGATGGGGCGGGTTACGAGATCGTTTCGCTAGGCAAAGACGGCAAGCCCGGGGGTGATGGTCTCGACCACGACCTGGTGCTGACCGGGCATTGAACGGCATGGCTAAACGGCTTGCGCCGAGGCCCGGCGAGCGCGGCCTGACCCTGGTCGAGATGCTGGTGGTCCTCGCCATCATCGGCATCTCCACCGCCGCTGCGGTGCTGGCGATGGGCCGGGGCCAGGACGGCAGCGGCCAGGCCGAGGCGCGGCGCCTGCTCGCCCGGGTCCAGCTGGCCGCCGACGAAGCGATGATCGGCGATCGCTCGCTGGCCCTGGCGGTCACCCCGACCGGCTATGCGGTGCTCGAACGCAGCGATACGGGGCTGGCATGGCAACCGACCACCCTTGCCGGGCTTGACGATGTCCACAAGCTGCCCTCCGGCATGCAGCTGTCGGCCCCGCCCGATGGCGCGCTGTTGCCGCTGGATGCCGATGCTTCGGGCCGACCCTTTGCAGTGACGCTAGGGCGGGGGACGCAGCACTGGACGGTCAGCTTCGATGGCATGCGCGCCCGGCTGGCGCCGGACAGCGGCGGTTTGCCGCAGGGGGCAAGTTCGTGAGCTGCGCTGCGGCCCCGGACAGCGGCTTCACGCTGATCGAGGCGATGATTGCCATGGCGATCCTGGCAATCGCTTCGGTGGGGGTGGTTGCGGCCGCCGAGGCGCACATCGACACGGTGCGCGGGCTGGAGCGGCGCGCGGCGGCGCAGTGGGTGGCCGAAAATGCGCTGGCCGAAGCGCAGGCCGGGCTGCCCGTCGCGGGCGGTGCCGGGCGCGACGAGACCATGCTCGCGTGGCACTGGCAAGTGCGCCGCGTGCTGAAATCGAGCGACGACCCCGACATGCGCCAGATCGTCATCGAGGTGCGCGCACCCGGCGAGGCGTCGCCAACGGTCAGCCTGCGCGGCTTTGTCGATGCCGGCACGATTACCCCATGACCCGTCACCTGTTCGGCGCGATCACAGCATGAATATCCGGCAGGTGCGTTTCGGGATCGACCTGTTCACGGGGCTGGTGGTGGCCTCGGTCGGGATTGCGCTGGCCGGGCTGACCTGGCGGCTCGCGGGGAATTCGGGCGCGCGTCCGGTCGCGTCGGCAATGACCGGCACGGCCGACCCGGTCGATGTCGGCGGCCTGCTCGCGCTGGCGCCGTTTGGCGCCGTTCAGGCTGCAAGCGATGCGGCGAACGATGGATCGCTGCATCTGAAGGGGATCCTGCTTGCCGTGCCCGCCTCAGGCTCGGCGGCGCTGATCGCCGGTTCCGATGGCAAGGTAGCCAGCTATGGCATCGGTGCGGCACTGGGCGGCGGGGTGGTCGAGGCGATCCAGGCCGACCAGATCATCCTGCGCACTCCGCGCGGCTTGCAGGCGATCGGTTTCAGCCCGGTGCCAGGCACCGTGCCTGTTGCCGCCCCGGGCGCGAATGACGCCGGCGCAGGCTTTGCTCCGGTTGTCGCGGGCGGGGCGGGGCCGGTGCAGCCGTCAGCCGCCGGCAGCGCGGCACCCCCTGCCCAGGCGGGGTTCCGGATCGGCAACTCGGCTCCGCCCGCGTTGTTCGCCGCCGGGCTCCAGCCGGGCGACATCGTCGAGGAATTGAACGGTGCGCCCGTCACCGCGGGCATGACCACCGATATGGTGGCCCGCAACCTGGCTGGCGCGGCGCTTCGCGGCGGGAGCGCCCAGGCCGTGGTGCTGCGCAATGGCAACCGGGTTTCGCTGCGCCTGGCCATCCATTAGAGCGTGATGACAAAAAGTGGGTACTGGTTTTGTTCTTTAAATCACGCGAAAACAGAGAATCCAGAGCATGAGGCGATTCTATCTGATCGCATCATGCTCTAGAGCGTGATCATGCTCCAGGGCATGAAACGATTCAGAGGGGCCGACATGCCATTATCTACCCGGTTCGCGCCAGCGACGCTGCTTACGCTTCTGCCGCCCGGGTTCATGCTGGGGCAGGTTGCCGCGTTTGCCCAGGTGCCCCCCGCAGTGCTGCCGCCGTCCAGTCCGCCTGCCGCCGTCGCCTCGGCCGCGGTCGTGGTCAACCTGCGCGATACCGACATCGCCGATGTTGCACAGCAGGTATCGCGGATCACCGGGCGCACTATCATCCTCGATCCGGCGGTCCGGGGCACGGTTACCGTGGTGTCCACGAGACCGCTTGGCGCCGAAGGGGTCTGGCAGCTGTTTACCGCGGTCCTGCGCGGGCAGGGTTTCGCCGTGGTACGCAACGGTCGCGCCTGGCGGGTCATCCCGCAGGCCGCGGCGGCGCGCGAGCCCAGCACGGGCACCACCAGCGGGCGCATCGTCACCCGGATGATCCGGCTTGGCCGGGTCGAGCCCGACGCCGCGCTGCGGGTGCTCAAGCCGCTTGTCGCCAGCTTCGGCAGCATCGAGATGGTAGCCAATCCCAAGGCGATCGTAGTCACCGACTATGCCGACAACGTCGCGCGAATCGCCGCGCTGGCGCATGCGCTCGATTCCAACGGCGGCGCCGGATTCGATACGATCAGCCTGCATTACGCCTCGGCCAAGGACGTGGCGACGGCGATTCAGGGCATGGTCGGCGAAGGCGACAATGCCGCGCCGCACGCGGTGGCCGATACCCGCAGCAATTCGGTGCTGGTGCGCGGCGATGCCGGCCTGATCGCCGAGGCGCGCCGCGTTGCCGCTTCGCTCGACCATCCCGGCGGCGCAGCGCCGACCACGCGCGTGTTCCGGCTGCGCTACAACGACGCCGAATCGGTGACCGCGGTGCTGCGCGGGCTGATGGGCGAACAGGGCGCGGCCAACAATCCGGTTGCCAGGACGTTGGCGGGGCCATCGGGGAGCGGCGGCGGCACGGGGTTCGGCTCGTCGTCGCCAGGACTCTCGTCGCTTGGCGGATCGTTCAATAATCCGGCCACAGGATCGACGGGCATCACCTCGCTCAGCAGCAATCCGGCGATGGGCGGCGGCGTGTCGGGCCTGGGGTCGGCATCGGGGATGAATCCGCCGCTCGTCAACGGCACCAGTGGCCCGTCGATTGCCGGGCAAGGCGGCTTTGCCACCCCGGAACTGGCGGTCGAACCCGCGCCCGAACTCAATGCCATCGTCGTGCGCGGCACCCCGGGCGCGATTCGCCAGATCGAGGCGCTGGTCGCCCAGCTCGACGTACGCCGCCCGCAGGTGATGATCGAAGCGGCCATTGTCGAGATCAACGGCGACATGTCCGAGCAGCTGGGAGTGCAGCTCGGCACCGGCGCTGCGGCCAATGGCGTGACCAACAGCGCCGGCACCTCGTTCAGCAATCTGGGGCTGTCGCTAGGGCAGATCCTGGCGGCGGTCGGCTCGCCCGCCGCGGTCGGCCTGTCGAACGAGGGGCTGACCGCCGATGTCGGGCACAATGGCAGCTTTCGCCTGCTGATCCAGGCGCTGGGGCAATCCACCCGCGCCAATCTGCTCTCGACCCCCAGCATCACGACACTGGACAACGAACCGGCGGAAATCGTCGTCGGCCAGAACGTGCCGTTCCGCACCGGCAGCTATTCCAGCACCGTCGGCAGCACCGCGACGCCGTTCACCACGATCGAGCGCGCCGATGTCGGCATTACCCTGCGGATCGTGCCGCGCGTGCATGAAGGCGACACGGTCCGGCTCGACGTCAGCCAGGAAGCCTCGTCGATCGCGCCATCGGTGGCCGGTGCCGCGGACATCGTCACCAACCGCCGCTCGATCCAGACCACCGTGCTGGCCGATGATGGCCAGACCATCGTGCTCGGCGGGCTGATCAGCGACGATCGGACGCGCACCAACAGCCAGGTGCCGATCCTGGGCGACATTCCGATCCTGGGCAATCTGTTCAAGAGCCACATCGAGCAAAAGAATCGGCAGACGCTGTTCGTCTTTCTCAAGCCGACGATCCTGCGCGATCCCGCCGATGTGTCCGCCGCCGCGGCCGCCAAGTACGAGCGGGTGCGCAATGCCGAAAAGAACCTGAAAGACCAGCCGAGCCTGCTGCTCGAGCCGCCCAGCGCGCGACTGCCGATCGAGATCAACGGCATTTATTGAGCGCCGATGGCTGGTGATACCGGCTTATCTCCACTCCCCGGCGGGGAGTGGTCGGGGGGATGAGCAGGGCGAAAGCCGCGCGTGCACGCAGGCGGCGGTATACCCCGCCCAACCTTCCCCCTGAAGGGGAATGGGTGTTATACCAACGGCCCTAAGCTTTGACCGCCGCCCATGATCGGGCTGTTATTGAGG
>CAXTOS010000028.1:0-24823 GCA_964245935.1 uncultured Novosphingobium sp.
ATGGAAGTCGCGCACGCCGCCGGCGTAGAGCGCACGGCAGAATTCGGCCGCGATGGTGGCGGACACCAGATCGCGCGCGCCGGGCCGGTCGGACAGGCCGGAAAACACGCGCTCCATCCACGGCGGGATGGCGGTGTTGGCCGACATCCGGCGAATGGCGGCCAGATTGGTCACCGGCATGATGCCGGGCAGGATCGGCACGTTGATCCCGGCGGCGAGCACCTTGTCGAGAAAGCGGAAATACACTTGTGGGTCGAAGAAGAACTGGGTGATCGCGCGGCTGGCTCCGGCATCGATCTTGCGCTTGAGATTGTCGAGATCGCTTTGCGCGCTGGCGGCTTCGGGGTGGACCTCGGGATAGGCCGACACTGAAATGTCGAACGGATGCTGCGCACGCAGGCCGGCGACCAGCGCGGCGGCACTGGCGTAGCCTTGCGGATGCGGCGTGAAGACGCCGCATCCGCAAGGTGGCGGATCGCCCCGCAGCGCGACGATATGGCGGACCCCGGCCTGCCAGTATTGCCCGGCGATCTCGGCGATCTCGGCCTTGCCGGCCGAGACGCAGGTCAGATGGGCGGCGGGGACCAGATCGGTATCGCGCACGATCCGGGCGACGGTGGCGTGAGTGCGTTCCCGCGTCGAGCCGCCCGCGCCATAGGTTACCGACACGAAATCGGGGGCCAGCGGCGCCAGCTGGGTGATCGCGTCCCACAGCTGCCTTTCCATCTTCTCGCTTTTGGGCGGAAAGAATTCAAACGAGATGCGGATATCGCCGGCCAAATCGGCGAACAGCGGCGCATCGGTCATGGCTGGGTGGCCCTTCCTCGATTATGCCCGGAGGGTGCGGCAACGGCGTGGACCGGTCGGCGCCCGACCCAGATCTTCACCGTCAACGGTTTGCCGGGCAGCGCGACGGGCACCTCCGACCCCAGCCCGGCGTCGCTGAACAAATCCAGCATCTGCTCATCGGTAAAGCCCAGCCGCGCGTGGGCATGGGCGCTGCGCAATTCCTCGCGGTCATGCGCGGCGAAATCGACCACCGCGATGCGCCCGCCCGGCCGCAGCACGCGCGCTGCTTCGGCGAGCGCCAGTTCGGGCGCTTGCGCATAATGCAGCACCTGGTGGAACAGCACGGTATCGAAGCTGTCGTCGCGGAGCGGCAGCGCGGTGAAATCCCCTTGCACCAGATCGACTTGCGCGGCGGGCAGATGCTGGAGCCGGGCGCGGGCGATGCGCAACATTTCCGGGCTCTTGTCGAAGGCGGTGACGTGGCTGGCCTGCACGCTGAGCAATTCGGCCATGCGCCCGGTGCCGGTGCCGATATCGAGCAGCGCGCCCAGTTCGCCGGTTTGTCCGGTATTTTGCCTGACGCCCAGCGCAGCGGCCAGCGCGGCCTCGACCGGCGCGTCGGGGCTGTGCAGCAGGCGGATCGAATCCCATTGCGCGGCATGGCGTGCGAAATAGGACGCGGCGGTAGCTTCACGCGCGGCGCGGATCGCCGCCAGATGGCGGCGATCCTCCGCACAACGCGCCGCAAACGCCGGATCGTCGCGTTCCGCCACCGCCAGCAGCCGCGCCGTGGCAGCACCCAGCGGCGGCGCGGCGCTTTCGCGGATCGCGGTTTTCAGGAAGACCCAGCTACCCTCCTTGCGCCGCTCGGCAAGGGCGGCATCGCACAGGATGCGCACATGGCGCGACACGCGGGGCTGGCTCTGGCCCAGCACTTGCGCCAGCTCGCCCACCGCCAGTTCCATATGCGCGAGCAGCCGCATGATGCGCAGCCGCGTCTGGTCGGCCAGCGCGCGCAAGGTGGGGTCGATCTGCATGGGCATCATATAAAGAATTCTTTATATGATATCAACCGTGAACTCTGGTTGCCGTTTTCGGTCGTTTGGCTACGATGAGCCAACGCCGGTTGCGGTTGCAGAACCGGGACCGGCCCACCGCTGATCGCCAAGAGGATGCCATGTCGCACACCGCCGAGCCGCTTCGCCCCAGGCTGTTATCCACGGCCATCTGCGCCGTCGCCATGCTCGCGCTGGCGGGTTGCGGACATTCCGACAAGGCCACTGCAGCCGCCACGGCCGACAATGTGGAAATGCCCGCCGAAGAAACCATGAGCGGCCTCGCGGGATCGGCCATGCCGCAAGCCGACCCCTCGGCTACCGCGACCGATCAGCCACAGGGCGCAGACGCCAGCGCCTCGGCAGCGGATTCGGCGGCACAGGCGGTGTCCGGACCTGGGCCCGACGCCCCGCCGCCATCGGCTCCGGCCCCATCCGCCCCGACATCGCCTGCCGCGCCGATCAGGATGTAGCGGCGCGCCAAAATTTAGACCCATCCCCCCGAAGGCACGGGAGCCGTGGTGCCCATCACGCGCACCACCCTAATCCAGCGACACCCGCCCGCGCCCGGCCTTTACCGCGCCGCGAATCTTCTTGCCTTGCAGCCGCGCGAGTTTGCCGACGCGGTTCAGCCGGCTTTTCTTGCGGATTCCAGGCAGGTCGTGGGCATTGCGGATCAATTCGATCAGCCGTTCGCGGGCGTCGGCGCGGTTTGCTTCCTGGGTGCGGAAACGGCGCGCGGCCAGGATCAGTTCGCCGCCTGCGGTCAGGCGGCTGCCCGCCAGCAGCTTGAAGCGCGCGAATACCGCCGGTCCCAATCGCAGCGCATGGATGTTTAGTCGCAATTGCACGGCGGTAGCGACCTTGTTGACGTTCTGCCCGCCCGGCCCGGTGGCGGCGATGAAGCTTTCGCTCAGATTGGCCAGCGCCTGGGCTATGGCGTCCTCTTCGGCGTCAGCCATCGGCCGTCTCGGGAACCGGCGCGCCAAACCCCAGCGCCAGGAAATCGGCTGGCGTGGGTGCTTCGGCATGGACCGGGGGTTTGCCCTCCCGTGTCAGCTTCAGCGCCGCCGCGTGCAGCATGGTTCGCGCCGCGCCTTCGCCATCCCCGTAGATCGGATCGCCCAGCAGCGCGTGGCCAAGGCCATGCGCGGCATGAACGCGGATCTGATGGGTGCGGCCGGTTTCCGGGCGGAATTCCACCAGCGTCAATTCACCGATGCGCTCCAGCACGCGCCAATGGGTGATGGCCGGCTTGCCCTTTTTCGCTGCGATCATTCGCCAGCCGTCCGCTTCGGAGCTGATCTTGGCCAGCGACACTTCGATGGTGCCGTTGTCCCCGTCCACCGGTCCGGCAACGATGCCCAGATAGCGCTTGTCGACCAGCCGCGCCTCGAACGCGGCTGAAAAGCGTTTCAGCGCCTTGGGATTGCGGGCCAGCAACAGGCAGCCGGAGGTATCGCGGTCGAGCCGGTGCACGGCTTGCGGCGGGCGTTGAAAGCCCAGCTTCAACTGGTCGATAAAATCCTCCAGACAGGCGCCGCCCGCGCGCGGCCGGTCGATCGGCAGGCCGCCGGGTTTGTCGATGATCAGCGCTTCGCCGTCTTCAAAGAGGATGGGCAGTTCCATTATGCGATCCCGTCAGTCAGCGCACCGGCGATCCGGCGCAGCGCTTCGTCGAGCTTGGCGTCGTCGGCAGCAAAGCTGATGCGAAAGCCGGAATGGCTGCCGAATCCCGATGCGGCCACTACCGCAACGCCATGATCGAGCAAGTGCAGCGCCAGCGCGGAATCATCGCCGAACCGCGCCATCAGCGGCGCGGCATCGACCATACAGTAAAACGCGCCATCGGGCACCGGCGTCGACAGGCCGAGAACGGCATTCAGCGCGGCGACCACGCGGTCGCGCCGGATGCGGAACCGGTCGCGCCAGTCAGCCAGGAAATCCTGCGGCCCTTCGAAAGCGGCGACAGCGGCGGCCTGGCTGATCGAACAGGGATTGCCCGAATTGTGCGATTGCAATCGCTCCATCGCCGCGATCAGCCATAGGGGTCCGGCGGCCACGCCGATGCGAAAGCCGGTCATCGCATGGCTTTTGGAAACGCCCGAAATGGTCAGCACGCGCGGGGCAAGGTCGGGGCATTCCACCGCCAGCGTCGCATGCGCGCCCGTGGTGTAGCGCAGCGGTGCGTAGATATCGTCGCTCAGCACCAGCACGCGCGGGTGGCGCCGCAGCACTTCGCCCAATGCGCGCAGTTGCCGGGCGGGATAGGTGGCACCGGTCGGATTGCCGGGGCTGTTCAGCACCAACCAGCGGGTTTGCGGGGTGATCGCGGCGGCAAGCTGGTCGGCGGCGATGCGAAAGCCGCCCGCTGCGGTCGTCGGCATCGCGACCACCGTGGCCCCGGCAAAGCGCACGATCTCGGGATAGCTCACCCACCACGGCGCGGGGATCAGCACTTCGTCGCCCGGATCGAGCGTCGCCAGCAGGGCGTGGAAAATCGCCTGCTTACCGCCCGCGCTGACCGTGACCTGGCTCGTCGGCACCGCGATGCCCAGATCGCGGGCAAAATGCAGCGCGGCGGCCTTTTTCAACCGGGCGGTGCCGCCCACCGCGGTATATCTGGTGTCGCCCGCATCCAGCGCGGCCTTGGCGGCGGCGACGACATGCGGCGGGGTGGGGAAATCGGGCTCGCCCACCGACAGCGAAATGATGTCTTGCCCGGCCTCGCGCAGCGCCATCGCGCGGTCGGTCATGGCGGACGTGCCCGAAGGCACGATCCGGGACAATGCGGCGGAAATCGTGTCAGTCATGGCATCAGTCCGGCCCCGGCAACAGGGAGGCGGGAATCAGCCCGCGCAACGCGTTGCCGATCGCAAAGCCCCCGGTCAGGTCGTCCAGCCGCAATTCGGCTTCGCGGGCGCTGCCGTCAGCCAGCATCGCCGCGCGCAGCACCCCCGGCAGCAGGCCGAGCGACGCAGGCGGGGTCAGCCAGACGCCATCGCGCATGACGAAGACATTGGTGAAGCAGCCCTCGGTCAGCAGATCATCATCGCGAATGAACAGCGCCTCCTGCGCCCCGGCAGCCTTGGCGGCGCGCAGCCCGGCCTCGTAGAACGAGCGGTCGCTGCATTTGTGGCGCAGCCGCCAGTCGCCCGGATCGACCGGCAACGGCAACACCACGCACGCCGCAGGCTGGGCCAGCGCGGGCGGCAGGTCGGTCATTTCCAGCGTATAGGCGCCGCTGCGTGCCAGTACCAGTCGCAGCCGGGCCTCCGCTTTCACCGCGCCACCCAGCGCCTCGATCGCCCGGCGCAACGCGTGACTGTCGCAGGCAAAGCCCAGTTCGCCCGCGCTGGCGCAGAGCCGTCCCAGATGGCGATCAAGCAGCGCAATCCCGCCACCGGGCGAAACGCGCATCGTCTCGATGAGGTCGAAGCGCGCGACGGATGCGGCCCGTTCATTCGCTGGCTGGCGCACGAATCCTCCTTTGCTCAGACTTTCGCGCCATTCCGGCAGGCACGCGGAATCGGCCACCAGCGCCGAGCCGACGCCCATCACCACCCGGCCCTGGCCAGCCTCGCCGCCGGTCAGGCGAAGCGTGCGGATTGCCACGTTGAATTCCGCCTCGCCAGCGCCATTCGCGTGCGGCGGATCGAAGCGCCCGATCGCGCCGCAATAGGCGCCGCGCGGGTCACGCTCATGCGCGGCAATCAGTTCCATCGCCCTGATCTTGGGCGCACCGGTGATCGACCCGCAGGGAAACAAGGCGCGCAGCAGATCAGCCGCGTCGCGGTCCGGGGTCAGGCGGGCGCGGATGGTGGTGACCATCTGATGCAGCGTCGGGTAGGTTTCCACGGCAAAGGCGTCTTCCACCTGCACGGTACCCGGCTGCGCCACCCGCGACAGATCGTTGCGCAAGAGATCGACGATCATCAGGTTTTCCGCGCGATCCTTGGCGCTGGTGGCCAGTGCGCGGACCTCGGCATCATCGGCCGCTCGCGTTTTCCCGCGGGGACGCGTGCCCTTCATCGGCCGGGTCAGGACTTCTGCACCGGTCAGGCTGAAGAACAGCTCGGGCGAAAAGCTCAGAAGCCAGTCCCCCCCGTCATGCACCACCCCGCCATGGCCGCTGCTCGCCGCGCCGCGCAGGCCGGCGTAGATCGCCAGCGGATCGCCGCGCCAGCTGCCCGCCAGCGGAAAGGTGAAATTGGCCTGATAGATATCGCCCGCTGCGATTGCCTCGCGCAGCGCGGCAAAGCGGCAGGCATAGCCGCCGATCGACAGTTGCGGCTCCAACGGCCCGATCGCGCTGTGCCCGGCGGAATTTTGATGCAGCGCCAGCCACTGCGGGACTTCACGGGCCGGGATCGCGCGATAGCCGGCAAAGGCGCCGAACCACACCAGCGGGCCATCGGCGCCCACGCGGGCAGCGGCCATCGGCGCGAGGTGCGGCTCCAGCGCCAAACCTGCCTCATAGGCGATGTATCCGGCGAGATAATGGCCGTTACGCGCCAGATCGGCGATCCGGTCGAGCGCGGGCAGCACCTCCTCGGCACTGCGCGCGATCACCGTGGCCACCGGCGCCGCATACAGGCGGGCATGGCGCGCGCCATCCATGCTGGCATTGTCCAGCAGCACGAAGCTTTCGCCGGGATGGAGAGTTGCAGGCGCCATGCCGCTTGCTCTAGCGACCGGAGGGCAATCTGGCAAAATCCCCTCGACCACGACGGCGCGGGCAGTCTAGGTAGCTTATTGGAAGGAGAAAAAATGCGGTCATTTACCTATGCCTGCTCAGTTCTCGCCCTGCTCGGCGCCGCGCCGGCCCGTGCGGCCGATGCCCCGCCGCCGGTGCCCGCCGGCAAGCTGGACGATGCGGTCACGCCCTTCGCTTACCGGCTGGACCTGACCGTCGATCCGGCTGCGGCGCGCTTTGCCGGCCATGTCGAGATCGATGCCTCGCTCCATGCGCCCAGCCGCTTCGCCTATATCCATGGCCGCGACCTGGCGATGCATGCGCTGACCGCCACTGTTGCCGGCAAGGTCTACACCGGCACGTGGCAGCAGGTCGATCCCACCGGGGTCGCGCTGATGACCTTTGCCGCGCCGTTGCCGGCAGGCCTGGTCACCTTTCGGTTCGATTACGACGCCGGCTTCCAGGACGGCCCCGCCGGGCTCTTTCACGTCAAGGTCGGCGACGACTGGTACAGCTGGAGCCAGTTCGAATCGATCGATGCCCGCGCCGCCTATCCCGGTTTCGACCAGCCCGGCTACAAGCAGCCGTTCATCGTGACCCTGCGCACCCCGCCAGGGCTGGCCGCGGTATCCAATGCGCCCGAAACCGGTATAACCCGCGAGGCCGGGCTGGATGTCCATCATTTCGGTGCCACCGCGCCGCTGCCGACCTATCTGCTGGCGATGATGGTCGGGCCGTTCGCTGCGGTCTCCGGTGCAGTGCCGCCCACGCCGGAACGCATCGCTCCGCTGCCCCTGCGGATCGTCTCGACGCGGGCCAATGCCGGGCAACTGGGCTTTGCGCTGACCAATACCCAGCCGATCATCGCCGACCTGGAGCGCTATTTCGGCCAGAGCTTTCCCTTTCCAAAGCTTGACCAGATCACCGCGCCGGTCATGCCCGGCGCCATGGAAAACGCCGGTGCGGACTTGTACCAGGACGGCCTGCTGGTGCTCGACGACCAAGCCTCGACTGCGCAGAAGCGCAATTTCGGCATGGTCGTATCGCATGAGCTGTCGCACCAGTGGTTCGGCGATCTGGTGACGCCGGCGTGGTGGGACGACATCTGGCTGAACGAGAGCTTCGCCAACTGGATGGGGTTCCGCATCGGCAACGAATGGCGCCCCGACCTAGGCATCGGGGCCGGCGCGGTGGCCGAGGGCTTTGCCGCGATGGACACCGATGCGTTGCTGGCCGGGCGCCCGATCCACCAGCCGATCACCCGCAATGCCCAGATCGATGCCGCCTTCGATTCGATCACCTATGGCAAGGGCGGCCAGGTGGTGGCGATGATCGCCGGCTTCATGGGCGATGCGCAGTTCCGCGACGGCGTGCGCCGTCACATCGCCGCCCATCGCAATGGCAATGCCACCAGCGCGCAGTTTTTTGGGGCGATGGCCGAGGTCGCCGGCGACCCGCGTATCCTGCCCGCGATGCAGAGCTTCACCGACCAGCAAGGCGTGCCGCTGCTGACCTTCACCGGCGGCGGCGGGCACTATGCGGTCACCCAGAGCCGCTACGCGCGCCTGGGCACCACCGCGCCCGACACCCGCTGGGGCGTACCGATGTGCCTGCGGCTGGGCGCGATCCGCAGTTGCACGCTGCTCGACATGAAGTCGATGCCGCTGACCCTGGGCAGCAACGGCGTCGATTCCGGCGCGCTGATGCCCAACGCCGGTGGCACCGGCTATTACCGCTTCGAACTGCCCCCCGCCGAGTGGGACAAATTGATCGCCACCGCCGCCGGCCTGCCCGCCGGCGAGGGGCTGGCGCTGGCCGATTCATTGCAGGCCAGCTTCATGGCCGGGCGCGCGCACGCCGCGCAACTGGCGCAGCTGGCGCGGGTGATGGTCGCCAATCCGGACAGCTATGCCAGCAATGCCGCGCTCGACGGGCTGGACATGCTCGATACCGCCGGGATGCTCGATGCCCCGGCCAGCGCTGCCTATCGCCGTTTCATCAGCGGGCTGTACCTTTCGCAACTGGCGCAGTACGGCTTCGATCCCCGCGCCAACGCCTATCCCGGCGAAGATGCGGAACGCTCGCAGCGGCGTGTCCAGCTGATCGGCAAGCTCAGCGAAATTGCGCGCGACGCCGGGGTGCGGGGCCGCCTGGGGGATGCCACCACCGCGTGGCTGGCCGGAAACAGCGCCGCGCTCGACCCGGTGTGGTACTATGACGGCTTCACCGTCTGGCTGGAGGAAGGCAAGGCGCCGGATGCCGTTGCCCGGGCGCGCAGCCTGCTCGACACGGCGCTGGCCTCGCAGGATCCGCTGCTGCGCCCGGCGGCGCTGCACGCGCTGGCCCACAGCGGGCGCAGCGAGATCGCCGGCTTGCTGCTGAACGACGTCAGCGATCCGCGCCTGCGCCTCAGCGAACGGCTGTCGCTGGTCACCGGGGTAACGGCCACGCCCCGCACCCGCGACCTGGGCTACGCCTATATGCGCGATCACCTCGATCGGCTGCTGTCAGGCGGCGCGGGGATCTTCTTTTCGTCGCGGCTGGCGCAGGTGCTGGGCGGTTTCTGCTCGGCGGACAGCGCCGCGGCGATCACGCGGGATTTCGGGCCGAAACTGGCGGGCAAGACCGGCCAGCTGGAACTGGACCGGACCGTGGAGCGAGTGCGCGATTGCGGGCTGCTCAAGACGGCACGCGGGGCGCAGGCGTCCTCGGAGATCGCGAAATTGCAATGAATGAGCGACTTGGTGCCGTCTGAAATGAAAAGATTTTAATCCTTCCCGCTCAAAATCTTCGACACGGCGGTATATTCCAGCCCCAGTGCTTCCGCCACCGCCTCGCAAGTCACCTTGCCGGCGTGGACGTTGAGCCCGGCAGCCAGGTGCGGGTTGGCTTTCAACGCGGCCTTCCAGCCCTGGTTGGCGATGTCCAGCGTATGCGGCAGGGTGACGTTGTTCAGCGCATATGTGCTGGTGCGCGCAACCGCGCCGGGCATGTTGGCGACGCAATAGTGGACGATGCCGTCGACGATGAACGTCGGATCGGCATGCGTCGTGGGCCGGCTGGTTTCGAAACAGCCACCCTGGTCGATGGCTACGTCCACTAGCACCGCGCCGGGCTTCATCGTCGAGAGCATCTCGCGGGTCACCAGCCGGGGCGCGGCAGCCCCCGGTACCAGCACCGCGCCGATCACCAGATCCGCACCCGCGACGCTCTTGGCGATATTGGCGTGACTGGCAAAGCGGGTCTTGGCGCGCGTTTCGAAATGGATGGCCAGCCGTTCCAGCACATCGGGATCGCGATCGAGGATGATCACGTCCGCACCGATCCCGGTCGCCACCAGCGCCGCGTTGAAGCCGACGACGCCGCCGCCGATGATCACCACCCGGCCCGGCATCACCCCCGGTACTCCGCCAAGCAGAACCCCGCGCCCGCCATGTTCTTTCTGCAACGCAGTGGCCCCGGCCTGCGCCGCCATGCGCCCGGCGACCTGGCTCATCGGCTTGAGCAACGGTAGCGAATGATGCGGACCGGTGACCGTTTCATAAGCAATCGCGGTAACGCCGGTCTTGATCAAATCCGCCGTCAGCGCAGGATCGGGGGCGAGATGCAGGTAAGTGAACAGCACTTGCCCCTTGCGCAGCTGGGTGCGCTCGGCCGGCTGCGGCTCCTTTACCTTCACGACCAACTCGCATTCGGCAAAGATCACCGCGGCATTCAGCTTGATCTTGCCGCCCGCCGCATCGTAATCCCGGTCCGTCGCGCCGATGCCCAGCCCGGCGCCGGTTTCCACCCAGACCTCATGACCATGCGTCGCCAGTTCCCGCACGCTCTCGGGAGTCAGCCCGACGCGGTACTCATGGTTCTTGATCTCGCGAACGGTGCCGATTAGCATTTGTAAACTCCTGCTGCATTGCAGCAAAATAGGAAGCCGCCGACGGTCGCGCAAGGGATCGGAGACAAGGCAAGGTTTGACGGCCAGGAAGTTGGAGGCAAAAGAAACGAGGGGTAATCCGCTCGCGCTTCCCGTCAATTTTGCAGCGCCCTATCTCACCGTCGTGCCCCACCGCCAAGCTGCGATAAAGCCTGCGGTGCGGCGGATTTTGCACGGGGACGATTGGCACGCGACGCCGACATCAACTCTCAGCCTGTTCACCCTTCCCCGCTCACAACGGATTCCCGTCCTTGTCGCGATAAATCTCGCGCCGCCCGACATGGTTTGCCGGCCCGACGAAGCCATCGGTTTCCATCCGTTCGATCCACTTCGCGGCGGTGTTGTAGCCCACCGTCATCTGGCGTTGCAGCCAACTGGTCGAGGCTTTCTGGCTTTCGAAGACGATCTGGCAGGCTTGCCGATATTTGCGGTCTTCGGGATTGTCGGAGCCGGCGGCGTCGAGATCGTCGAACGAAAATACGCCGTCCTCGGGTTCTTCGGTGACCGAATCGACGTATTCGGGCTTGCCCTGGGTGCGCCAGTGATCGGCGACCCGTTCGACTTCCTCATCCGACACGAACGGGCCGTGGACGCGCAGCACCGGCGAACTGTTGGGCCGGTAGAGCATGTCGCCCTTGCCCAGCAGCTGTTCGGCGCCCTGTTCGCCCAGGATGGTGCGGCTGTCGATGCGGCTGGTCACGGCAAAGCTGATCCGCGTGGGCAGGTTGGCCTTGATCACCCCGGTGATGACATCGACCGAGGGGCGCTGCGTCGCCATGATCAGGTGAATGCCGGCGGCGCGGCTCTTTTGCGCGAGGCGCTGGATCAGCACTTCGATTTCCTTGCCGACCGTAACCATCAGGTCGGCCAGCTCATCGACGATCACCACGATCAACGGCAGCACCTGGTAATCGAGCTGTTCCTCCTCGAACAGTTCCGCGCCGGTGTCGGCATCGAAGCCGATCTGGATGCGGCGGCCCAGTGGCTTGCCCTTGGCGGCGGCGCTGCGCAGCTTGTCGTTGAAGCCGGTGATGTTGCGCACGCTGATCGACGACATCATGCGATAGCGGCGTTCCATTTCCTCGACCGCCCATTTCAGCGCGCGCACCGCCTTGGCCGGCTCGGTAACGACCGGCGAGAGCAGATGCGGGATGTCGTCGTAGCTCTTGAGTTCCAGCACCTTGGGATCGACCAGGATCAGCCGGCATTCGGCAGGCGTCAGGCGATAGAGCAGCGACAGCAGGATGGCGTTGAGCCCGACCGATTTGCCCGACCCGGTGGTTCCCGCGACCAGCAGATGCGGCATGGCGGACAGATCGGCGATGATCGGCTCGCCGGCGATGTTCTTGCCCAGGATGATCGGCAGCAGCGCCTTGGACTGGGCAAAGGTTTCGCACGCCACCAGCTCCTTGAAGCTGACCACCTTGCGATCGACGTTGGGCAATTCGATGCCCATCACGGTGCGGCCGGGGATGGAGGACACGCGCGCCGAGATCGCGCTCATGTTGCGCGCGATGTCGTCGGCCAGCCCGATCACCCGGCTGGCCTTGATGCCCGGCGCCGGCTCCAGTTCGTACATCGTCACCACCGGGCCGGTGCGCACCGCGGTGATCTCGCCCTTGACGTTGAAATCGTCGAGCACCGTTTCCAGCAGCCGCGCATTGCGTTCCAGCCCGAGTTTGTCGACCTTGATCCCGCTGTCGGCGGGCGGATCGACCAGCAGGTCGAGCGACGGCAGGTCGAACTTGTCGAACAGATCGCCTTGCCGGGCGTGGGGCATGCCGGGCTGCGCGGGCATCGCGGCGCGGGCAGGGTCGCTGATTTCGGGTGGCCGGCGGGTGGCGACGTTCGAACTGGCGGCGGCAGCGGCGGCGATTTCCTTGGCCTCGCGCTGCTTGCGCGCCCTGGCCCCCGGCAGCGGGATTGCCGGCTTTGGCGCTGCGCTGGTGGCGGCGCCCCGCAGCGCTCTGGGCAGTGCGCGTGGCAGCGTCAGCAGGCTGATCCAGTCCACCGCGAACACCCGCCCCGCCAGCAGCGCGCCCCCAATCAGGCAGACCAGCGCCGCCGCCAGGATCGACCAGCCCTGGGCCTGATGCGGCAGCAACGCGGCCCCGCCCCGGATCGCCTTGGCGCCCAGCAATCCGGCAATCCCGCCCATCGAGGCCGGCAAGGGTCCGCCCGGCCCGGTAAAGACCAGCGACAGCACGCTCGACAGCAGCCCCATCGCCAACAGCAACAGCGCCAACGGCCGCCACCAGCGCTGGTGCAGCGGCGGCATGTCGCCCTCATCCTCCTCGGCAAAACGCCACAATTTGCGCGCGCATACATACAGCAGCGGCAGGAACAACACCGACACCGGGCCAAACAGAAACAATGCCCGTTCCGCCGCCCAGGCGCCCGGCAAGCCCATCCAGTTGGCAATTTCGCCCCCGGCAGCGGTCGACGGCGAAGGATCGGTCTGCCGGTAGCTGATCAGGGCCAGCCCCAGGAACAGCATCGCCATGAACAACCCGCTCGCGCCCAGCAATTCGCCGCTGCGCTTGCAGCTGCGCTTGAGGATAAGCTGCCATCCGGCGCGCGTGGCGCCGTTCGCCGGAGAAAATGCCCGTGTCGCCATGTGCGCCCCTTGTTCGGCAAGCATAATGCGCCCGAGGGGGAGTCCTCGTCAAGAATTGCGTGAAAGTGCGGGCAAGGCAGGTACGAGGACTAGATAACGAAGAAGCCGTGGGTGCCGTCCTGTACCAGTTGCTCTACCAGGCCGTATTCCCAGTCGAGATACGCCTGCATCGCAGCCACCTTGTTGTCGGTGCCCTCGTAGGGGCGGCCGTACCGTCCTTCTGGCCCGCGACGCGGGGGCGCTTGGTCGGGGCCGATTTCGAGGTCGGTCGACAGATCGCTTTCAAGCACGAAGACTTCCCAACCCATCTGGGCGAGCCATGAAGCCGTCATGTCGGCGCGCGAGCCATGATCGTCCGCCAACACGATGCGGGCGCCGCGGACGGGGGCGTAATGGTCCGTTTCCTGGACCAGCTGTCCGCCCTGGGCATTGCGGAAACCGGGCAGATGGCCCGCCTCGAACGCGTCCGGCAAGCGTACGTCGTAGCGATACAGCGTGCGTGTTTCATCTGCGGCCAGCGCATCCAGTTCTTTGCACGACAGATGTTTTACACCCGCTCTATAGGAAACGGCTCTGGCTTTCTGTCTGGCATCGTTCGCGGGTTGGTCACGGGTTAGGCTGCCGCGCCGCTGTTGCCCGGTTTCCAGTGCCTGCCCGGCCAGAGTCCAGCCGATCGTGCCGTTTCGCAAAGCAAAGACACGGTTCGGGAGCCCTGCATTGATCAGCGACTGCGCCCCGATGATGCTACGCGTCCGACCCGCGCAATTGACGATGATGGTCGTTTCCGGATCGGGCGCGACCGCTTGCGCTCGCAGCACCAGTTCGGCACCCGGCACGCTGACGCCGGTCGGAATGCTCATCGTTGCATATTCGTCGAATCGCCGCGCATCCAGAATTGCGATGTCCGCCTGTTGCGCGATCAAGGCGTGAACTTCCTCTGCCGGCAACGACGGGGTGTGCCGGCTATGCTCGACGAGTTCGCCAAACGCCTTTGAATAGCTGTTGACGTCTTCGAACAGCTGCATGCCTGACGCCTTCCAGCCCGCCAAACCGCCACCAAGCCGAGTTACATCGGTATAACCCAGGTTCCACAGCTGTTCCGCGGCCTGCCGGGCCAGATCCTCCCCATCGTCATAAACCACTATCGGGGTGGCCAGGCGCGGTATCCGCCAGCGCGCTTCGATCGCGATGAGCCGCAACGGGATCTGCGCTGCAAACAACGGGTGCCCCTGGGCGAAAGCTTCCTCTTCGCGCACATCGATCAGCGCGATCTCGCGTCCGGCCAGCAGGGCCAGGCGCACCTCCGCCGGCGTTGTGTCCATCCTCATGATCGATCCCACAAATTCGGCAGAGACTCGTTCGAATAGCCGGAGACGAAGGGTTTCTCATGTCCCGCCTCGTCATAGGTCGCCCGGTGCACCGCGCCGATATTGCCGCCATAGACATGGATGGAGATGCTGGGGCGGTCGGCCCGCCCGTTCGAGACCTGGTGGATATCGCCGAGCGCCGGGCCAAAGCCGTCGACCTGCCCCTCTTCCAGAATTGTGTGTTCGCCAGCGGCCCGGAGCGTGCCATCCGCTCTGCGTTCATAGCGTTGAACTATCTCGGAACCCCGCAGAACGCCGACCAGCCCCCATATGCGATGATCGTGAATGGGGGTCTTCTGCCCCGGACCCCAGACGAACGACACCACGCTGAAATGCTCCCGGCTGTCGCAGTGCAGAAGATATTGCCGGTAGCGTTCCGGGTCCGGCTGGGCATAGGCATCGGGCAACCATCCGTCGGACGCCACCAGCCGCTTCAGCAGCGCAGAGCCTGATTGCAAAATCTCGTGTTCCGAACGGGCGCCGGCCAGCAATTCGCCAAAGCCGGTGACGAAGTCGTGGAGCGGCGCCAGGTTCGTGGACCCGGACCCGGCGGGCTGAACGATCGGGAATGACGCATTGACCATGGCGCGCCCGTCTATCCCCCTGCCGGGTGAAAGGACAGCTTTATGTCTACCAACTCAATTGAGTATTGCGCAAAACGTATGAGGCGCGCTTATATCCCTTCGTCCGGATGCAGTCGAAGCTTCCCGTCTCATCCCGATCAGGAGTCGTATGCCAGTCAATCTTCCGACGAATCTGCTTCGCAGCTTTGTGGCCATCGTCGACACCGGCTCGATGCTGAGCGCCTCTGAACAGGTGTTCGTCACCCAGTCGGCCCTCAGCCTGCAGATCAAGCGGCTTGAAGAGCTGGTGCAGCGAATGCTGTTCGATCGCGAGGGTCGGCGGCTAAGCCTGACGGCTGCCGGCGAGTTGCTGCTGGATTATGCACGCCGGGTCCTGGCCCTGCATGACGAGGCCGTTGCAGCGGTCAGTGCCGGGCACTTTTCCGGTCCTGCGCGGATCGGCATGGTGCAGGACTTCGCCGAAAATCTGCTGTCGGGGCTGCTGGCCCGTTTCGCGGAACTGCATCCCGATGCACAGATCTTCGCGCGGGTTGCAGGGACGGCGGAACTCCTGGGCCTGCTCGAACGGCGGCAACTGGATATCGTGCTGGGCTTTGCCGGTACTCATGATCCCGGCGCCATCGCCCATGCACCCATGGCCTGGTACGGCAATCCCGATCTTCTTCAGCGCGATGTCCTGCCGCTCGCCGTACTGGAGGCGCCCTGCCGATTTCGGGAGGCGGCGCTCCGCGCGCTCGATGATGCGGGCAAGCCATATCGCATCTCGGTCGAGACGCCCAACCTCACCACCCTGCGGGCTGCGGTCAAGGTCGGGCTCGCGGTCACTTGCCGGACAAGATTGTTCCTGCCGGACGATCCGCTGGAAACGCCCCAGCTGCCCGCGTTGCCCGGCGTCGCCTGCATCCTGCACACGGCCGACAATCTGGACGCCGCAACCCAACGGCTGGCCCGTCTGGCGGAGGAGACGATCAGGGCGCTGTGAGACCAATCGCCGCCGCTGCGCTCGCGAAGCGACTATGCGTCGCTAGCACCGTGCATTGCTCCCCACACCCCCAACCCCGGGGAGGGGGCTACCGGATCGGATCAATGCAGTTCGGTTTAAGCGCCCACCTATTCGAAAATATCAACGACTACCGGCCGCTTCTCGTTTTTGGTGCGCCGCAGCCACGTTTAGCCTTGCCGCCTATCGATGTTAAGGAGAGCGGATATGTCCAGGGCGACCCTTGCCGAGCGTTTCGCGGCACTGCAGGCCGAGCGTGAGCAAAGCTGGCCGGTCGAGCAGCTGACGAGCAACGCGCGGCAACGTGCCCGGCTTGTTCGGCGCTACGAATCCACCAGCCACGTCGTGCCGGGCGATCGGCTTGCTCCCTTTACCCTGATCGACGTTGACGGCGCACCCCTGGCCAGCGCGCGGTTGCTGGAAACCGGGCCGGCCGTCATCATCTTCTTCCGGTTCGGCACGTGCCCGGCATGCAATATCGCCCTGTCCTATTATGACGAGACGCTCCGGCCCGCACTGGCAGCCCGAGGCATCCAGCTGATCGCCGTCAGCCCGCAACTGCCCGTCGATCGTACGCCCACCGCCAAACATGGGCTGCGCCTTGCGATCTACGGCGATCCGGACTACGCCTTGGCGCGCGCCCTCGGCATCACCTTCCGGCCGGAGAACCAGCCCGCTGTCCCACCAGGCCAGGCCTGGATTGGCGCCACCCTCGGCACGAACAGCTACGAAATGGCGCAGCCGGCGATCGTGGTCCTGGGCACCGACCATCGCATCCAAGACATCATCGTCAGCCCGGACTGGCTCGTCCGTCCGGAAGCGGAAACGATCCTCGGCCAGCCATCGGTGGTGTCGCTGGAACAAGCGGCCTGACGGACCCAGGCGCGATCTGTACCGATTTTTCCTGGCGAGGCCCACAAAGAAAAAGGACAGCCCTTCGACAGGCTCACGACAGGCGGGGGCGCCACGCTCTCAGAACAAAACTGGTATCCACTTTTTGTCCTCGCCCTCTGGTGCCGACTCGTTGTAAGTCGGAAAAACTCTAAAACCATCCTCGCCACTTGAACCAGGCCAGCGGCAGCAGGCCGCTCAACGCGATCACGATCAGTCCGTAGGGGTAGCCATAAGCCCAGTCGTATTCCGGAATATATTTGAAATTCATGCCGTAAATGCCCGCGATCAACGTCGGCGGGATGCCGATGATCGAGACGATCGTCAGGATTTTGAACACATCGTTCTGGGCGATGCCGATCAGGCCGACCATCGCATCCAGCAGGAACTGAACCTTGTCGGACAAATGCGCCTCATACTCGGCCAGCGACGTCACATCGCGTTGAACACTGGCCAACTGGAACTCCAGCCCGTGTTCATCCCACCCCCGCGTTCGCTCCGACACGAACCCGACCGCCCGGCCGATACCGAGCAGCACATCGCGCGTTTCCGCGATGCCGTCCGCCAGCCGGCCGACGTGGCGCAGCTTGGCGCGAATCTGCCGGTTCGAGCGAATGGACTGGCGGCCATGGTTATCACGGTCGTGAAAGGTATTCGCAGATAGCTTGCGCAGATCGGCAGCGGCATGTTCAAGGTTGTCTGCCAAACGATCGACGATTTCATCGCAAAGGCCGGCGAATATCGCCAAAGGAGTAGGCGGCACGGACGATTCAAAAATTTTCGCAACGGCTTCGAACGCAGACAACCGGTCGTAGCGAAGCGTGACCAGGCAGTCGCGTGACAGGATGAAACCCACCGGCGACGGATGCGGCGGCCCGCCTTCGCGATGGGTGAACATGGGAACGCTGACCAACAGGACGCCGCCGCGCGCCTGCAGCCGGCTGGAGCTTTCGATCTCGCTGAGCGATTCCCGGCTGGGCAGACGCATTCCGCTCATCGCTTCAGCCCTGGCAAATTCTGGCGGGTCCGGGTTGCAGAGATCAAGCCATACGGGCTTGTTGCCCTCTGGCGCGGCATTGCCTGGATACTCGGTCAACATTCCCGGCTTATGCCATGCGCGAATTCGGGTGACCAGCAGCGGCCGCCTGGCGCTGGTCGAAACCCGATCTGGAGCCCACGGCGCGCGTCCCGGCCCGCAGCCCGGCAAAGGCCCGACCAAATCCTGTGCCGGTGCGGATCAACGCGGGAAATTGTCCCGGTTGACGCAGGATGGAACCCAGCATGGCGCCGATGGCCAGGCTTCCGTCAGGACGCATCGCCACCGCTACGGCGGGAGGCAGCGCGGCGTCGGCCAGGTCGGAAATGCAGCGCAAGATGACGAAGGGCAGCGCGTGGCGCGCCGCCGCTGCCCCGGCGAGGTGGCTTTCCATATCGGCGATGATCGCGCCACCGGCGGCTGCGCGGGCCTTTGCGTCGACGCTGGCCAGCAGGGCGCCATCGGCGAAGACCGTGCCGATATGCGCTTGCGGCAGCGCACAGGCGAGCGATCGGACCCATGCGGCGTCGCAATCGCGGGTCAGTGCGCCGGTCAGCGCATTGCCGATCACCATGTCGCCGAGCCGCTGTCCGCGCACCAGCCCGCCGCCGGTGCCGAGACTGATGATGCCGCAGGCGTGGGGGGCAAGGCGCGCCAGCTCCTTTGCCAACCGATCGCCATTGCTGCCGCCGGCCAGCACCGTCACCCCTGGGCCGGCCAGCAATGCCCCTTCGCGCCGCGTGCCGGTGACCACCAGCAGAGGTTTCATATCACCCGTCACCGATATACCCTTTGCCGAACAGCGAGAAGGGCAGCCCTGCGACACGCTCGCAACGGACGAATGGTTTCACATCCCCCATGCCGGGCGATCGGTGTTGGCGCGGCTGAGATTGCGGTAGCGGGCGAGCGCCCACAGCGGGAAATAGCGCGGATACCCGTGATAGCGCAGGTAGAACACGCGGGGGAAGCCGCCCCCGGTGTAGAGTTCCTGGCCCCACATCCCGTCGCCCTCCTGATGCGCCATCAGCCAGTCGATGCCGCGCGCGACTTGCGAAGATTTCGTTTCGCCCACCGCCATCAGCCCAAGCAGTGCCCAGGCGGTTTGCGAAGCGGTGGAGGGGGCGGCTTCGTGACCGGTGCGGTCGAGCGCGTAGGAATCGCAGCTTTCGCCCCAGCCGCCGTCGGGATTCTGGATCGCGACCAGCCAGTCCACCGCGCGCGCCACCATCGGGTGTTCACGCGCGACCCCAGCGCGGCCCAGCGCGCAGAGCACCGACCACGTGCCGTAGATGTAATTGACCCCCCAGCGACCAAACCAGCTGCCTTCGGGTTCCTGCGCGCGTTCCAGCCACGCCAGCGCGGCCTTCATCCGGGGAGCATCGGCGCCTTCGCCCAGCTGCGCCAGCATCGCGACGCAGCGCGCCGAGACATCGGCGGTGGGCGGATCGAGCAGCGCGCCATGATCGGCAAACGGCAGGTTGTTGAGGTAAAAACTGGTGTTGTCGGCGTCGAACGCGCCCCAGCCGCCATCGCCGCATTGCAGGCCATCGACCCATTCGCGCGCACGCGCGATGGCCTCGGAATTCCCGCCGTCGCTGATGCCGGCCGCCCGGTCCATGGCCATGACCACCACCGCCGTATCGTCCAGGTCGGGGTAGTAGTCATTATCGTACTGAAACGCCCAGCCGCCCGGTCTCACGTCGGGGCGTCGGTCCGCCCAGTCGCCCGCGACATCGAGCACCTGCCGGGGCCGCAGCCAGTCGAGCGCCCGGTTCGCGCGGCCCAGTGCGTCCTGGCTGCCCACCTCCAGCATGGCATGCGCGGCCAGCGCGGTATCCCAGACCGGCGAGACGCAGGGCTGGCAATAGACCTCGTCACCCTTGACGATCAGCAGCCGTTCTACCGAATCGCGCGCGGCGGCAAAATCCGGATGGTCCGGCGGACAGCCGAGCGCATGGTACATCATTACGCTGTTGGCCATCGCCGGGTAAATCGCGCCCAGCCCGTCCTGGCCGTTGAGGCGCTGGGTGACCCATTGTTCGCAGCGTTGAATCGCCTTTGCCCTTAGCCGTTTGGGCCACCAGCCATCGCCGCGCTTGAGCACTACATCAAGCGCGTCGAAAAACAGCTGCCAGCCCTTGTGGACGTGATCCGCCTGGCTGGATAGCCGCGCCGGGCGGCCCGAATACAGCTCGTCGACGCGAAATCCCAAGGGATTGCGCGCGCGCGGCTTGAGCGCGCACAGCACCAGCAGCGGCACCACCACCGTGCGCGCCCAGTAGGACATGCGGCTGAGATGGACCGGAAACCAGCGCGGCGCCAGGATCAGTTCAGGCGGAATGGTCGGCACCACCGCCCATGGCCCGGCGCCGAACAGCGCCAGCTGGATCCGGGTGAAGACATTGCCCGCCTCGGCGCCGCCCGCGGCCAGCACGGCGGCGCGGGCGCGGGCCATATGCGGCGCATCGGGGGGATCGCCGATCATTTTCAGTGCGAAATAGGCCTTGATGGTGGCGCTGACGTCGAAACCCCCGTCGTGATACAGCGGCCAGCCATGATGCACGGGCGACTGGCGGCGGCGCAGGTAAGTGGCGATTTTCGCCTCCAGCGCGGCATCGACCGGCTCACCCAGAAAATGGCGCAGCAGGATGTATTCGGCCGGGATGGTGACATCGGCTTCCAGCTCATAGACCCAATGGCCGTCGGCCTGCTGTTCGGCGCCGAGCGCGCGTGTGGCGGCCTCCAGCGACTCGTCCAGCCGATCGCGGATGAGCGCCGCAGGATGTTCTAGCGTTTCGATCATGGTTCTTTTTTAATGTTCAAGATGGGGATCCATACCGCAAGCCTTGCCCCATCGCCAGCCGTGCGGCGCTGTCGCCCGAGCGCACGGCGCCCTCGATGGTGGCGGGCAGGCCGTTCTGCACCCAGTCCCCGGCCAGGAAGAGGTTGCGCCAGCGCGTCTGCGCCGGTGGGCGCCGCGTGTCCTGCGCGGGCGTGGCGGCAAAGGTGGCGCGCTTTTCCTTGACGACTTGCCAGCGCGGCAATGGCGCGGTGATGCCCAGCGCGTGGCTCACCTCGTCCCAGACCTGTGCCGCCAGCCCGGCGCGATCGCGGCCCAACACATCGTCGGCGCCGCTGATCGTCACCGAAATGCGGTCCGGGTGGCACACCAGCCATTGCGACAGCGTGCCCAGCAGGGCGGTGATCATCGGTGCCTCGGCTGGCGGCGCGCAGGCGAAATGGAGGTTGAGGATCGCGCAGAAGCGGTCCGGCACCACCAGCCCCGGCACCAGCTCGCCCGCCACCCACGGCGGCACCGCCAGCACCACGGAGGCATCATGCACCGGCTCGGGCCCCTCGCCGAAGTCCAGCGCCGTCACCCGGTCACCTGCGAACAGGATCGCCCGCAGCCGCGCAGAAAAACGCGGTGCGGTGCCGCGCAGCGCCAGCCAGCGCAGCGCCGGATCGATGAAGGCGGCGTCCAGCGTCGGCAGCGCCACCATCGTCCGGCACGCCCTCCCGCCGCGCAGAAAGCTGTCGCGCAGGAATCGCGCGGCCAGCCACGCGGAACCCTGGGCCGGCGGGCAGTTGAGCACTGCCAGCATCATCGGCGCGATCACCCGGTCCCAAAATCGACCCTCGGGATGAAGCATATCGCCGATGCTGCGTTCATCGCGGCGCGCCAGTGCCAGCCGCGCCAGCCCGGCGTATTCGCGCAGGCGCGTACCCGGCGCACGGCTGGTCCTGTCGAGCAGCCACAGCGGCAGGCGTCCGTCGTTGATCGCCAGGGTCCACCGCTCGCCCGTTGCCAGATCGTGAAAGGCGAAGCGCGCGTGGTCGGGGCCATGCAGCGCGCCGGCAGAGCCGATGGTGGTCAAATAGCGCGCCACCGCCTGATTGCCCGAAAACACGAAGTGATTGCCATTGTCGATGGTCTGGCCGAGTTGCGCATCATGATAGCTGCGGCAGCGCCCGCCCGCGCGGGGCGCGCTGTCGGCGAGATGGACCTTCACCCCCGCGCGCGCCAGTTCGACCGCCGCCGACAGCCCGGCCAGTCCCGCTCCGACCACGAATGCCTGTGCAGGCTTCACGGAAACAGCCATAGCCGCAGGGCAGACAGCAGCAATGCCGGCTTCGACGCCTTGACCCGGCGGCGCGGTGCGGCCCAGCCTTGCGCCACCATCCGCTCCAGCAGGCGCGAATAGGCGGTTTCCATCAGGCGCGGCGCCGCCAGCAATCCGCTGGGGCGCGACCGCAGGATGGCATTGGCCTGGGCAAAATGCAGCTGCGCATGGGGAACCAGCCAGCGCGCGGCGGCATCGACGCCGGGATCGCCGACCAGTGCCCGCGGGCTGGTCGGGCGGATGCCGGCAGCGCGCAGCGCCTCGATCGGCAGATAGACCCGGCCGATCGCGGCATCCTCGTCGATGTCGCGCAGGATATTGGTCAATTGCAGCGCGCGCCCGAGATGATGGGACAAGGCGATGCCCGTCTCGCGTTGCATCCCGAACACCCGCACCGACAAGCGCCCGACCGCCGAGGCGACCCGGTCGCAATAGCGGTCGAGCCGGTGGTAGTCGGGCCAGCGGATGAAATCGTCGACATCCATCTGCATTCCATCGATCACCGCGATGAAGTCGGCTTGCTCCAGGCCGAAGCGATGGATCGCGCCAGCCAGAAAGCCGGCCTCACCCGCATCGCCGCTACCGTACACAGCGGCAATTTGCCCGCGCCACACGTCCAGTGCGGCGGTGCGCGCCGGGCGTGGAGCCGCTTCGTCGTCGGCGATGTCGTCGACGATCCGGCAAAAGCCATAGATCGCGAACATCGCCTCGCGCTCGGCCGGCGGCAGGATGCGCATGCCGGCATAGAAACTGCTGCGGCTGACCTTGGCGCGCAATTCGGCGGGAAGGGTGGATTTTTCGCTCATCGTCGCAGGCGGCCGGCGCCAAGCCGCAGCAACGCGCCCATCGCCAGCCACGCCGCGCGCGGCTTCGAATGATGCACATTTTCGCTGAGCGGGTCGCGCCGCAGCAGGCCCTGCGCAAGATCGACCGCGAGCCGCTGGATGACCGCCACTTCGGCAGCCAGCCGCGCGTCCCGGATCGCCGCGGCAAACGGCGCGCTCTCGCGCAGCAGCGCCAGGGTGCGGTGAGCGCAATCGGTGATCACCCCGCGCAGGGCCGGGCTCGCCCGCGCCTCGCCCAGCGCGCCGACGGGCACGCCCGCCGCAGCCAGCAGGTCGCCGGGCACGTAAACCCGATCGATCGCCCGGTAATCCTTGCCGCAATCCTGCAGGTGGTTGACGATCTGGAGCGCAGCACACAGCGCATCGGACAACGGCCAGATCGCGCGATCCTCGCCATGCACGTCGAGCACGAAGCGCCCGACCGGCACCGCCGACATGCGGCAATAGGCGATCAGCGCAGCCCAGTCGGCGGTGCGGTGGACGGTTACGTCCTGCACGAAGGCACCCAGCAATTCATACGCGTTCGTCAGGTCGAGGCCCCGTTCCCGCGCGGTCGCGGCCAGCGCCATCGCCACCGGGGCACCATCTTCCAGACCGGTGCCGCTCAGCCCGGCGCGCATCGCCGCCAGCCGCGCCAATTTGTCATCCGCCGCGGCAGTGGGGTGATCGGCGATATCGTCCGCCGCCCGGGCAAAGCGATAATAAGCCATGATCGGTGCGCGCGCGTCGGTCCGCACCAGCCACGAGGCGACCGGGAAATTCTCGTCCCTGTGGCCTTTTCCCGAGGCGAGATCGCGGCCCGAGGCGAGATCGCTGCCGGCCGCGATCATGCGCGGATCATCCCGGCTGCGCGAAACCAAGCTATCGCATCGGACAGCGCCGCCGCCGCCGGCCGCGCGGAATAGCCCAGTTCGCGCTCCGCCCTGGCGCTGGTGTAATACATGTGATGCGCCGCCATGCGCAGCGCATCGCGCGTCAGGAACGGCTCGCGCCCGGTGATCCTTGCGCCCTGTTCGGCCAGCCACGCCAGCGGAAACAGCGGCGCGCGCGGCAGGCTGATGGTCGGCGGCCTGCGCCCGGTCAGCCGCGCGATCTCGGCCAGCAGCGCGCCCAGCGCCATGTCCTGCCCGCCCAGAATATAACGCTCGCCCACGCGGCCACGGGTCGCGGCCAGCAAATGCCCGCGCGCGACATCGTCGACATGCACCAGATTGAGCCCCGAATTGACGAAGGCCGGCATTTTCCCGTTCGCCGCCTCGACCACGATCCGCCCGGTCGGCGTAGGGTGCACGTCGCGCGGCCCGATCGGGGTCGACGGGTTGACAATCACCGCCGGCAGACCCTGCTGCGCCACCATCGCCTCCACCAGCCGCTCGGCCAGCACCTTGCTGCGCTTGTAAGCGCCTGCCGCCTGCTCCGGCGTGGCCGGGCGCGTTTCATCGGCGGGCGCGCCCGGCGCGGGCAGCAGCGTCGCCACCGATGAGGTATGCACCACCCGCGCTACGCCCGCACGCAGCGCAGCCTCCATCACGGTCCGCGTCATGGCCAGGTTGTTGCGCACGATTTCCTCGGGGTCGGGCGCCCAGATGCGGTAATCCGCGGCGACATGGAACAACTCGGCCGGATTGTCCGCGAACGCGCGCGCCACCGCCACCGGGTCGCGCAGGTCGGCCTCGACCAGTTCGCCCGGAAAATCGGTCAGATTGCCACGCGGGCTGGAACTGCGCACCACCCCGCGCACGCGCCGGCCCTCACTGGCCAGCACCCGCGCTACCGCCGAGCCCACAAAGCCGGCCACGCCGGTAACGATGGTGCTCGACCCTTCTACACGGCCCGTCCGTAAAGCGGTTGCAAGGGAAAGGAAATACCGCGCGGCAGGGATTGAATT
>CAXTOS010000029.1:0-24271 GCA_964245935.1 uncultured Novosphingobium sp.
ATAATATGGGCGGCCGGGCGGGGGAGCGGGCCGGCACCGACTCGACGTAAGTCGGCAAAACTCTAGGATTGTGGTTTTGCGACCCGCCGCCAGGGCACGAACTGCTGCAACCCGACAAAGCCGTCATAGCTATGGCTGGAACGATCGCGCAACTGAACCGTGTCCAGGCTGCAATTCTGCCCGGTGGTGGGATGGGTGATCATGATATCATCGGAATTGAGCGATTCCGGATTGGTCGGACGGTTGACGTAAATCACGCTGCCCCAGCCATAAACTATGGCGGTCTTGTCGATCACCGTCTGATTTTCGCTGCCGGAAAACAGCGGAATGCAATTGACCGGCTTTTCCGCGACCCGGCCTTCGAGCAACTTGGCCAGTTGCTGTTCGCCGGTCAGCTTGTCTCTGGCGATTGCGGGACTCGCCACCAGCGCGGCCATGGCCAGCGCGGCGGTCAGAGCGACGGGTCGGTAAACGCGCTTCGCCATTTCAATTCTCCAGCTTTCTTTCACGCCTGTTACCGGACGCTGTGTGAACGCAGACTGACTTGGCTGATGCACGCCTCAGCCGGTCCCGCCCACCGTCAGCCCCTCGATCAGCAGCGTCGGCTGGCCAACCCCGGCCGGCACGCTCTGGCCGCCCTTGCCGCAGACGCCGACACCTTCGTCCAGCGCCATGTCATCGCCGATGCCGACCACGCGGGTCAGCACGCTGGGGCCATCGCCGATCAGCGTCGCGCCCTTGATCGGCGCGCCCAGCCGGCCATTTTCGATGCGATAGGCCTCGGTGCAGGAAAACACGAATTTGCCGCTGGTGATATCGACCTGCCCGCCGCCAAAACTCTTGGCGAAGATCCCGTTCTTGACCCGGCCGAGCAGTTCGGCGGGATTATCGTCGCCGCCGCGCATGAAGGTGTTGGTCATCCGCGGCATCGGCGCATGGGCATAGGATTCGCGCCGGCCGTTACCGGTGGGCGCGACGCCCATCAGCCGGGCGTTAAGCCGGTCCTGGATATAGCCCTTGAGGATGCCGTCCTCAATCAGCACGTTCTCCTGCGTCGGCGTGCCCTCGTCGTCGATCGACAGCGAACCGCGCCGGCCGAAGATGGAGCCGTCGTCGACCACCGTCACCCCGGGCGCGGCAACCCGCTGGCCCAGCCGCCCCGAAAAGGCACTGGTACCCTTGCGGTTGAAATCGCCTTCCAGCCCGTGACCCACCGCTTCGTGCAGCAACACCCCCGGCCAGCCCGGGCCCAGCAGCACGGTCATTTCGCCGGCCGGCGCCGCAACGCTGTCCAGATTGGTCAGCGCCTGCGCCAAGGCCTCGTCGATGGCGCGGTTCCAGTTGGCCGGATCGAACAGATCGTCATACAGCCAGCGCCCGCCCATGCCGAAGCTACCGGTCTCGCGCCGCCCGTTGCTTTCGGCGACGATCGAGACGTTGAGGCGCACCAGCGGGCGGATATCCATGATCGGATCGGCATCGGCGCGCACGATCTCGACCACCGACCAGCTCGCCGCCAGACTGGCCGAAACCTGCGCCACGCGCGGATCGCGCGCGCGGGCGGCCGCGTCGATCGTCTCCAGCAGCGCCACCTTCTCCGCAAAGCCCAAAGTGTCGAGCGGCGATGCGTCAGTATAAAGATGCCGGTTGCTGGCGCGCGGCGGGGCGGAGCGCGGCGCATCGGAGGGATCAAGCAGACTGAGCGTTTCCCCCGCGCGCGCAATGGCGGCGGCGGAAATATCGTTGGCATGGGCAAACCCGGTCATCTCGCCCGACACCCCGCGCAGCCCAAACCCGGCGTCGCGTGAATAATCGGCGGTTTTCAGCCGGCCGTCGTCGAAGCCGAACGCCTCGGAAGCAATGAACTGCAGGTATAGCTCGCCATCGTCGCAGTTCTTCAGCGCCGTCTGGGTCAACGCGCGCGCTTCATCGGGGGTCAGCTGGCCGGGGCGGTACAGCAGCGAGCGGGGATCGGGAAGTTGGGTCATCAGCCATATATAGGCACGGACCCCGCGCGCGCCAGCCTTACAGCAAGCCGCGTTAAACCCGATCCACTAAAATCCTCCCCCTCTGGGGAAGGTGGCAGCCCGCAGGGCGTAGCCTGTCCCGGCGAAGGCCGGGAGAGGGGCGGATTTACGCTTCAGTGGTGCAGCCCGCCCGCACTGGTCGGTTCATCCACATGGTGGCCCTCCAGCACGAATCGCTTGTCGCAATAGGGGCATTCGACATAGCCCCGATCGTCGATCTCCAGATAGACGCGTGGGTGACCCAGCGCCGATGGGGCATAGCCGCCGGTGCTGCGAATGCCGCCGGCGCCGTCACAACTGACACGGTGGGAGTGCGCTTGAACGGTTTCCGGGGGCTGGCTCATGGTAAGTGGCGATAGCAGGGCTGATTCGGGATTTCCAGTGTTCGCATGTGCAAAGATCGGAGGTTTAAGGGTTGAAGCCCACGGGTTAAGATGCGAGGGCCGGGGGCCCTCGCGCTCCCGTTACTGTCTGCGTCTCGTACTGCTCCGTTTGTTGCGCCCCGCCGCTACCGGCCATAAAACTTAACGATTGCGCCAGCGATTGGCTGCGGGGGCATTGTCGGCTAACGCCCTTACTGCAGTCATTCAAAGGACGATTTGGTCTGGCAGAAGCGCACATTCAGCAATGCCACCATCCTTTCTCGGTATCGCTGCCGCCAGGGGTACGCTACTGCCTATTAGAGACGGGTTCAAATTACTCTTTCGTAGCGTTCATGATTAAACGGGGCGGGCATGAATAGGTGTTTATTTTTTGTGGCACTGATTTGGGCCATGGCCAACAGTGCTCCATCTAGGGCAACAGAGGTTGCTATTAAGGGAGATCAGGTGCAACTTAGTTTGTCCATCCCCTCAGGGGTGTGCTTGCCAGACGCTGAACAAAGTCAGAAGTTTGAACGCATAACCAGCGCGATGAACAAAACAAACCTCGATCTTTTCATATTTTTGACCTGCAAAAATGGAAAAATTATTTCGCCAAAAGACGATTATACAATGTTGCAGGTGAAGCGTTCTCAAACATTGAACTTCGTTCAGCGCTTGTTCGCTGTAACGGTAATCGATAGTAGCATGAAATCGCAGCTTCCTGCGCTTGATATAAAAGCGATGAATTCTCAAGTGAACCAAAATATAAAAGATAAATTAGGATCTCAGCCAGGCATAAATGCAGCATTTGGGTATCTTGGTCGAGATGATGCATGTGTATATGCTGGCGGACGAATGAGCTTTGATCCAAAACAGCATGTCAGTTCCGGTATCGTAGTCAGTTGCTATTCGGCTGTGGCAGGAAGAGAGATTTCTATAAGTAGATACAACTACGCTCCGGCGGCAAAGTTGTCAGATTTGATGAAGCAGGCGCGAACAATTTTATTATCCATTCATCAAATTAATTGATCTGACGGACAAGTGGCCTTTCCACATCCCGGCCCAACAGCGCTATTGCTCACTGATTTTCTGGCAAGGTGAACGATCAGCAGCTTAGCTTAATCCGTTGCCTAAAACCTGCCTTTCCGGACTCCACCACTTGTTGCTGTTCCCGCGCGAGCGGATTAACATCGCACGTTGCCGCGATCAGCCCTTAACCCTTCCATCAGCGCCCGCCATTTGCAAATATTCTCTACCCCTTGGGTTTCTGCTATGACCCGCCATGTCTACCGTTCTGCGTATCGGTGGCCTGCGGGTCGTGATTTGGCCAAACGATCATCGACCGGCGCACGTCCATGTGAAGGGCGCGGCGGGGGAGGCGGTGTTCAACCTGCATTGCCCCGGTGGACCGCCGGCGCTGCGCGAGAGTTACGGGTTCAGGCTGGCCGATCTGAACCGGATCGAGGACATGCTGGCGGCGGCGATCATTGCCCTGTGCGAGGAATGGAGGACGATACATGGCCATCACTGAGCACGAGATGCAGCAGGCGGAGCAGCGTATGGCTGCGGTGCGGGAAGTCGGCCATGCCGTGTCGGCACGCTACGACCGTCGCCGATCGCGCGTGGTTGTCGCCCTCAGCACCGGGGTCGAACTGGCCTTCCCGCCCCGTCTGGCCGAGGGGCTGGCAGACGCGTCGCCCGAAAATCTGGCCGATATCGAAATCAGCCCGGCCGGTCTTGGCCTGCACTGGCCCCGCCTGGACGCCGATCTCTATGTGCCGGCGCTGTTGCAGGGCGTATTCGGCTCGAAAGGCTGGATGGCACGCCAGCTCGGCGCGGAAGGCGGCCGGTCGCGCACCGTGGCGAAGGTCGCGGCCTCGCGCGAGAACGGCCGGAAGGGTGGCCGGCCAAGGAAAGAGATCACGACATAAAACAGCCTGCGTATATCAAAATTAAATAGGGTCTGGGGCCAAAAGCCCCAGAAAACCTTCCCTTCCCTTCATCCTGTCGAACCCTCCCCCTTTACCCGCTTACCTGGCTGGTTCTAAGGGGTACCCCATGACGATGCCTCCCGCGATCTCCATCCGCAATCTGGTCAAGCACTATGCCGGCTTCAAAGGCGCGCCGGGCAAACTGGCGCTCGACGATGTCAGCTTCGACGTGCCGCAGGGGCAAATCTTTGGGCTGCTGGGCCCGAATGGTGCGGGCAAGTCGACGCTGATCAATATTCTGGCCGGGCTGGTCATGAAGACCAGTGGGGAGGCGTCGATCTGGGGGTTCGATATCGACGCGGACAGCCGCAATGCCAAGCGCGCCATCGGCATCGTGCCGCAGGAAATCGTGTTCGATCCGTTTTTTACGCCGTTCGAGGTGTTGGAGAACCAGGCCGGGTTCTATGGCGTGGCCAGGCGCGACCGGCGTTCGGCGGAATTGCTGGCGGCGGTGCATTTGTCCGACAAGGCGGCGGCTTATTCACGCACGCTGTCGGGGGGCATGAAGCGGCGGTTGCTGGTGGCCAAGGCGATGGTGCATTCGCCGCCGGTGCTGGTGCTGGACGAGCCGACTGCCGGGGTCGACGTCGAATTGCGCCGGCAATTGTGGGAATTGGTCAAGCGGCTCAATGGCGAGGGGGTGACGGTGGTGCTGACCACCCATTACCTGGAGGAAGCCGAGCAATTGTGCGACCGCATCGCCATCATCAACCACGGCAAGTTGATCGCCAACAAGCCCACGCGCGAATTCCTGGAGATGGTGCGCGAAAAGATCGTAGTGCTGGCGCTGGACCGCGATGTCGCCGCAGCGCCGGACGACGGGTCGTTTCTCAAAAGCGAGATGAAGGGCGATCGGCTGGTCGAAATCACCTACAACAAGGATCGCACCACTGCGGGCGAAGTGATGGCGCGGGTGCAGGCGCAGGGCTTTGCGATCGTTGACGTGACGACGCGAGAGGCCGATCTGGAAGACGTGTTTGTCAGCCTGACCAGCGATCGGGCGGCGTAAGGGACAAGGATGCGGGCGTGAAGCGGTGTGATTTCGTAATATGCGGCGTCGGCCGTTGAAAACCGACGTCCTCATCGTGGGGTCGGGCGCGGCGGGGCTGACCGCGGCGCTGGCGCTGGCCGAGACGCTGCAGGTGGTGGTGCTCGCGAAAGGCTCGCTCAACGGCGGGTCGACCACCTGGGCGCAGGGCGGGATCGCCGCGGTCCTCGATTCCGGAGATACCTTCGAGAATCATATCGAGGATACGATGGTGGCCGGTGCCGGGCTGAACCGGCGCGAAACCGTGGAATTCGTGGTGGAGCGGGCGCCGCCTGCCATCGACCGGCTGGTGCAGCTGGGCGTGCCGTTCAGCATGAACGAGGGCTCCGGCAATGCACTGCATCTGACCCGGGAGGGCGGCCATTCGCACCGCCGCATTGCCCATGTCGACGATGCCACCGGCTATGCCGTGCAGCAGGCGCTGGTGCAGGCGGCGCAGGACCATCCCAACATCACCCTGCTGCCGGGGCAGGCCTGCATCGACCTGATCACCGGCCGGCACGAATTGCGCTATTCGGGGTCGGGCCGGGTGTGGGGCGTCTATGCGCTGGAAGAGTCGACCGGCAAGGTCACCGCGCATACCGCCAACCTCACCATACTGGCCACCGGCGGTGCCGGGCGCGTCTATCAATTCTCGACCGCTCCGCGCGGCGCCACCGGCGATGGCATCGCCATGGCCTGGCGCGCCGGGGCGCGGGTCGGCAATATGGAAATGATGCAGTTCCACCCGACCTGCCTGTATAATCTCGAGGTCAAGAACCTGCTGATTACCGAGGCGGTGCGCGGCGAGGGCGGGCATCTGAAAATCCCGCCGGGCTATCCCGGTGCGGGCCGGCGGTTCATGCCCGATTTCGATGCCCGCGCCGAACTTGCCCCGCGCGATATCGTCGCGCGCGCCATCGATCACGAGATCAAGCGTCTGGGGCTCGACTTCGTCCACCTCGACATCAGCCACCTGCCGGCGGATTTCGTGCGCGGCCATTTTCCCAATATCTACGAAAAACTGCTGGGGCTGGGCATCGACATGACCCGCGAGCCGATCCCGGTGGTGCCCGCGCAGCACTACACCTGCGGCGGGATCATCATCGATCTGGCCGCGCGCACCGATCTGCCGGGGCTGTACGCGGTGGGCGAATGCACCGAAAGCGGGCTGCACGGCGCCAACCGGCTGGCGTCGAACTCACTGCTCGAATGCTTCGTCTTCGGGGAAGCGGCCGCCGCCGATATCCTCGACTATTGGGACAGCTACGCCGAGCCGCCGCCGGTGCTGCCGTGGGACGAAAGCCGGGTCACCTCCTCCGACGAGGAAGTGATCATCAAGCAGAACTGGACCGAAATCCGCCGCTTCATGTGGAACTACGTCGGCATCGTGCGCAGCACCAAACGCCTCGACCGCGCGGCGCACCGCATCCGCATGCTGACCGAGGAAGTGGCGGAATTCTACGGCCAGTTCCGCGTGACCACCGACCTCATCGAACTGCGCAACCTGCTGCAAAGCGCCGACCTGATCGTGCAATCGGCGCTGAAACGGCAGGAAAGCCGGGGGCTGCACTATACGCTGGATTATCCGCAGACGCTGGACGAGGCGAATGATACGGTGCTGGTGCCGTGAAAGGTGCCCGGAAAGATTATAATTTGAAGAATAAGGTGCGAGGGGTATTCCCCTTGCGCTCCCCGTCATTTTTGTTGCGCATTGATCGGTCTTCATTTTTTGCCTGGCGCGCGCGGGGCAGTAGCCCCTGCGTCTAAATCTTCATTTTGCTGGTCTAATACCGTTCGCCGATCACTTCACCGACTGGAAACGCCGCTTCGATCTCCGCCAGATCCTGCGCCGTCAGTTCGATATCGGCCGCGGCGATGTTTTCTTCCAGCCGGTCCAGCCGGCGCGTGCCGGGGATGGGGACGATATCGTCGCCCTGGTGCAGCACCCAGGCGATGGCCAGTTGTCCGGCGCTATGGCCCTTGCGCGCGGCCAGCGTTTCCAGCGCGCGGACCAGGGCGAAATTGCGATCGCCGGCGTCGCCGCCGAACCGCGGCATTTTTGCGCGCCAGTCGCTTTCAGGCAGGGCGCCGGGCGCCACGCGGCCGGTCAGGAAACCCCGGCCCAGCGGGCTGAACGGCACGAAGCCGATGCCGAGTTCGCGCAGGGTCGGCAGGATCTCGTCCTCCACATCGCGCGTCCACAGCGAATATTCGCTTTGCAAGGCGGCTACCGGATGCACGGCATGGGCGCGGCGGATGGTGGCTGCGTCGGATTCGGACAAGCCGAAGTGGCGGACTTTTCCGGCGCGGATCAGGTCGGCGACGGTGCCGGCAACATCTTCGATCGGCACGGCGGGATCGGGACGGTGCTGGTAGAGCAGGTCGATGTGATCGGTGCCCAGCCGTGCCAGCGAAGCATCCACCACCTCGCGGATATGCTCCGGCCGGCTGTCCATCCCTTGCGGTCCGGCCTGGCCGGGTGTTATTTTGAAGCCGAATTTCGTCGCGATCACGACCTGGTCGCGGATCGCGGCCAGGCCCTTTCCCAGTTGTGTCTCGTTGAGGAAGGGGCCGTAGACCTCGGCGGTGTCGAAGAAGGTGACGCCGCGATCATAGGCGGCGCGCAGCAGATCGCCCGCTGCGGTTTCGCTCAGCGCTGCGCCGTAAGCGCCGCTCAGGCTCATGCAGCCAAGGCCGATGGCCGAAACTTCCAGGCCCTTGCTCAGAACGCGCGTCTTCATCCTGCTCTCCATAAGCGACCGGCAGCGGGCGCGGCGCCCACCGGCGCCGCCCCCTTTCCCCATTATTCAGCAGTTGTTGAAACGACCCTTGTGAGCGCGGCAGCGCTGGACTTTAATCGGGTGGTGCCGGTGGAAATTGATGCGCGGCGCAAACACCTTGTGGCAATGGAAAACCTTGCCATGGCTGTTGCGACAAACGCGCGCGTCTGCGGGTGTCGCAGTCAAAAGCACCGCCGATACAAGCGCGGCGATCGGTAAAATTTTCATACTCTTCTCCAGGCCATCCCGCCCGCCGGCAAGCTAGCCTAAACACTCGCAATTGCAATCCCGACCTCAATTGGCCTTGAGGTACGCAATCACATCCGCCCGGTCCTGCGCATTGGCCAGCCCGGCAAAGGTCATCTTGGTGCCGGGGATGTCGGCGCTGGGGCCGGCCAGCCATTTGTCGAGCGAGGCGGCGTCCCATTTGCCACCCTTGTGGGCGACGGGATCTGAAAAGGCATAGCCACCCCGGCCCTTGCCCACATCATCGCCGAAGATGTGGTACAGGTTGGGGCCGATGCCATTCTGGCCGTTGGCGGCATTGTTGTGGCACGAGGCGCAACGCTTGAACACGTCGGCACCTTTGGCCGGATCGCCGACCAGCGCGACCGCCGGAGCAGCGACGCCGCCGGCAACGGGTCCGCTGGCAGCGCTGGCCGGGACGGGCGGCAGCGGCAGGTTGGACCCCTGGGTGTTCAGATATTCGATGACATTGGCGCGATCCTGCGGGCTGTCGAGCCCGGCAAAGGTCATTTTCGTGCCCGCGGCAAAGGCGCGCGGGTCGGTCAGCCATTCGTTCAGCAGCTTGAAATCCCACTTGCCGGCATGCGCTTTAAGCGAGTCCGAAAAGGCAAAGCCACCGCGCCCCTGTGCGATGTTGTCGCCGACCACCCCGTAGAGATCGGGCCCGATGCCATTGGGGCCGCCCTGGGTGATGACGTGGCATGACATGCACTTCTTGAAAACATTGGCGCCCGCGACGGGATCGGCCTTGGCCAGCAGCGCCTCGATCGGGACGGTTGCCACGGCTGCACCGCTTTTCACTACGCCGGCGATTTCATAGCCCATTTTATCAGGCCGCTGATCCTTGTCGGCGCGAAAATAATGGCTGCTGATGCTGGCCAGCCCCAGCGCCACGATGCCGGAAAACAAGGTCCAGCCAGCGATGGTATTGAAGCGATCGTCCATGAAATGCCCCGCGGGAGTAGCCCAATCTGCCCGTCGCTCTAGTGTCCGGCAAAGCCGAGTGCAAGGGCCATTGCGGCTTTCCATTCATGGCCCTATCTGCTCGCCGGATCATGCACAGCTTTCCCGAACCCGCCCTTGCACTGGTTACTCGAATGACCGCTGCCGCTGCCGCAAATCCTGCGCTCGCGGTGGCTTTTCAGGGTGCGCCCGGTTGCAACAGCCACCGCGCGGCGCTGGAATATGCACCGGACTGTCTGCCGATGCCGTGCTTCGGTTTCGAGGACGCGCTGGACGCGGTGAAGGAGGGGCGCGCGGCGCGCGCGATCATCCCGATAGAAAATTCGCAGGCCGGCCGGGTCGCCGATATCCATTTCCTGTTGCCCGAAAGCGGTCTGGCGATCGTGGCCGAGCATTTCCTGGCGATCCATCACAGCCTGATGGCGCTGGGATCGGGGCCGTTCGCGGCCGCCTACAGCCATCCCCAGGCGCTGGGCCAGTCGCGGCATTATCTGCGCGCGCGCGGGATCGTGCCGATGGCCTATGCCGATACCGCCGCCGCCGCCGCGCTGGTGCGCGAAATGGAAGATGCGCAGGCCTGCGCCATCGCCCCGCCGCTGGCCGCCGAACTTTACGGGCTGCAGATCATCGAAGACAATGTCGAGGACGCTTCGGACAACACGACCCGTTTCGTCGTGCTGGCGCGCGATCCGCTCGATCCGGCGACGCTGGATAGTGACGGAGCGGTGATGACCACCTTCCTGTTCCAGGTCCGCAACGTGCCGGCCGCGCTGTACAAGGCGCTGGGCGGCTTTTCCACCAATGGCGTCAACATGACCAAACTGGAAAGCTATCAGCAGGGCGCCAGCTTTGCGGCGACGATGTTCTTTGCCGACATCGTCGGCGCACCGGGCGATCCGGCGGTTGATCGCGCCTTTGAAGAGCTGGCCTTTTTCTGCAAGGAACTGCGCCAGTTGGGCAGCTATCGCCAGGCTCGTCCGCGCGGTTAGACCCGCAGCACTGGACCCTTGCCAGCCGATCGCGGCCATGTCACGAAGAGCCGTGGCAGCCGATCAGCAGGGTACAGGCGGGGCGGTGGGCCAGGCATCCGGCCACTGGCAAGCGCTGCGTGCGGCGACCGATCTGCAATTCGCGCCGGTGCCGCCGCAACCGCTACCGTCGCCCCACCCGTTGCCGGCATGGTTGCAATGGCTGGGCCGCATCCTGGAATTCATCTTCAGGCCATTGGCGCAGGCGCTGGGCATCGGCTGGCCGGTGATGCAATGGCTGGTGGTCGGCGCGGGTGCGGTGGTGCTGGCGCTGCTGGCGTGGCGCATGGGTGTGTGGCTGTGGGGGAAAGCCCGCGCGCCAAAGCCTGTGGTCGCCGCCGAATGGGTGCCCGATCGGGCCGAGGCCGCTGCATTGCTCGAAGATGCCGACCGGCTGGCGCAGCAGGGCCGCTATGACGAAGCGGCCCATCTGTTGCTGCGCCGCAGTTGCGACCAGATCCGCGACCAGCGTCCCGACTGGCTCCACCCGGCGAGCACCGCACGGGAAATCGCCGCGTTGCCCGCGCTGCCGGGCCCGGTGCGCGCGGCCTTTGCGGTCATCGCCGATCGGGTGGAGGCCAGCCGCTATGCCTTGCGCGCGCTGGCGGAGGCGGATTGGCAGGTGGCGCGCGCCGCTTATGAACGGTTCGCGCTGCACGGCGCGGTCACGGCATGAGCGAACCGGCCCAGACCGGCGCCTTTTCCATGCGCAGCGGGCTGTTGCTGGTGGCGGGGGGTGCGGCGCTGTTTTTGGCGCTGCTGTGGATGATCGGCACGGGCTATGGCTTCGACAACAGCAATGACGGCGGCAGCCACGCGGGCGGCAAGGGGCTGAACGGTTTCGCCGGGCTGGTGCGGCTGGCGGCTGCCGATGGCTGGGCGACGACGCTGGCGCGCAGCGATGCCGAACTGGACCAGCCCGGCCTGCTGGTGCTGACCCCCGCCGCCGATGCCCCCGGTACGGAGATCTCGCGTATTGTCAGCCGTCATCGCCGGATCGGTCCGGTGATGGTAATCGCCCCGAAATGGCTGGCGCAGCGGCTGGCACGGGATGTTCCCGGCGGGAAGGATGGCTGGGTGGCGCTGGCCGGGGTGCAGCCGCCGCAATGGCCGGGATTTCTCGACAAGGTCAGCGTATCGGTTCGGGCGGGCGCCCAGGGCGCAATGCTGCGCTGGCGCGCCGCCCAGCTGACAGGGCGGTTGCCCGATGCCCGCGCCATCGAAGCAGGCACGGGTGCCGATGATGCCGGCCGGTCGCTGATCCCGCTGGTCGGCGTGGCGGGCGGAATGGACGGGCGTGCCCTGCCGCCGCGAAATCCTCCCCCCTTGGGGGAGGTTGCTCGCGCAGCGAGACGGAGGCGGTGCGCCGGGCGGAACATTGATCAGACAGGAGATTGCCTTCTCGTTGGCCCCCTCCGTCAGCCCCATGGGCTGCCACCTCCTCCACAGGGGGAGGATTATAGTGCACCGGTACTGGCCGCCTATGTCGCCGATGCGCGGCCCACCCCCGCGCTCGACCGGCTGGCGCTCGATGGTGCGCGCGCAACCGCTGCGGCGCCACCCTCATCCGCTTATCCGCTGGTGCTGGTGTTCGAGCCCGACCTGCTCGACAATTACGGCCTGGCCGACCCGGCCAATGCGGCGCTGGCCAGCCGATTGCTCGCCGCCACCGCGCCCGGCGGCCCGCGCGCGATCGCCTTCGACCTTACGCTCGACGGGCTGGGCCATGCCCCCAATTTGCTGACGCTGGCCTTTGCCCCGCCCTGGCTGGCGGCGACATTGTGCCTGATCCTGGCCGCGCTGGCGGCGGGCTGGCGCAGCTTTTGCCGGTTCGGTACGCCGCGCGCAGCCCCGCGCGAACTGGCATTCGGCAAGGCGCGGCTGGTCGAAAATTCCGGCGCGTTGATTCTGCGCGCGCGGCGGCTGCATCTGCTGGGGCCGCGCTATGCCGCCGCTTGCCGCGAGCGGATCGCGCGGGGGCTGGCGCTGCCGCGTCACGCCGATGTCGCAGACACCGATGCCGCGATCGACCGGGCGCTGGCAGCCAGGCGGAACGCCGGCCCGGGAACCGGCCGGGGATTTGCCGAAACCGTCGCGGCGCTGCATGAGGCGCGCGGGCAAACGGCGATGGTCGCGGCGGCGCGCGCGCTCCATCAACTGGAAAGGATGCTGATCCGATGAGAGATTCGCGAGAAATGCCGCCCGGGAACGCTATCGATGGCATCGGCGCGCTGGCAGAGGCCATCCGCAGCGAAGTTTCCCGCGCCATAGTCGGCCAGTCCGAAACCGTCGAGCATCTGCTGATCGCGCTGCTGGCACAGGGGCACGTGCTGCTCGAAGGGCCGCCCGGCACCGCCAAGACCTTCCTGGCGCAGTGCTTCGCCGCCAGCCTGGGCCTCGATTTCGGGCGCATCCAGTTCACGCCCGACCTGATGCCGGGCGATATCCTGGGCGCGAACCTGTTCAATTTCCAGACCAGCCAGTTCACCCTGACGCGCGGACCGATCTTCTGCGACATGCTGCTGGCCGACGAGATCAACCGCACCCCGCCCAAGACCCAGGCCGCGCTGCTGGAGGCGATGCAGGAGCGCCGGGTCACGCTGGATGGTACTGCGCATCCGCTGCCCGCGCATTTCATGGTGGTGGCGACGCAAAACCCGATCGAAAGCCAGGGCGTCTACCCGCTGCCCGAGGCGCAGCTCGACCGCTTCCTGTTCAAGCTGCTGGTCGCTTATCCGACGCAGGAAGAAGAAATCCGCATCGTCACCCGCTTCGGCAGCCGCAGCGGCCCGGCGCGGCCTGCCGACCTCGGCATCGGCCCGGTCTGCGATCAGGCCATGCTGACCGCTGCCGCCGCCACGGTGCGCGCGATCACCCTGGCCGAGCCGATCGCCGACTATGTCGTGCGGCTGATCCGCGCCACCCGCGACAGCGCCGACCTGTCCTGCGGCGCCAGCCCGCGCGCTGCCGTGCTGCTGGCCAACGCCGCCCGCGCCCGCGCCGCGCTGGCCGGCCGCGACTATGTGCTGCCCGACGATATCAAGGCGCTGGCCCCCGCGGTGCTGCGCCATCGCCTGTTGCTCGGCCCCGCCGCCGAAATCGAGGGCAAGGCGGTGGAAACACTGCTGAGCGGCCTGATCGACCGGATCGAGGCGCCGCGGTGAAATGGCGCCCGCCGGGTTGGCTCGCGAGGCTGGCGCCGACGGTACTCGTGCCGACCCTCATCGTGCCCACCCGGCGGGCGGTGCTGCTGTTCGCGCTGAGCGTGCCGCTGGCGCTGCTGATCACGGCCCTGTCGCCGGCGCTGTGGGCCGCGGCCCCGGCGCTGGCGGGCACGCTGTTCGCGCTGACGGTCATCGACGGCGCGCTCGCGGCGCGGCTGATCGACGCCCGCTTGCTCGCCCCGGACGAGATTGCGGTAGGTGCGGCGGGCGAGATCACCGTGCTGGCTGATTTCACCGGCAATCCGCCAGCCGTGGCGGCATCGCTGGCGCTCGATCCGCGCCTCGAGCCGACCGGTCGGCTCGATCTGGCGTTTGCGAATGATCCGGCGAGCAGTGCCAGTCATGGCCGCGCAAGCTTCACCGCCACCCGGCGCGGCACCGGCGCGGTGACCCGGCTTGTGCTGCGCTGGGACGGCCCGCTGGGCCTGGGCGCGCGCCAGGCCAGCCGCATGGCGGGGCAGATTGTGCGGGTGTTGCCCGACATCGGCCCGGTACGCTCGCCCGCGCTGCAAGCTTTCCTGCGCAATTCCCAATTCGGCATCGTCGCCCGGCGATTGCGCGGCGAAGGCAGCATGTTCGAGGCACTGGCCGAATTTCAGCCCGGCATGGATCGCCGCCGCATCGACTGGAAATCCTCCGCCCGCCACGGCCTGCTCTACGCGCGCGAAAACGAGGCCGAACGCAACAACCAGATCGTGCTGGCCTTCGATTGCGGCCAAGCGATGTGCGAGCCGGTCGCCGGGGTGCCGCGCATCGACCGCGCCGTCACCGCCGCGCTGACCACCGCCTGGGTCGCGCTGAAAGGCGGCGACCGTGTCGCCCTGTTCGGCTTTGCCGCGCAAGTGACTCTCGCCACCCCCTTCGCGACTGACACCCGCGGCTTCAACCGCCTGCAGCAAGCCGCCGCCAGCCTCGATTACCATGCCGAAGAACCCAATTTTACCCTGGCGCTGGCCAGCCTGACCGCCCGGCTGCAACGCCGGTCGCTGGTCGTGGTGTTCAGCGAATTCACCGATCCCGCCGGCGCCGAACTGATGATCGAAAACATCGGCCGACTGGTCGCGCGCCACCGGGTGGTGTTCGTGACGCTGGCCGACGAGGAACTCGAAGGCATCGCGGAAGCGGCGCCGGATACGGCACAGGCATTGGCCATGGCGGTAACCGCCGATAGCCTGCTGCGCCAGCGCGCACTCGTGGTGGAGCGATTGCGCCAGCTTGGCGTGGAGGTGATCTCGGCGCCTTACCGCATGGTCGGGACGCGGCTGCTCGATGCGTATCTGGCCATTACGAGATCGGAGGGGATAGGGTGAATCGTCAGCGCAATCGCCGCGCCCGAGGCTCTTCTGTCCCCCTCCCGCTTGCGGGAGGGGTCAGGGGTGGGCACTTCTGCTATTCCAATATTGCGTGTGAACCTGCCAACCCTCCACCCCTCCCGCTTGCGGGAGGGGTGTCAAGACGGCACGAGACCCTCGGCTTGAGTATCCAATGAAGCCGCCCGAACCCAACCGCCCCATGCTTGCCGCGATCGAGGCCGCTGCGCTGCGTTCCGACCGTTTGCGCCAGGCGCGCGAGCCTGACTGGCGGCGGCTCGATGCGATCATCGGGTGCATGGAGGCGGGGCGGGTGAGGCGCTTGTCCGATGCCGATGTCCTCGATTTGCCGGTGCTGTATCGCGGCGCGGTGTCCAGCTTGTCGATCGCGCGGGCAACATCGCTCGATGCGGCAGCGCTGGCGTGGCTGGAGGAGCTGGTGCGCCGGGCGTGGTTCCAGGTATATGGCCCGCGCCAGACGCTGCCGGGCTGGTTTCGGCAGTTTTTCGGCGGGGGCTGGCCATCGGCGGTGCGGGCGATGTGGCTGGATGTGTGGATCGCGCTGGCGGTGATGGCGGCTGGCGGGGTGGTCGGTTGGCAGCTGGTGGCCAGCGATCCGCATTGGTACGGCGTGCTGGCGGCGATGCCTTCGGACGATCCGCGCATTCCGGGGGCCAGCCGGGCGGCGCTGCGGGCGGTTTTGTTCGGCCATGCCCGCGAGGATTTCCTGTCGGCGTTTGCGGCCGGCCTGTTCGGGCATAATGCGCAGATCGCGATCCTGGCCTTTGCGCTGGGGTTTGCGTTCGGGGTGCCTTCGCTGATGCTGCTGGTACAAAACACGGGCACCGCGGGGGCGTTGCTATGGCTGTATCACGGGCAGGGCCTGACGTGGGAATTGCTGGGCTGGCTGGCGATCCATGGCACTACCGAATTGTTCGCGATTTTGCTGGCGGGGGCGGCGGGGCTGCATATCGGGCGGTCGATGGCCTTTCCGGGACAATTGTCGCTACTGGATGCGGCTGCTGGTGCCGGGCGCCGGGCGGCGGTGGTCATGGTCGGGGTGGTGCTGATGCTGCTGGTGGCGGCGACGCTGGAAGGGTTTGCGCGGCAACTGATTGAAAATACCGGGATGCGGCTGGCGATCGGCGGGGCGATGCTGGTGCTGTGGCTGGCCTATTTCTATGTGCCCCGGCGTAAATCGGCTGTGCGCAGATGACCGCCGCTGCCGCGCCTTCCAAACCCGCTGTGCGCATCATCATCACGCCCGAGGGCCTGAGCCTGCCGCTGACCCTGGCCAGTCGCGGCGCGCGGCTGGGTGCACTGGCGCTGGACATCATGATCCAGGGCGCGGTCGCAATCGCCGCGATCATTGCGCTGGTCTATCTGGGTGCCAATCTGCCCCATCCCGGCGGCGGCAAGGCTCCCGCGGCTACCCTCGACGCCCTGCAATTCCTGGAAATCCTGTTCCTGATCGGCGGTTTCCTGCTCCACAATGGCTGGTTCATGTTCTTCGAGCTGGGATCGCGCGGCGCTACTCCGGGCAAGCGCATGATGGGCATCCGGGTTGCCGCGCGCGGCGGGGGCCCGCTGACGGCGGACATGGTCATCGCGCGCAATCTGCTGCGCGACATCGAATTGTTCCTGCCGCTGGCGTTCATTGCCATGGCGGCAACGGGAAATGGCGGGCCGGGCGGGCTTGCGGCGGCGGGCTGGTTCGCGCTGTTCGCGTTTTTTCCGTTCTTCAACCGCGACCGGCTGCGCGCGGGCGATCTGATTGCCGGCAGCTGGGTGGTGGAAACGCACCGGCAGAAACTGCTGCCGGCAATGAGCCTGGACGCCGCCGCCGCCGAAACGGCCGCACCCGACGCCCACGCCTATCGCTTCGGCGAAGCCGAGCTGGCGATTTACGGCGAGCATGAATTGCAGACGCTGGAACGGGTGCTGCGCGACAATCGCCCGGACACGCAGGAAGCGGTGGCGGAGGCGATCTGCGCAAAGATCGGCTGGACCGCCCCCGGCGCCGCCGGGACACGCGCATTCCTGCAAGCCTTCTACACCCAGCTACGTGCCCGGCTGGAGAGCGGCATGCGCTTCGGCAACCGCAAGCCGGACAAGTTTGCGCGTTAGAGCGTGATGACAAAAAGTAGGTACCGGTTTTTGTTCTTGAATCACGCGAAAACAAAGATTTCAGAGCATGAGGCGATTCTATCTTATCGCATCATGCTCTAGAGCGGCTGGGCTCGGACCCGCGCCACTGGTGCGCAGGCCCGGCAGCGCAGCCTATTTGATCGTTACGATTTGCAGCAGTTCCGATCCGGTCACATGGCGAAACTTGGCGCGACTGGCTGAATCGGCGTCCATCTGCGTGTCGTCCATCTTTACCTGGGCGCGCATGATCTGCTCGCGCTTGGCCATTTCCGTGGCGTCGGGCAATGCACGATAGCGCTCGATCAGGTACATATCGGGTTCGCCTGCCCGTTTGAACGGGTTGGCGAGAATCTCATAGCCGGTGATCCAGCCCTGAGCCTTCGCGAAATCCTCTTGCGCCTTCCACTTGGTGCTGAGGAAGCTGGCGTAGTCGACAAAATGGCCGTCATCGATGGAAACCGAGGTAACCTCGACATAGTCACCGAAGCCCACCGGTAGATTCTGGGCGCTGGCCGGAACACTGGCGCCAAGTACCAAGGATGCAAATCCTAAAAAGGTCTTTTTCATTTGATGACTCCCCTGTTGCAAATCGCAGCTGATCTGCGGCCTGCATGGGCAAACCATTAAAACGAGAATGTTATTCACAGAATGCCCGGAAAGCAGCGTATCATCGTCTCAATCGCCCGCCAACCCATGGTTGCGGCTTGTGCGTCTCACCATTTGCGGTGCCGCGCCGTTCGGCCTATAGAGCCGGGCATGTCCTCGATCAGACCCTGGCGCGATATCGCGCGTCGCAGCAGCCGGCAAATCATGGTGGGCCGCGTGCCGGTGGGCGGCGACGCCCCGATCACCGTGCAGACCATGACCAACACGCCGACTTCCGACGCCAGTGCCACCATCGCCCAGATCCGCCGCTGCGAGGATGCCGGTGCCGATCTGGTCCGGGTGTCGTGCCCCGATGTCGATAGCACGACGGCGCTGCGTCAGATCGTGCGCGCCGCGCAGGTGCCGATCATCGCCGACATCCATTTCCACTACAAGCGCGCGCTGGAAGCCGCCGATGCCGGCGCCGCCTGCCTGCGCATCAACCCCGGCAACATCGGCTCGTCGGAACGCGTGGCCGAGGTGGTGCGCGCCGCCAAAGCCAACGGCTGCGCGATTCGCATCGGCGTCAATGCCGGCAGCCTGGAACGGGACCTGCTCGAGAAATACGGCGAGCCCTGCCCGGAGGCGCTGGTCGAAAGCGCGCTCGATCATATCAAGCTGCTGCAGGACCATGATTTCCACGAATACAAGGTCGCGGTGAAGGCCAGCGACGTGTTCCTGGCCGTCGCTGCCTACATGCAACTGGCCGACGCGGTGGACTGCCCGCTGCATCTGGGTATTACCGAGGCCGGCGGACTGATCGGCGGCACCGTGAAAAGCGCGATCGGCATCGGCAACATGCTGTGGGCGGGCATCGGCGACACGATCCGTGTCTCGCTCTCGGCCGAGCCCGAACAGGAAGTGAAGGTCGGCTTCGAAATCCTGAAGTCGCTGGGCCTGCGCACGCGCGGGGTGCGCGTCGTGTCCTGCCCCAGCTGCGCCCGCCAGGGTTTCGACGTGATCCGCACGGTCGAGGCGCTGGAAAGCCGGCTCAGCCACATCAAGACGCCGCTGTCGCTGTCGGTGCTGGGCTGCGTCGTCAACGGCCCCGGCGAAGCGCGCGAAACCGATATCGGCATCACCGGCGGCGGCAACGGCAAGCATATGGTCTATCTGTCAGGCGTGACCGATCACCATGTCCGAAGCGAGGCGATGCTGGATCATATCGTCGCCCTGGTCGAGGCGAAAGCTGCCGAGCTGGAAGCCGCCACTACGGACGCGGGACATGCGACGGTAGCTGCATAGGGACCGGCTGAGGTTCCATTGTCATTTCGACTGCGACGCGCGCCAGGTCGCTACCGCGCTTTGGGCCAGGTGCCGGACATTGGCGACATGGGCGCTCGCCTCGCCGGCGCGGCAGGCGAAGAACAGCTCGGTCATCGCATCGTCATCCGCCAGCGGCCGATACACGACATGCGGCACGGCGATGCACTGCAATTCCGAGGGGACGATCGCCACGCCAAGCCCGGTCGCAGCCAGACCGATCAGGGTCGAGGCGTCCTGGGCCTCCTGCACGATACGCGGCGCGAAGCCGTTCTTGGCGCAGGCCCGCATCACCAGATCGTAGATGCCGATCCCCGAACGCGGGGGATAGAAAATCAGCGACGTGTCCCTAAGATCGGCGATACGCAGCCTGGGCAGCGCGGCGAGGCGGTGATCCTCGCGCATCGCCACGATCAGCGGGTCGCGCAGCAATTTGGTAAAGGCGATATCGCTGGGTGGATGCGCCTGCTGGCTGCGAATGAAGCCGACATCGATCGCCCGGTCCTGCAATGCGCTGATCTGGCCGATCGACGTAAGGTCGCGCAACGCCACATCGACGCCAGGATAGGTCGTGCGGAACGTCGAGATGATGCGCGGGAAGAACGGCAGCAGCGATGACGCGGCGGTAAAGCCGATCCGCAACCGGCCCGCATGTCCGGATATCCGCTCCCGCATCTCGACCATGCCACGATCGAAGCGGTCGAGCACCGAAGAGGCATGCTCCAGGAAGGCGACGCCATGTTCGGTCAGCGACACGCGCCGCTGCGTGCGGTGGAACAGCTGCGCACCCAACTCGCGCTCAAGCCCCTGGATCGCGACCGACAGCGGTGCCTGGGTGATGTTGAGCCGTTCGGCGGCGCGGCGGAAATGAAGTTCCTCTGCGAGCACGGTAAAGTAGCGGAACTGGCGAAGATCCATTTGATATCTCCTGGCCATCAATCGACCCGAATCTTGAATTAGCGCCAAACGCCAGGACGCGGCAAGGGTGATGGCAACAAGGCATGGCATGGCCGCGGCGCGGTCGGTGCACGACCGGGGGAAGAGGCGGATGACGATGGAAGCGGCACGGGGCGAACAAGGCGCGGCGGGTCCGAACGTGCTGCGCAAGCTCGCAGCGGGAAAGCCGGTGCTGTCGCTTGGCATTCGGCATGCCCGAACCCCCGATATCGCGCGTTTGGCGGCAGGCGCCGGCTATGAGGTCGTATGGATCGATCTGGAACATAGCAGCATGCCGATCGATGCAGCGGTGCAGATCGCCGCGACCGCTACCGACCTTGGCCTGGCGGCCTGGGTCAGGACGCCCGAGCGTGATCTGGGCGTGATCGGGCGGCTGCTCGATGGCGGCGCCACGGGCATCATCGCGCCAAAGGTGGAAACCGCCGAAGAGGCGCGCGCGGTGGCGGCGGCCTGTCGTTTCGCGCCACGCGGCGTCCGCTCGGCAATCGCGCTGTTGCCGCAATTCGCGTTCCGCCGCTTTCCTGCCGCAGAGATGACGCGGCGCGCGGACGACGGCATCGTCGTGCAGATCCTGATCGAGTCCGCTGCCGGCATCGCGCAGGCCGACTCGATCGCGGCGGTAGACGGCGTCGATCTGCTGGCGGTCGGGCTCAACGATTTGACCGCCGATCTCGGCTGCCCGGGAGAAGTCGATCATCCCGCCGTCCGGGATGCCTGCGCGCGGATCGCGGCGGCTGCCGCCAGGCACGGCAAACTCGCCGTGGTGGGCGGACTGGGCGATCCTGCGGCGTTCGTGGCAAAGTTGCGCGAAGGCTTCGCGCCTTTGATCTTTGCAGCGATCGATACCGATCTGCTTGCCGCCGGGCTGCTCACCCGCGCCGAGGATTGGCGCGGGCGCCTGTCGGCCTGATTTTTTCACCATCTTGAGAGGCGATGCCATGGCAGATCACGAAGAACCCCTGGTACCGGAGCCGATGCGGCCGCTCGATACGGTGCAGCGCCCGGCCTTCGATGTGCCGGCGGGCGCCTGCGACACGCATATGCACGTGTTCGGGCCGGTCGATCGCTATCCGCACGTGCCGCATCCCCATTATACGCTGCCGCCCGGCGATCTCGGCCATTACCGGCGGCTGCTGCAACGGCTGGGTCTCGAACGCTTCGTGATCGTGCAGCCGAGTTTCTACGATATCGACAATGCCTGCCTGCTCGACGCGCTCGCGCACAGCGGCGACCAGGCGCGGGGCGTGGTGATGACGGAACCCGATGTGTCGCGGGACGAACTGGACCGGATGCATGCGCTCGGCGTGCGCGGCGTGCGTCTCGATCTGTTCAAGCGCGCCAGGGATCCGCTCGAACAGATCCAGGCCTATATTACCGACATGGCGGCAAAAGTCTCGCCGCTCGGCTGGCACCTGCAATTCTACGCGCCCGGCACGGTCGTGCGTGACCTGATCGGGTTCCTGCGCGGGCTTGAGATCGACCATGTCATCGATCACATGGGCTATATGCTCGAACGCGACGGGCTCACCCCCGACGATTTCCAGCGCCTGCTCGATCTGCTCCGCCACGGGCGCAGCTGGCTGAAGCTGAGCGCGCCGTATCGCCTGGCCGGCACGCGCGGTTATGAGGCAGTGGAAGACGTCGCCCGGGCCATCGTCGATGCCGCCCCCGGACGCGCGATCTGGGGGTCCGACTGGCCGCACATCCCGGGGTCCGGCCGCGACACCGGCGAACTGCTCAACCTGCTTACCCGTTGGGCACCGGACCCTGGCGTGCGCCGGATGATCCTGTCCGACAATCCCGCGCAGCTGTTCGGCTGGTCCAACTGATGACCGCGCGGGCCGGCGTCGCGCCGCCGCGGGGAGTGGGCGTCAAGGCGTTCGCGATCGTGATGGTCGATGGCTACGACACGCTGATGATCGCCTTCGTCGCGCCGCTGCTGGCGCGCCAGTGGGGGATGAGTCCGGTCGATCTGGGCAAGCTGTTCGCAATCGGCTACCTCGGCGCAGTGATCGGCAGCATGGCGATGGGCCCTTTGGCGGATCGCATCGGACGCAAGCCGATGCTGGTGGGCGCGATGCTGCTGGCCGGCATCGCCACGATGGCCTGCGCGCAGGCGGGTTCGCTCCATACGCTGATGGCGCTGCGCTTCGTCGCCGGGCTGGGGCTGGGCGGCGCGCTGCCGGCGGCGATCGCACTCACCGCGGAACACGCCCGCTCGGGACGGCGGGGGGGTACGGTAACGCTCATGTACCTGGGCTATCCGCTGGGCGCGGTCCTGGGCGGCGCGGTGACTGCCGCCCTGCTGCATCTGGGTGCCGCCGCAATCTTCATGGGCGCAGGGGTGATGGGCCTGCTGGCGGCATCGATCGCCGGCACCTTGCCCGCCGAAACGCGGACGGAACGCGGACCCCGGCGGCTGTTCACCGAGCAGTTCGCCGAAGGGCGGCTGTTGCCCGCATTGCTGTTATGGCTGGGGCTGTTCTGCACGCTGCTGCTCACCTATTTCCTGCTGAGCTGGACACCGCAACTGATCGTGGCCAGCGGCGGTTCACCCCGGCTGGCCGCGCTTGGCCCGGTGCTGCTGAACCTGGGTGGCATCGTCGGCGCGCTGCTGGCCGCACCGGTGATCGACCGGATCGGGCCCTACCGTCCCAACGCCTTGCTCGCGCTGGCAGGCGGCGTGCTCGTCGCGCTGCTGGGCCAGGGCTTCGCCAGCCTGCCGCTGACCCTGGCCGGGTTGTTCCTGACGGGGGTGGGCGTGCTGGGTGCGCAGCTGAGCTTTCCGGCGATGGCCGTGGACCTGTTTCCCGCCCGGGTGCGGAGCGCCGGGGCGGGATCGACTGCGGGCTTCGGGCGGCTCGGCTCGATCGCCGGACCGCTGATCGGCGGCGTGCTGATCGGGGCGGGGCTCGGCACCCCCCGGCTATTCGCGATCGCCGCGGTGCCCGCCCTCGTAGCGGCCCTGTCCCTGGCCATGGCGGGCCGACTTCGGCGCAGGCTTTCTTTCGGAGATTCAGCATGACGCTTCTTCAGACCGCGCAGCGGTTGCCCACCTCCGGCGCCCGCGCGGTGGCCAGTTTCGAACTGGACGGGCAGACCTGGCTGGCGGTGCCGCAGCTTGCCGAGGACAAGCCGGACGAGCCCGCCTATATGAATGGCGGCAACAGCAACGTGGATCTGATCCTCTATCGCTGGGGGGAGCATGGCTTCAGCGAGGCGCAACGCCTGCCGGTACCGGGCGGCGAGGATGCCGAATTCTTTCGCATCGGCGATCGCGCGTTCCTGGCCACGGCCGGCGTGCGCTCGGGCGCCGGACCCTATGAGTTGAACACCGATTCCGTCATCTTCGAGTGGCGCGACGGGCGCTTCGTTTCCTTCCAGGCGGTGCCCAGCTTCGCGGCCAAGCAGTGGCGCCATTTTGCGATTGGCGAGCGCCATTTCCTGGCCCTGGCGCAGGGTGTCAGGATGCCGGGTGCGGTGGCGACCAACCCGGCGGAGTCGATGATCCTGGAATGGGACGGCAACCAGTTTGCCGCGTTCCAGACCGTGCCGTCAGCGTGGGGCTATAACTGGTGCGCGTTCCGGAACATGGGTGAGCATTATCTCGCCTATGCCGATCACCATGCCCCCTCGATCCTGCTGCGCTGGACCGGCGCGACCTTCGTGCATCACCAGACATTCGAGGGCGGCAGCGGCCGGGCCTTCTGCTTCCTGGAGCAGGACGGGGACGCATTCCTCGCCTTTGCCAACCTGCTGGGGGAGACCGTGCTGCTGCGCTGGGCCGGCGATCGGTTCGAGTCGCACCAGCTCCTCAGCGGGCCGGGCGGACGCGACTTCGCGGCGCTTGAACGCGACGGCTCGACCTATCTGGTACAAGTCAATTTCCTGACCGGCCCGCGCGAGGCGCCGGTCACCCGACAGCAATCCGTGCTGTACCGGTTCGAGGACGGGCGCATGACCGTGGTGGAACGGTTCGAAACCTTCGGCGCGGTCGACGCGAGCTTTTTCACGGTTGGCGATGCGGCCTATCTCGCGATCGCCGAAAGTCTGAGCGAGGCGGTGCGCTTTCGCACCGACAGCCGCATTTATCGTTTCGGTTAAGGAACTTCGCTTGGCGTTATATCAGAATCCCGAGATGGTCGCGCTGTTCGAGGCGTATACGGCAACCCCGGACAGCACCGCGTCCAGCCTGACCGACGCGGCGACTGCCGCGGTTGCCGACGATCCGCTGCTGGTGGCCACCAGCACGGACCTCGTGCTTTATCCCTCCGGGGGCGGCGCGCCATCGGTGCAG
>CAXTOS010000030.1:0-23430 GCA_964245935.1 uncultured Novosphingobium sp.
GGCCGGGCGGGGGAGCGGGCCGGCACCGACTCGACGTAAGTCGGAAAGACTCTAGAACCCGAGGCAACGCCGTTCTGCGGGTCGCATGACGAACATGTAAACAGAAAAGGGGCCATTTCTGACCCCTTTCCGTTATTTCCAAGCTGTTGAAAGCATATTCCTGCTTAACGCTTCGAGAACTGGAAGCTCTTGCGGGCCTTGGCTCGGCCATATTTCTTGCGTTCCACCACGCGCGAATCGCGGGTGAGAAAGCCGGCGGCCTTGACGACGCTGCGCAGCGCCGGCTCGAAACGGGTCAGCGCCTGCGAAATGCCATGCTTGACCGCGCCGGCCTGGCCGGACAAGCCGCCGCCCTTGACGGTGCAGACGACATCGTACTGGGCGACCCGGTCCGACACCACGAACGGCTGGTCGATCACCAGGCGCAGCGTGGGGCGGGCGAAATAGACCTCCTGATCGCGACCGTTGACGGTGATCTTGCCCGATCCGGGCTTGATCCACACGCGGGCGACGGCGTTCTTGCGGCGGCCGGTGGCGTAGGAGCGGCCCTGGGCATCGACGATGCGATCGCGCAGCGGCATTGGCGGAGCAGAAGGGGGGGGAGGCGCGAGCGATGCCGCGTCAGTGGTTGCTTCGGCGGAAGCGGGCGCAGAACCCTCGGCAGCGACAGGCGCCGGAGCGTTGGTCAGGGCGCCCAGGTCGGCGAGATCGGTGACAGTGTTATCGGGCATCATGCACCCACCTTGTTTTTGCGATTGCGGCTGGCAACATCCAGCGGTTGGGGCTGCGTGCCGGCGTGGGGATGGTCGGCGCCATTATAGAGGTGCAGCGCGCGCATCTGGTCGCGGCCCAAAGGACCACGCGGGACCATGCGTTCGACGGCCTTTTCCAGGACTCGCTCGGGAAAGCGGCCGTTCAGGACCTTTTCCGCGGTGACTTCCTTCAGCCCGCCGGCATAACCGGTGTGCTTGTAATAGATTTTCTGCTTCAGCTTGTTGCCGGTCAGCCGCACCTTGTCGGCGTTGACGACCACGACATGGTCGCCGCAATCGACGTGCGGCGTAAAGCTGGGCTTGTGCTTGCCCCGCAGGATATTGGCGATGATCACCGCCAGCCGGCCCAGGACCAGTCCTTCGGCATCGATCAGATGCCATTTCTTTTCCACCTCTGCCGGCTTTGCCGACAGGGTGATCTTGGTTAGCGCCTTCATCTCGCGTCGAGTCCCTATAGATCGAGCCGGATGCAGGAGAAACGTAATCGCTTCGTCCGGACCGGCGAGAGGCGGGCCATTCGCGGAATAGGTCGCGCAAGTCAAGCAAATCCGGGTTATATCAGGGAGGTAAAATAATACCTCTCAACCGGGATCGTGAATTTGCGGGCGTTTACCGCGCACTGCCGCGCCCGAGGCAGTGTGCGCCGTTGGCGGTCGCCACGACCAGCAACGCTCCGCCCAGCTGGTGCAGCACCGCCAGCCATAGCGTCACCCCGCCCATGACCGTGGCGATGCCCAGCAGGATCTGCGTGCCGACGGCGATGTGGATGGCGATGCCCGACAAGCGCCGCTGCTGCCGCCGCAACCGCCGCGCCATGATCACCAGCATCGCCAGCACGGCCCAGGCCAGCCAGCGGTGAATGAAATGGACGATCGCGGGATCGGCGATCAGGGCATGACCCGGCGTTTCCCCGATCCGGGTCGCGCCGGGAAACAGACGCCCGTTCATCAGCGGCCATTGATCGGTGACATGGCCCGCGTGCAGCCCCGCCATCAGCGCGCCGTAAAACAATTGCAGCGCCAGCACCGCGCCCGTCGCCGCGCCCAGCGCGGTCGGCCGCGCCGGGCGATAGGCCCGGTTGCGCGACATCCCGCGCAGGTCCAGCACGGTCCAGACCAGCACCGCCAAAGTGAACAGCGCGGTCAGCAGATGCGCGGCGAGCCACAGCGGCGCGACTTCGATCATCCCCGGTTGCAGCCCGGACCGCACCATCAGCCAACCCAGCGTCCCCTGCAACGCCACCAGCGCCACCAGCGCCACCAGCCGCAGCCCAAGCCCGCGCGGGATCGCGTCCCGCGCAGCGAACCACAGCAGCGGCACGATGACCGCCAGCCCGATCACCCGGCCCAGCACGCGGTGCAGATATTCCCAGAAAAAGATGGCTTTGAACTGGCGCAGCGTCATGCCGGCATGAATTGCCGAATATTGATCGATCTGGCGGTAATGCGCGAAAGCTGCCTGCCACTGCCGCTGGCCCAGCGGGGGAACGATGCCGGTGATCGGCTGCCACTGGGTGATCGACAGGCCCGATTCGGTCAGCCGGGTGATCCCACCCACCACGACGATGGCGATCACCAGCAGCGCCACCATTTGCAGCCACAGCACCAGCGCGTTCAGACGTGCGGCGGCGCTGGTCGGGCTGGCCTTGCCAGGCGCGTGCTTCAGTCCGATGCGTCGTGAAAGGGCCATGCCCGCCTCCCTGCAAGACCGCCTCCCTGCAAGCCCGCGCGCTATTGCGCAAGCCGGGAAATGGTGCCGGCGATGCGCGCTTGATCGATGCCGTTGCGATGCGCCGCGCTCGTCCCTATTTGGCTTACCATGGCTCTTGAACTTTCGCTCACCGTCAATGGCGCGCCGCGCCGCATCGCACCCGGCAGCACCATTGCCGATCTCGTCACCACCCTGGAACTGAACCCGCAAAAGGTGGCGGTGGAGCGCAATGGCGCGATCGCCCCGCGCTCGACGCTGGCGCAGGTCGAACTGGCCGATGGCGACATGCTGGAAATCGTGCATTTCGTCGGCGGCGGCGAAACAGGGGTGGCCGGACTGGCGGACGATAGCTGGAGCGTCGCGGGCCGGACATTCCGCTCGCGGCTGATCGTCGGCACCGGCAAATACCGCGATTTTGCCCAGAATGCGGCGGCGGTGGCGGCATCGGGCGCCGAAATCGTCACCGTCGCGGTGCGGCGGGTGAACGTCACCGACCCGAAGGCGCCGATGCTGACCGATTTCATCGACCCTGCAAAAATCACTTACCTGCCCAATACCGCCGGCTGCTTTACCGCCGACGACGCCATTCGTACCTTGCGGCTGGCGCGCGAGGCCGGCGGCTGGGATCTGGTCAAGCTGGAAGTGCTGGGCGAGGCGCGCACGCTGTACCCGGACATGCGCGAGACGCTGAAGGCCACCGAAGTGCTGGCGCGCGAAGGCTTCCTGCCGATGGTCTATTGCGTCGACGATCCGATCGCCACCAGACAGCTGGAAGAGGCCGGCGCAGTGGCGGTGATGCCGCTGGGCGCGCCGATCGGTTCGGGGCTGGGTATCCAGAACCGGGTGACCATCCGCCTGATCGTGGAAGGCGCCAAGGTGCCGGTGCTCGTCGATGCCGGCGTGGGCACCGCCTCGGATGCGGCGGTGGCGATGGAGCTGGGCGTGGACGGGGTGCTGATGAACACCGCCATCGCCGAGGCAAAGGATCCGATCCGCATGGCCCGCGCCATGCGGCTGGCGGTGGAAGCGGGGCGCGAGGCCTATCTGTCCGGGCGCATGGGCACGCGCAAATACGCCGACCCGTCCAGCCCGCTGGCCGGGCTTATCTGAGAGTATGAGGCCGTACCAGCCCACTCCGCCATATTAACCCGTTTCTAACCAAGTTCTGGTGTTCTGTCGGCACAGGCGGCAAAGGAGCACGAGACACATGGCCAATACCGATATGGCGTCGCCGGCCATCGCGGAATGGCGCGAATTCGCCAGTTTCACCGCCCCTGAACATCGCTATATCAGGCGCAGCCTGGATATCGGGTTGGGGCGGCGGGACGCATTCGAGCGGTGGGCCCGCGATGCAGCCGAAACGGCGTCGATCCGCCGCCAATATGCGGTCTATCAGGAATTGAAAGGGCTGCGTGCCGGCGTGTCCCGCGAAATCGGCCCTGGTGCGACCGGTTGCGAAACCTTCGAACCCTTGCTGGGCAAGCTGATCCGGGTCAGCAGCTTCGACATGGCGCAAGAACGGCTGGGCTGCTTTGGCGCTTATCGTTTCCTGTATGAACGACTGCTCGGCGCCGAGGTGCGGCCCTGGCTGCCCAGTGCGTTCTGTGCCGCGGCGGCGCTGCCGCACATCCGGCCCGCGCGGCGCAAGGTGCTGTTGCGGTCGATCAGCGAAGCCGCAGCCACCGCGCCGGCCTGGTCCACCCGGCAGCCCAGCTTCTATCCTGAATGGGTGGAGGATGAAGCGGCGTAATTGGGGTGCGTCATGACGCGCCGGGTGGCATGGCGCACCGATGCAGCTGGCCCGTTTCGACATCGACACTTTCCTGCGCGATTCGTGGCAGCGGCAGCCGCTGCTGATCAGGAATCCGTGGGCGGACTGGCAGAACCCGCTGGCACCCGACGAACTGGCCGGACTCGCGTGCGAGAGCGCCGTCGAATCGCGACTGGTGGCGCGCGGCGGAGGCCAGGCGAACGGGCGGCTGACGTGCGAGCATGGCCCGCTGGACGAGGCGCGCTTTGCCCGGCTGGCCCCTAGGCACTGGACATTGCTGGTGCAGGCGGTGGACGACCATGTCCCGGCGGTTGCCGCGCTGATCGAGCCGTTTCGCTTCGTGCCGAACTGGCGGATCGACGATGTCATGGTCAGCTACGCCGTCGATGGTGGCGGCGTGGGTGCGCATTTCGATCGATATGACGTGTTCCTGATCCAGGGGCTGGGGCAGCGCCGGTGGCGCGTAGGGCAGCCCTGCGATGCCGCCAGCGCGCTGTTGCCGCACGACGATCTGCGCCTGCTGGCCGATTTCATGCCCACCGCCGAGTATCTGCTGGAGCCGGGCGACATTCTCTACGTGCCGCCCGGCATTGCCCATGAGGGGGTTGCGGTCGGCGACGACTGCATGACCTACTCGGTGGGTTTTCGCGCCCCGGCGCGCGGCGATCTGATCAGCGACTGGGCCGACGATCTGCTGGCCGAATTGCCGCCGGACGATCGCTACGCCGACCCCGGGCTGTCGGCGCAGGATAACCCCGGCGAGATCGCGCCCGCCGCGATCGCCGCGCTGCACCTGCTGGCGACGGAGAAATTGCAGGACGAGGCCGCTTTCGCGCGCTGGTTCGGCCGGTACATCACCGCACCCAAATACCCCGATGTCGATTGGCGGCCCGACTCGCCGATCGATGGGACGGTCCTGCGGGCCGGCACCATGCTGTATCGCAATCCCGCCAGCCGGTTTTCCTTTGTCCGGAACGGCGCTGCGGTCTGGCTGTTCGTCGACGGCGAATGCCTCGACTGCGACGGTGCCGCTGCCGACTTTGCCGAACATATCTGCGCCCATCCCGCGCTGGTGCTCGATCCACAAGTGCTGGCGTCGCAAGCCGCGCTGGGCGTGATCGTACAATTGTATAACCAGGGTAGCGTCAGCTTCGATCCATAGTTTCCATCAGCCACCAGGTTCCAGGGGCGAGGTCGGCAAGCGTCCAGTCGCCGATGCGCCAGCGCACCAGCCGCAGCGTCGGATGGCCGATTGCCGCCGTCATCCGGCGCACCTGGCGATTGCGGCCTTCGTGAATGGTCAGGCGCAGCCAGCAATCGGGCACGCTTTTGCGAAACCGCACCGGCGGCTCGCGTGGCCACAAGCCGGGTGCATCGATTCGCTCGACCTGCGCCGGGCGGGTCGGCCCATCCTTCAGCCGAACCCCGTCCCGCAACGCCTGCAGGCCGCCTGTGGTCGGTTCCCCCTCGACTTGTACCAGATAGGTTTTAGGCAGCTTGAACCGGGGATCGGCAATGCGTCCCTGCAAGCGCCCGTCATCGGTCAGCAGCAGCAACCCCTCGCTGTCGAGGTCGAGCCGCCCCGCCGGATAGACCCCCGGCACGTCGATGAACTGCGACAGGGTGATCCGCGCCGACCCGGCATTGCCGGGGTCGGTGAACTGGCACAGCACGCCGTACGGTTTGTTGAACAGGATCAACCGCGCCATTGGCGCCTCCTAATTTCTCCGGAACGGGAACCGACAAGGCGCTCCGCCACCCTGTGCCCTCCACCATCCCGGGTTCGCCAGTCCGCTAATAGCGATGCGCGCTGGAAGATGATGACAAAAAGCGGGTGCGGTTTTGGTCTTGAATCACGCGAAACTGGGCTGTTTCCTTCAACCGATCCATGCTAAAGAGCGTTTGCTGAACGTCGCAATCGACGGATATTGGGCCGCCTTGGCTCTCCCTTTGTCCCCAAATAGCCTCACGAAGCCGGGATGTGTGAACTCTTTGCGCATGCCCGCCCCACTTGCGGACATAAGGAATCGCAACATGACTATCGGAACCGTAAAGTTTTTCAATGCCGACAAGGGCTATGGCTTCATCGCCCCCGAAGACGGCGGCTCGGACGCATTCGTGCATATCTCGGCCGTGGAACGCGCCGGCATGCGGACGCTCAACAAGGACCAGCGCGTGTCCTACGAGCTGGAAACGGATCGTCGCGGCAAGACTTCGGCTGTCAATCTGGCTGCCGCCTGAAATAGAACGACCAGGCTGCGTGGTTTCGACCACGCGACCGGATAAATGAAGCGGGGCGCCGATTGCGGTGCCCCGCTTCACCGTTTTTTGTTAAGTGTGCGAGTCGGTGCCGGCCCGCTCCCCCCGGCAGGAACGTCCGGATCAGACCTCAAAAAGGCCGGATCAACCTCAAAAGGACAGAGTAGCTTTCAATGGCAGGTTACAAGGAACCCGGTTTTCAGGAGCGGGTAGCAAACGCGTCCCAGGCGCGCCAGACGGCGCTGGCCAAGCTGAAATCCAAGCCGCAGCTCGATGAGGCGGAAATCGCCAGGCTGAAGGCCGACCATGACGCGCGCGAAGCGGCACAGCTGGAAAAGCGTGTAGCGGTCAAGGCGGCGCGTGAGGCCGAGCGCGAGGCTGAGCGCGAAGCCAGGCGATTGCGCGACGAGGCAGCGGCCCTGGCTGCCGCACCGCCGCCCAAGGCCCCCGAAATGAGCGCGGAAGAGAAAAAGGCGATCCGCGACGCCAAATATGCCGCGCGCAAGGCCCGCAAGGGTCGCTGATGCCATCATCTGCAAGCTTCGACTTGTCGCGATGACCGTAAAATGATCGCGCGTGAGTTGCTGGGCACCGCGCAAGTGCCCGGCGGCGAGGAATTGCGCCTGTTTCGCCACGGCAGCGATTTCATGATCGTGCTGGATCGCAACGAATTGATGAACACCCGGATGAGCGGCTCGGAAGAGGCGCTGGCGGTGATGAGCATCGCGCGCTTGCGCGACGTTGACGATAATGCCGCGCGGCATGTGCTGATCGGCGGCTATGGCATGGGTTTCACGCTGCGTGCGGCGCTGGGCGCGCTGGATGCCAACGCGCGGGTCACCGTGGCCGAACTGGTGCCCGAAATCATTGCCTGGGCGCGCGGGCCGATGGCTGGACTGACCGCCGGCTGTCTGGAAGATCGCCGCGTGGTGCTGCTGGATGACGACGTTTCCTGGCTGATCGGCGGCGCGGAAGAAGAATACGACGCCATCCTGCTCGACGTCGACAACGGCCCCGACGGGCTGGTGCGGCAGGACAACGGCCGGCTGTACACGATGCGCGGGCTGCGTGCGGCGCTGGCCGCGCTGCGCCCCGGCGGGGTGCTGGCGGTATGGTCGGCGGGGCCCGATCCGGCCTTCACGCGGCGGCTGGGCGATGTCGGGTTTGCCGTGGAGCAAGTGCGGGTGCGCGCGCGCAGTACCAGCGATGGCAAGGGCAAGGGCGCGCAGCATGTGATCTGGTTCGCAACGAAGCCGTGCTGATCCCGCTAGAGTCTTTCCGACTTACGTCGGGTCGGTGCCAGCCCGCTCCCCCGCCCGGCCACCCATATTATACAATGACTTGGGTGGCCGGGCGGGGGAGCGGGCTGGCACCGTCTTAACCGGAAAGACTCTAGAGCATGATGCGATGAGATTGAACCGCATCACGCTCTAGGAAAATCCGCGATCAGACCCCGTAGGCGCGGATAAAAGCATCTACCGCGCTGACCGCATCGGCCTCGATCTGGGCGAAATCGGCATGATCGATCACGCTTAGCATAAGCATCTGGTGGCAGCCCGAGAGGCATAGCGCGATCAGATGCTGCGCGGCCACTTGCGGGTCGTCGGCACGCAACAGGCCGCGCGCCATGTGCTGGGCCAGATAGGCGACCAGAATCCCCCTGGTTCGCCCGATGGCGCGCTGGTAAAAGATGCGGCCGGTTTCGGGAAAGCGGGTGGCCTCGGCCATCGCCAGCCGGCGCAGCGCCAGTGCCTCGGGAGCATTGACCCGTTCCAGAAAACCGCCGGCAAAGCGGAGCAGGGTGATTTCCAGTTCGTCGTGCGGGTTCAGGATCAGCGTCAGTTGCTGCTGGATGGCCTCGGTCGCACGGTCCAGCACGGCCGCAAACAGCACATCCTTGGCAGGGAAATAGCTCCACAGCGTGCCCTTCGACCCGCCCAGGTCGGCGGCAATTCCCGACATGGTGGTCGCCGCATAGCCCTGTTCCAGGAACGAGCGTTGGGCAACATCGAGGATCGTCTCTCGGCGGGAGTGGCGGCGCGCTTCGCGGCGACCGGGAACCCGGCAAATCAGGGCTGTGGTGGGCGTGTCCATTACTGTACCCTACAGTACGTTTTTTTGATTGACAAGCGTGCCGGTGCCGTTAACGACAGTTTTCATACTTTACGGTACGGTTATATGACAGCAGATTCGATCCTGGAATTTCATTCGCCGATGGCACCGGCCCGGTGGGCGGTTAACCGGCGGGCCAGCGCCGCCGCGATCGCGCTGCTGCTGCTGTCGGGCTGCGTCGCGGTGCCCGACGCCGGGCCCCGGCCCGTGGCGCTCACCGCCGACCGCGTCGCCGCCGGCGAGAGCCTGCCCGCCGGCGATCAGGGCCAATGGCCGGCCGACAGCTGGTGGACGGCGTATGGCGATCCGCAGCTGGACAGGCTGATGGTCGAAGGCCTGGCGCATTCCCCCGATGTAGCGGCGGCCACCGCGCGGTTGAAAAAGGCCAGCGCCCTGGCGCAGCAGGCCGGCGCCGCGCTGCTGCCGACGCTGGATGCGGGCGGCACGGTCGGATATACCAAGCAAAGCCTGAGCGTCGGTTATCCGCCCGAATTCGAGGCGCTGCTGCCGCAAGGCTGGAATGCCGAAGGCGCGCTCAATACGACGCTGAATTTCGATATCGATTTATGGGGCCGCAATCGCGCGGCACTGGCGGCCGCGACATCAGAGCGCCGGGCCGCCGCCGTGGACGCGCAGCAGGCGGCGCTGATGCTCACCACCAGCATCGCCCAGGCCTATGCCGACCTGGGCGCGGCGCTGGCCCTGCGCGATAATCGCGCAGCGGCGCTCGGCAGCCGTACCGCAACCCAATCGCTGACCGACCAGCGGCTGCGCGAGGGGTTGGATAATCGTGGCAGCCTGCGCACCGCTCAGGCACAGGCCGATTCGGCCAGTGCCGATCTGCTCTCCGCCGACCAGGCCGTGCTGGTGCGGCGCCATCAACTGGCCGCGCTGCTGGGCGCCGGGCCGGATCGCGGGCTGGCCATCGCGGCGCCGCGCCTGGCGCCGCTGGGCCTGCATGAACTGCCCGCCGGGGTGACCACCGCGCTGATGGCGCGGCGCGCCGATATCGTTGCGGCCCGCGTCCGCGTCGAAGCGGCGGCCAGCCGGATCAAGGTGGCGCGCGCGGATTTTTACCCTTCGCTGAAACTACAGGCACTGGTGGGCGTGCAGTCGCTCGGACTGTCGCAATTGTTCACCGGCAATTCCACCTACGGGACGGCAGGCCCGGCGGTCGACCTGCCGCTGTTTCACGGCGGCGCCTTGCGCGGCGCGTATCGCGGGGCGCGGGCAGACTACGATCTGGCAGTCGCCGACTATGATCGTACCGTGCTGACCGCTTATCAGCAGGTGGCCGATGCGGTGACCGACCGCGGCCTGCTCGCCCGCCAACTGGCCGAAACCCGCGCTGCGGTCACCGCCAGCGAGGAAGCCAATGCCATCGCCGACGCCCGTTATCGCGGCGGACTGTCCAATTACCTCGACGCGCTGATCGTGCAGGATCGCCTGGTGCAGACGCGCGAGGCGCTGGTCATGACCGATGCCGCGTACCGTTCGGCCGATATCGCCCTGATCCGCGCGCTGGGCGGCGGATTTGCTGAGACCCTGCCGGCGACCGCATTACAGACCTCCAAGGATCACCGCCATGAATGATACTCCCGCTCCGGCCACCTTCGCGGTCAATCAGGAGGCTGCCACCAGCGCCGATTTCGATGAGGCGGCCCTGGTGACCGCCACGGCGCGCAGCACCACGCGCCGGACCTGGCTGATCCGGCTGGCGGTGGTCGTCGTCGTGGCCATAGCGGCGTGGGGCGTGTGGTACGTGCTGTTCGGACGCGATCACGTCAGCACCGATGACGCTTACGTCGCGGCGGATGTTGCCGAGGTAACCCCATTGGTCGCCTCGTCGGTGGTGGCGGTGAACGTCAGCGATACGCAATTCGTCAAGGCGGGGACGGTCCTGGTCGAACTCGATCCTGCCGATGCCGGCGTCGCGCTGGCGCAGGCCCAGGCGGATCTGTCGGCGGCGCGGCGCAAATACCGCCAGTCGGTGGCCATGAATTCCGCTTTGGGGGCCACCCTGGCAGCGCGCGGCGCCGGGATCGCCCAGGCCCGCGCGCAACTGGCGTCGGCCAACGCCGACGCCGACAAGGCGCGCATCGATCTCCAGCATCGCCAGGCGCTGTCGAGCAGCGGCGCCGTCTCGGGCGATGAATTGACCGACGCGCGCAAGATCCAGGCCAATTCGCAGGCCGGGGTGGCGACAGCGCAGGCGGCGGTAGCCCAGGCCCAGGCGCAGCAGCAATCGGCGCAGGGTGATCTGGCCGCCAACCAGGCGCTGGTCGCGGGCGTGGATGAAGATCACGACCCCGGCGTGCTGGTGGCCAAGGCCCGGCTGGATGCCGCCCGGCTCGATATGTCGCGGCTGGCAATCCGCGCGCCGATCGACGGCGTGGTGACCCGGCGCCAGGTGCAGCTGGGCCAGCGGGTGACCCCCGGCAGCCCGATCATGACCATCGTCCCGGTAAGCCAGGCCTATGTCGATGCCAATTTCAAGGAAGCGCAATTGCGCGGGGTCCGCATCGGCATGCCCGCCGAGGTGGTCACCGATCTCTATGGCAGCGGCGTGACGTATCATGGCCGGGTCGCCGGGATCGGCGGCGGGACCGGATCGTCGCTGGCGATCATCCCGGCGCAGAACGCCACCGGCAACTGGATCAAGATCGTGCAGCGCCTGCCGGTGCGCATTGCGCTGAACCCGCGCGAGCTGGCCGCGCATCCGCTGCGACTGGGCCTGTCCACCCAGGTCAACATCGATCTGGAGGGCAGTTGAGCCGTGGCTGAGGTTGCCGCACGGCGTGTTGCCGGTGCCCCGTCGGCGCCTGCCGAAACCGCCGGGTCGTGGACCAGGCTATCCCCCGGCATGCGTGTCGCGGCGGGGATGGTGCTGGCGGTCAGCAATTTCATGGTGGTTCTCGACCTTACCATCGCCAACGTTTCTGTGCCGCATATTGCCGGCAACCTGGGCATTTCGCTCGATCAGGGCACCTGGATCATCACCTCCTATGCCGTGGCCGAGGCGATCTGCGTGCCGCTCACCGGCTGGCTGGCGCAGCGTTTCGGCGCGGTGCGGGTATTCCTGTTCGCCATGCTGGGCTTCGGGTTCTTTTCGCTGCTCTGCGGTCTGTCGAACAGTCTGGTCATGATCGTCCTGTGCCGCGTCGGCCAGGGGTTGTGCGGCGGGCCGATCATGCCGATGTCGCAAACGCTGCTGGTACGCGTGTTTCCGCCCGAGCAACGCGCGGCGGCGATGGCGATCTGGGCGATGACGATCACGCTGGGGCCGGCAAGCGGCCCGATCGTCGGCGGCCTGATCAGCGACAACCTTAGCTGGCACTGGATATTCCTGATCAACGTGCCGATCGCGCTGATCTGCACCGGGCTCGGCTACCGGTTCCTGACTGTAGTGGAAACGGCCACGCGCAAACTGCCGATAGACAGGATCGGCCTGGTGCTGCTGATCTTCTGGATTGGCTGCCTGCAGGTCATGCTCGACACCGGGCGCGATCTCGACTGGTTCGCCAGTCCGCGCATCGTCGCGCTGACGGTCATGGCCATCGTGGGCTTTTGCATCTTCATCATCTGGGAACTGACCGAGGAGCATCCGATCGTCGATCTGCGCGTGTTCCGCCATCGCGGCTTCAGCACGACATGCGTCATCATGGCGTTGTCGTTCGGCTCTTACTTCGCCGGCGTGGTCGCGGTTCCGCAATGGCTGCAGGCGACGCTGGGCTACACCGCCACCAAGGCCGGGCTGATCACCGCGCTCAGTGCCGTTTCCGCCGTGCTCTGCTCGCAGATCGCCGGCCGGATGTTGCCCAGGGTCGATCCGCGCGGCCTGATCTGTTTCGGCATCGCGTGGATGGGTTTGATGTCGCTGGCGCGCGCCGGCTGGACCAGCGGCGCCGACTTCTACGCGCTGGCCTGGCCGATGGCATTGCTGGGCATCGGCATTCCTTTCATGATGATCCCGCTGACGACGATCTCGCTCAGCTCGGTCCGGCCGGAGGAGACCGCCTCGGCGGCCGGGCTGACCAATTTCGTGCGTTCGATGGCGATCGCCATATCGACCTCGGCGGTGCTGACGGTCTGGAACAACGCCCAGGTCGGCGCACGCGACGATCTGGCGGGCAAGCTCCAGCCGACGGCGGCATTGGCCCGGCTGTCCGCGGCCGGGATGTCGCCCGCACAAGCGCTGCGGATGATCTCCGGCATGGTCGATACCGAAGCGACGACGGTGGCGCTCAACCATACCTTCGTGATCGCGGCCAGCCTGCTGTTCGTGTCGGCCGCGCTGGCCTGGACCATCCCGCGCGTGCCGCTGGTCCGGCTGACCGGTGGCGGGGGACACTGATTTCGCCCGCGATGCCGACCATGACCGGTAGCGCGAGGGCCCGCCAGCCCTCTGATACGGCGGCACGCGCCGTGCTTTCAGCCTGCGATGCGAAATTTTCTTGCATTTTGTTGCAACGCACTCTAGGGGATCGCCAGCAACCGGCGCGCGGGATGATCCCGCCGCAGTTCGAAGTAGCGTGAGGCCGGCATTTCCCCCCGAACCGGTGGCGGAAACAAGGACCTGCTCGAACGTTCGGTTGCGATATGCTGAAGCTTCCTTCTTCACGCAGGGTCGCATCGTTCGTCCCATGGGCTGCGAGCCCAGGCCGGCGTGCGCGACTGCCCATTTTACGGGACAGGCTGTGCGCCGGTAGCTTTGAAAGTATTTCATGTCTTATTTTTCCGACCTCGGTCTCGCTGAGCCCCTGTTGCGCGCGCTCGAAACCAAAGGTTACAGCGATCCCACCCCGATCCAGACCCAGGCCATCCCGGCGCTGATGCAGGGCCGCGACCTGCTGGGCATCGCCCAGACCGGCACCGGCAAGACTGCCGCCTTCGCGCTGCCCTCGCTGCACCGCCTGGCTGCAAATCCCACCGGGCGCTTTCCAGCCGGCTGCCGCATGCTGGTGCTGTCGCCGACGCGCGAACTGGCAGCGCAGATCGCCGACAACATGCGCGGCTATGCCAAATATCTCGACCTGTCGGTGCAATGCATCTTCGGCGGCATCCCCGTGGGCAAGCAGTCCCGCGCGCTGGTTCCCGGCTGCGACGTACTGGTGGCCACGCCGGGCCGCCTGCTAGACCTGATCGAGCAGCGCGCGCTGACGCTGCGCCATGTCGAGATCTTCGTACTCGATGAAGCCGACCAGATGATGGACCTGGGCTTTATCGTGCCGCTGAAGCGCATCGCCAATTTGCTGCCCAAGGAACGCCAGAGCCTGTTCTTCTCGGCGACCATGCCCAAGGCGATCGCCGACCTGGGCAAGCAGTTCATCAATAACCCGGTCCGCGTCGAAGTCGCCCCGCAGGCGACCACCGCCGAACGCGTCGAGCAATATGTCATGCACATCAACCAGGCCGAAAAGCAGGCGTTGCTGACGCTGAAGCTGCGTTCGGGCCTCGCTGAAACCGAAGGCCAGAACAAGATCGACAAGGCGCTGGTGTTCACCCGCACCAAGCATGGCGCCGACCGCGTCGTGCGCCACCTCGTCAGCGCGGGGGTCAACGCCGCCGCCATCCACGGCAACAAGAGCCAGGCCCAGCGCACCGCCGCGCTGCTCGCCTTTCGCAAGGGCGCAACCCCGGTGCTGGTCGCCACCGACATCGCCGCGCGCGGCATCGATGTGACCGGGGTCAGCCATGTCTTCAACTTTGAAATGCCCAACGTTGCCGAACAATATGTCCACCGCATCGGGCGCACTGCGCGTGCCGGTGCCGACGGGGTTTCGATCAGCTTCGTTGCGCCGGACGAAAAGCCCTACCTGCGCGACATCGAGCGCCTGACCAAGGTGCAGCTGATGCCGATGCCGCTGCCCGAGGATTTCCAGCGCGAAGCCTCGCGCCTGCCGCTGCCCACCCGCAAGCCGGACGAAGCCGCGCAGGACGCCCGCCGCGATGCCCGCGATGCCAAGGGTCGTGGCGGTCAGCGCGGTGGCGCGCATGCTGGTGGTGGCCAGGGCCGAAACAACAACGTCAGCCGTGGCGGCCAGGGGCGCGACGGGCTGTCCCGCGACGCAGCGGCACGCGCCGACCGGGTTTCTTCGCCGCGCGCGGAGCATGGGGCTCGTCCGCAAGGCGATCGCGGGCCGGTGTCCAATCCGCTGGGTAACGCCGCACCGCGCCGTGATGCGGCTCCGGCGCCGCGCCGCGACGCAGTGACCCCGGTTCGCCGTGACGGCGCCCCTGCGCCGCGCCGTGACGGCGGCGATGCCCGCCCGGCGGCGGGTGGCGATCGCCGTCCTGCCGGTCGCAGCTTCGGCGGCGAACGCGGGCGCGGTCCGCGCGGCTGATCAGCCGGGGCGGGAGCAGGGATGATTTGCTCCCGCTCCCCGGTTGTCGTTGCCACGCTATCCCTTGAAATTCTGCGGGGCCTGGCGTGACCGAATATTCGGCAGGAATGCTGCTCTGGGCAGTGCTGCAACTGCTCGGCGTCGTCGGCGTACTCAACTATTGGCGGCATCTACCCACGGATCGCCAGATCGAGGCGCCTGACGGTGTGGTCGTCATTCTGAGCGTGCGCGATGACTGGGATGGCGGTGCGGAGTTGATCGCGCGACTGCAACGGCAATCGGGCGTGGTCTTTCGCTTGGCTATCGCGACTTCCGGCGGCTGCCCGCAGGCGCAAGTTCTGGCCGCAGCGCATCCGGACTGGATCGAGGTCATCGCGGCGGGGCTGGCGTCCGACGAGGGGCAAAAAATCCACAAGCTGCGGGCAGCGCTTACCTCGCTCCGGCCTGAAGACCGCTATCTCGTCTTCATCGATGCCGATATCGTGCCGCCGGACAGGCTGGTCGGTCGGCTGCTGTTTCCGCTGGTGCGCGGCAAGGCGGAATTGTCCAGCGGTTGCCGGATGCTATTGCCGGCGCGGATCGCGCTTGGCGCGATCGGTGCGGTCGAGATGCAGGTGACGACCATGCCGCGACTGGTCGGCGGAACCATGCCGTGGGGAGGCGCCATGGCGATCACGCGCGCGGCCGCCGATCGGCTGGGGCTGGTGGATGCATGGGCGGGGCGGTTGCTGGACGATCTGTCGCTCGGGTTGTTGGCGCGCGACGCCGGCCTGCGGCTGCGCCCGGTGCGCGATCTGCTGGTGGCATCGCCGCTGGACGGCTCGACCGGCGTGGCGCTCGTTTTCCTGCTGCGGCAGTATCGCCATGTCTGGACCAACAGCCGCGCGCTGTGGGCCAGAGCATTCGGGACTGTTCTCTTGCCCGCGGCAGGATGGATGATCGCGCTGGCGGCGGGCGGCTGGATCGCGCTGGCCATCGGCTATGGCGCAGCATGGACGAGAGTCTGGGTGCGACACCGCATTCTGGTTTCGGTCCTGGAACCGGGACAACTGGCTGCGGCGCGACGCAGCTTGCTGTGGGACGCCATGCTGCCCTTTGTCGTGGTATGGCTGCATCTGCTGGTCCAGATCATCGCCGCGGCAGGCGATCGCATCCGGTGGGGCGGGTATGACTATTGGGTGCGGGATGGCCGGGTCGTCAGGATGGCACCGGTAGCGACCAAAGGGTGATGACAACAACAGGGTACGGTTTTGTCCTGGACGAAAAAAGATTTGCTTTGAAGAGGTAGGGTCAATAGCCTGCTTCGATCGCCAGCCGGATGGCATCTGCACCGCTGCGAACGCCGAGTGCCTTGAACACCGCGGCCCGATGCATTTTCACGGTGCGCTCGCTCAAACCCAGTTCATAGGCGATTTGCTTGTTCAATTTGCCCGCCGCCATGTGCACCAAAACCTCGCGCTGCCGGCGACTGAGCGCTGCCACCCGGTCGTTGGCAACCGCGCGCCGGGCGTTGTTCTCTCGCGCCACATCTTCGGCGATTTCCACCTGCGAGCCAAGGAAATACTCGAGATCGCCCGATGCGTCGAAAATCGGCGCAACCATCACGGCGTTGCGAAACGGCTGGCCACCTTTCTTGTAGTTCAGGATTTCCACAATGACCGGCTGCCTGCGCCGGATTGCGCTGCGCAGCATTTCGGTCAACCATGGCTCGGTAGCAGAGCCCGACAGGAACCGGCAGTTGCGGCCGATGATTTCATCGCGGCTGTACCCCGTCAGCGCAACAAAGGCATCGTTGCATTCGACGATCGGATTGTCGGGCAGCCGTGGATTGCTGACCACCGCGGCAATGGGACTGGTCCCGATCATGGACGTGAGCGACATGGTCATAGCCTCGCCAATGCATGCCGGCGCACGCGGGAATTGCCCTTTCGGTCAGGTTGGCATCGAGCGTCATAAGGGGGAAACACGTTGGACATATTCCTTTCAGCGTCTGCGCTGCATTTTTGCAGGTATTCCGGCAATGAAATTCTTGTTCCTGGGCCTTTTGGTCGGTGGCTTTGCAATCGCCGCCGCGGTTGCGCTGATCAGGGGCTTGAAAGCCTTTTTGCATGATGGCGACCGGATTCGCCAGACCGGTCAAGCCATCGAGCAGTTCGGCATGAAGCAGAACCGGATGATGACCCAGCGGGTCATGTTCCAGGGCATGGCCATCCTGCTGATCGCCCTGATCGGGGCGCTGGCCGGAAAGGGCTGAGGCATGCCCGGCTGTTTCCTGCAGAACGCCGATTGCCGCCGGGATATCCCGTACTGATGAACATCGGCTAGGCAACCGTGCGAATTGCGATTATCGGCGCCGGAATGGCCGGATTGGCCTGCGCCGATGTGCTGGCCCGCGCCGGTCATGCGATCAACCTGTTCGACAAGGGGCGCGGCGCGGGCGGACGGATGGCGACGCGGCGCATCGCGACCCCGCTGGGGGAAGTGGCCTTCGACCACGGTGCCCAGTATTTCACCGCGCGCGATCCCGGCTTTCGTCGCCAGGTCGATGCGTGGCAGGCACGGAACATCGTCGCCCCCTGGCCGATCGTGGCCAAAGATGCCTGGGTCGGCAGCCCCGGCATGAACGCGGTGGTCAAGCACATGGCCGCGACCCATGCCGTGACGTGGCGCCAAAGCATCACCGGCCTGCTGCGCCGGGACCGGCTGTGGGGGCTGCTCGGCGAGGGCGGGGGCGGGGGCGAAAATTTCGGTGCGTTCGATGCCGTCCTGCTGGCCATACCGGCGGAACAGGCCGCGCCGATGCTGTCGCTCCACGATTTCGCCATGGCCCGGATCGCCCTCATGGCCCGATCGCGACCGTGCTGGACCAGCCTGTTCGTCTTCGATCGGCCGCTGCCACTGCCGCCCTTCATCCGCACCGGAGGCGACATCGCGTGGGCTGCGCGCAACAGCGCAAAGCCAGGTCGTTGCGGGCCCGAGGCCTGGGTCGTCCAGGCGAATCCGTCCTGGTCGAATGCCCGCATCGATTGCGGGCCGGACAATATCTCGCACGCGCTGCGCCTTGCCCTGGCGGATACAACAGGTTCTGCGATCCCGGACCCGGTGGTGGCGATGTCCCATCGCTGGCGCTACGCGCTGTCTGCGGGCACCGGCGACGGCGCGCTGTGGCGGGCCGACATCGGACTGGGGGTGTGCGGCGACTGGCTGCTGGGCCCGCGCGTCGAATGCGCCTGGCTCTCGGGCGGATTGCTTGCCGACCGCATCCTGGCCTCGTGTGAAGACCGAAAATCGGCGGGATAGACGTGGGGGCCGGCGGCCCCGGAACCCGGTGCCGTCCGCGTCGCAGGCGTTTCTGATACAAATTGTGGGAATTAATGATTTGCCATCGTACAGCACGGTCCATCAAAGGCAAAATTCAGCTGGCGTGGATGGTTGATTGAAGGAGCTGGCGGTTGCAGATCGACACTGATGACGGGCCGGCAGGCTATGACCGGGCAGCGGCCGATGACGTGCCGGCAAGGCGTCGCCGCCCCTGGCTGATCTATGCGCTGATCGCGGCCGGCCTGGTTCTTGCCGCAGTGGCCGGTCGCTATTTCGCATCGGCAGGTGCCGCCAAGAATGCGCATGCGGGTCGTCCGGTGGCGGCCGTTGCCGTGGCCAGGGTGGTGCCGGCGGATGTTCCGGTCACGGTTTCGGCCATCGGCACGGTCATCCCGATGGACACCGCCACGGTGCGCACGCAATTGGCGGGCAATCTGTTCGCTATCCTGTTTCGCGAGGGGCAGCAGGTCACTGCGGGCCAGGTAATCGCCCAGATCGACCCGCGCCCGTATCGGCTGGCCTTGCAGCAGGCCCAGGCCAATCAGGCCCGCGACGCGGCGCAATTGAGCGCCGCCCGGATCGATCTGGCGCGTTATCAGACGCTGCTGCGCCAGGATTCGATCGCCAGCCAGCAGGTCGACACGCAGCGCGCGCTGGTCGGGCAATTGGAAGGTACGGTCGGTGCGGACCGGGCGGCGATCGGCAGCGCGCAGCTTAATCTGGCCTATACCGCGATCAAGGCGCCGTTCAGCGGCCAGATCGGCCTGAAGCAGGTGAGCATCGGCAATTACGTCACGCCCGGCGACACCACCGGCATCGCGGTCATCACCCGCACCGATCCGATCGACGTGCAATTCGCGCTGCCGCAGACCCAGCTGGCCAGTATTCGCCAGCGTGCCGCGTCGCCCGATGGCTTGCCCGTGACCGCGCTCGATCAGGATAACCGGACGGTGCTCGCGCATGGCACCTTCAGTACCTTCGACAACCAGATCAGCACCGCCACCGGCACGGTCAATGCAAAGGCGCGCTTCGGCAATCCCGGCGCGGCGGCCAGGCAGGCGCTGTTTCCCAACCAGTTCGTCAATGTCTCGATGCTGGTCGACACGCTGCATCACGTGAACACCGTGCCGGTCAGCGCGGTGCGCCATGGCGCGCCGGGCGATTTCATCTTCGTGGTCCAGCCCGACAGCACGGTGAAGCTCACGGTGGTCAGGACCGGTCCCGGCGACGGGGTGAACACCGCCATCCTGTCGGGCCTGACTGCCGGGCAGACGGTGGTCAGCGAAGGCGCCGACGGGCTGGACGATGGCAGCAAGGTCAAATTGCCGGGCGGCAAGGGTGGCGCGGGGGCGGGCAGCGCGGACGGCGGGGCGGCTCCGGCGGGACAACCGGGAAAGCATCGGCACAAGCACGCCGGTGCTTGACGAACGATGGCAATGAACGATGAAGCCCAGCCTGGCGAAGAGTTGAACCCCGCAGTGCCGGGCGGGCCATCGCGCCTGTTCATCATGCGCCCGGTGGCGACCACCCTGCTGATGGTGGCGCTGCTGCTGGCCGGGATCATCGCTTATCGGTCGCTGCCGCTGTCGGCGCTGCCGCAAGTCGATTATCCCACGATCCAGGTGCGCACGCTGTATCCCGGCGGCGCCCCCGATGTCATGGCGCTGACGGTGACCTCGCCGCTGGAACGGCAATTCGGGCAAATGCCGGGGCTGGCGCGGATGACCTCGAACTCGTCGGCCGGCGCCTCCGTCATCACGCTGCAATTCGATCTCAACCTGTCGCTCGATATCGCCGAACAGGAAGTGCAGGCGGCGATCAATGCGGCGCAGACGCTGCTGCCCGCCGACCTGCCCGCGCCGCCGATCTATGCCAAGGTCAACCCCGCCGATGCCCCGGTGCTGTCGCTGGGGGTCAGTTCGCGCACGCGGCCATTGGGCGAGGTCGAAGGCATCGTCGAGCGCCAGTTCTCCAACAAGATCGCGCAGGAAGCGGGTGTCGGCCTAGTCAGCCTGTCCGGCGGCGAGCGCCCGGCGGTGCGGATCACCGCCAATGTCGCGGCGATGGCCGCGCATGGCCTGTCGCTGGAAACGATCCGCAACGCCATCGGCAATGCCAATGCCAATCTGGCCAAGGGCAGCTTCGACGGGCCGACCAAGAGCTGGACGATCGATGCCAACGACCAGTTGACCAGCGCCGCCGATTACCGCTCGCTGATCGTCGCGGTGACCAATAATTCGCCGGTACATCTGTCGGATGTCGCCAGCGTCGATGATTCGACCGAAAATATCCGCGTCGGCTCATGGATGAACAGGCAGCCGGCGGTGATCATCGATGTCCAGCGCCAGCCGGGCGCCAATGTCATCGCCACGGTCGACAGGATCAAGGCCGATCTGCCGGCGCTGGAGGCGCAGCTGCCTGCCGACGTGAAGGTCAGCCTGCTGACCGACCGCACCACCGGCATCCGCGCCTCGGTCTCCGACGTGCAGGTCGAACTGGTGATCTCGGTGCTGCTGGTGGTGCTGGTGATCTTTCTGTTCCTGGGTTCGCTGCGCGCCACCATCGTGGCCGGGATTTCGGTGCCGCTGTCGCTGATCGGGGCGTTTTCGGCGATGTGGGCGCTGGGCTTCTCGATCAACAACCTGTCGCTGATGGCGCTGACCATTGCCTCGGGCTTCGTCGTCGACGACGCGATCGTGGTGCTGGAAAATATCGCCCGCCATATCGAGGACGGGATCAGGCCGTTCGATGCCGCATTGCGCGGCGCCAGCGAGATCGGCTTCACGATCATCTCGCTGACGGTCAGCCTGGTCGCGGTGCTGATCCCGCTGCTGTTCATGGGCGATGTCGTCGGGCGGCTGTTTCGCGAATTCGCAATCAGCCTGGCGATCACCATCGTGCTGTCGGCGGTGGTGGCGCTGACCGTGGTGCCGATGCTGGCCGCGCGCTGGCTGAAACCGGCCGATCAGGAGCGCCGCTTTGCCGTGGCCGACTGGGGCATGGCGCAATTCGACCGGCTGGCGCATGGCTATGCGCGCGGGCTGGAATGGGTGCTGGCACGGGCGGCGCTGACCATGCTGGTGTTCGCGGGCAGCCTGGTACTGACCGCACTGCTGTTCTGGGTGATTCCGAAAAACCTGTTCCCGGTCCAGGACACCGGGCAGATTTCGGCCACGGTGATTTCCGCGCAGGACACTTCGTTCGGACGCATGGCCGCGTTGCAGCAAAAGGTGGCGGCGGCGTTGCTGGCCGATCCGGCGGTGGGCAGCCTGAGTTCTTCGATCGGGGTGGACGGGATCAACCCCACGCTCAACCAGGGGCGGATGCTGATCAATCTGAAGGATTCGGCCGATCGCGGCAGCCTGACCGACGTGATCGCCGCGCTGAGCGACCGTGCCGCAAAGGTTGCCGGGGCGACGCTCTATCTCCAGCCGGTGCAGGATCTGACCGTCGATACCGAATCCGGCCTGACACCGTATCGCTTCGCGCTGCAGGGTGCGGACCAGACGCTGGTCGACAATTGGGGCGCGAAACTGGCCGATGCATTGTCGCGCAACCCGGACCTGCGCGGGGTCAATGCCAATGTGCTGGGGCAGGGGCGGTCGGTGGTGGTGAACATCAATCGCGATGCGGCGGCACGGCTCGGGCTGTCGGCGCTGGCGGTGGACACCGCGCTGTACGACGCCTTTGGCCAGCGCATCGTCTCGACCATCTATACCCAGTCGAGCCAGAACCGGGTGATCCTGCAGGCCACCCCGCAGATGCAGTCCAATCCGCAAGGGCTGGCGCAATTGTATATTCCGCTGCCCAACGGGACCACGGTGCCGCTCGGCACGATCGCGACGATCCATGAAGGGACGGCGCCGCTGGTGCTGTCGCGGCAGGCGCAATTCCCGGCAGCGACGATCGGCTTCGACCTCGCGCCCGGCGTGTCGCTGGGCCATGCCGTCGCGGCCATCGGGCAGGTCGAGCAGCAGATCGGCCTGCCACCGCAGATCAGCAGCGACTTCAGCGGTGCGGCGGGCGCCTTCCAGTCGGCGCTGGGCAACGAACTGGTGCTGGTGCTGGCGGCGATCGTGGTCGTCTATATCGTGCTCGGCGTGCTGTACGAAAGCTTCATCCACCCGCTGACGATCCTGTCCACGCTCCCTTCGGCGGGGGTTGGCGCGCTGATCGCGCTGTCGCTCAGCGGCTATGGGCTGGGGGTGATCGGGATCATCGGCATCGTGCTGCTGATCGGCATCGTCAAGAAGAACGCGATCATGATGATCGACTTTGCGCTGGCGGCGATGCGCGAGGAAGGGATGGACGCCGGTGCCGCGATCCGGCAGGCGGCGCTGCTGCGGTTCCGGCCGATCATGATGACCACCTTTGCCGCGCTGTTCGCGGCGATCCCGCTGATCTTCGGCAGCGGCATGGGCCACGAACTGCGCCAGCCGCTGGGCCTGGCCATCGCCGGCGGCTTGATCCTGAGCCAGGTGCTGACGCTGTTCACCACCCCGGTGATCTTCCTGGGCTTCGAGAACTGGGCCGCGCGGCGCGGCGGCGGCACCGTGCGGGCACATTCTCGGCCCCGGGACGGCAAGACGGTGCCGGTATGATTGAGGCAGGGCACATGGCGCGTCATGCTGACGAAAGTGAGCATCCATTCGGCGCTACGCAGGTAAAGAATGCGTTGTCAGCCCGCTGGAGCAGCGAACCTCGATTTTTCCGGCCGTCCGATTGCAAGACCGATGGCGAGTGGCTGTCCAATCGACGTTGCGCTGAAAGGATCCTGACTTTCGTCAGGATGACGCCATGTCTGTTTTTATATGCAACTCTCTGCCCGTACGGGGAGAGGGCGGGCGGATCGCCGCAATGAATCTGTCGGCCCCCTTCATCCGCCGTCCGATCGGCACGCTGCTGCTGACGATCGGCATCGCGCTGGCGGGGATCGTGGCCTTTTTCAAACTGCCGGTGGCGCCGTTGCCGGCGGTCGATATTCCCACCATCCAGGTTTCGGCGAGCATGCCGGGCGCCAGCCCGTCGACCATGGCCAGCACGGTGGCCGCCCCGCTGGAGCGGCATCTGGGGACGATCGCCGGGGTCACCGAAATGACCTCGCGCTCCGGCCTCGCCAGCACTTCGATCACGCTGCAAT
>CAXTOS010000031.1:0-23188 GCA_964245935.1 uncultured Novosphingobium sp.
CGGTAGATTCTGCCGGGGTTACGCATACCCTTAGCTCGAACGGCTCGTTCAATCCAATTTACCTGACTCCCTGCCCGACGAACAGTACGAGTTGCGGTGCCGGCGGCTATGTGAAAAACGGCAGCACGTTCGATTTCACCTCGATCTATCCCGCCGGCTTCACCCCGCGCTTCATCGGTGTGACCGATGAAGCCTTTGGCACGCTGGGCTACAAGGGTAGATTCGATAACGGTTTCAGCTATGATCTGTCGGGCTCATTGAGCCGCAACAAGCTCGCCTTGTCGATGTATAATTCGCTAAGCCCCTCTTACGGCCCGGAATCGCAGACCAGCTTCAAGTTCGGCAACCTCATCCAGAAGGAAGTCGATGGCAATCTGGATCTCAGCTATCCGGTCCCGGTCTCGTTCTTCGCCAGTCCGCTGACGGTGTCGGGTGGCGCGGAATATCGCAAGGAAACCTATCAACAGACCGCTGGCGATCCGCAATCCTACGGTGCCGGGCCCTATACCGCGCAAACGCTCTATACGATGGTCAGCCCCGGCATTTACACATACGCGGGCACTGCCGGTCAATCGCCCGGCGCAAGCGGCTATGGCGGTACCAACCCGGCGGCCGCGGGCAAGTGGAGCCAGAACGATATCGCCGGCTATATCGATCTGGAAACCGACATTACCAAGGCGCTGAGCGTCGGCATCGCCGGTCGCTACGAACATTACAACACGTTCGGCAATGCCACGGTCGGCAAGATCAACGCGATCTACAAGCTGTCGGAATTTTTATCCATTCGGGGTACCGTCGGGACCGGTTTCCACGCGCCTTCGCCCGGGCAGTCGCATGACCAGATCTTGACCACCAACTTCGTCAACGGCAATCAAGAACAGACCGGTACCTATCCCGTCGACAGCCCGATTGCACAATCTTTTGGCGCCAAGGCGCTGACGCCTGAAAAATCGACCAACTTCGGCGTCGGTGTGATTATCAAGCCGGCTCGGGCGCTGACCCTGACGGTTGATGCCTACAGCATCAAGGTCAAACATCGCATCTTCATTACCGAGAATTTCAATGTTCAGGCTTCCGATGTTGTAACGAACCCGGCGCTCGCGGCCGTGGGAGTTGGCGGCGTGGTAAACTTCTTCACTAACGGCCTTGACACGCTGACAAAGGGTATCGACGTAGTCGGCACCTATCACACCCACCTGAATGACGGCAGCACCCTGAACTTCACCTTGGCCTACAACTACAATCACAGCAAGGTGACCGCGTTCAACAACAATGTGATCAGCGAAGCTCAGATCATCGATGTCGAGCACTTGGCGCCCAATCATCGCGTGGTATTTACGGCCAATTTGGTGAAAGGGCCGTTCTCGGTCAACGCGCGGGAAAATTATTTTGGCTCTTGGCAAGACGCAGTGGATTATCCGGGCCAGGTGTTCGGCTCCAAGTTCACGACCGATCTTGACGTAAGCTACACCATAAATAAGGCAATTACCTTAACAGCAGGCGCTACCAACCTGTTCAATACCTTCCCGAACAAGATCGCGCAGACATCCACCAACGCGGTCTATCCGGTCACCGGCAGCCTGTCGGACGGGGAAGTCTACCCGCGCAGTGGTGGCCCGTTCGGTATCAATGGCGGACAGTGGTTCGCTCGCATAAAAGTCAAATACTAAACCGCAGAAACGATACTAACCTTAAAAAGCAACGTCGGGGGAAGCTGAGGCTTCCCCCTTTCCGTCGCCAGGAGACGCCGTGACCGGTGTGAAATCATGCGCCGCCGCCCTCGCGCTGCTGTTATCCCCCGAACCATGCCGGGCTGCCTCACCGCTCCCTGTCGCAACCAAACACGCCATGGTCGTCTCGGCCCATCACCTCGCCTCCAAAGCGGGGGTCGACGTGCTGAAATCGGGCGGTAATGCGGTCGATGCGGCGGTGGCCGTGGCTTATGCGCTGGCGGTGACCTTTCCCGAGGCGGGCAATCTGGGTGGCGGCGGGTTCATGACTATTCGCCTGGCCGATGGCCGCACCGCCTTCATCGATTTTCGCGAGACCGCGCCGCAGGCGGCCACCGCGAACATGTATCTGGATGCGCAAGGCAAACCGGTCGCCGCGATGAGCCGGCGGGGCTATCTGGCAGCCGGCATTCCGGGCACGGTCGCCGGGCTGGAACTCGCTCGCGGCAAATATGGCACGCGCCCGCTGGCAGCGCTGATCGCGCCAGCGGTCAGCCTTGCCCGCGATGGCTTCGTGCTCGATCAGGGCGACGCCGACATGCTGGCCGACGGCGCCGAGGATTTTCGGAAGGATCCGCCCAGCGCGGCGATCTTCCTGAACCATGGGCAGCCGTGGCAGGCCGGCGACCGGCTGGTGCAGGCGCACCTTGCCGCATCGTTGCAAGCCATTGCCCGGGGCGGCCCGGACGCATTCTATCGCGGCGATCTGGCGCGGGCCATGGTGTCGGCCAGCCGGCATGGCGGCGGGATCTTCACCATGGCCGACTTTGCGCGATATCGCGCACGGGAATTGCCGCCGATGACCTGCGACTATCGCGGCTATCGCATCATTTCCGCGCCGCCGCCCAGTTCGGGCGGGGTGGTGGTGTGCGAGACGCTGAATATCCTCGAAGGCTATCCGATGGGGGCATTGGGCTTTCATTCGGCGCAGGGCACGCATGATGTGATCGAGGCGCTGCGCCGCGCCTATCATGATCGCAACCTCAATCTGGGCGACCCCGGTTTCGTGACGGTGGATGTCGCGCACTTCACCGACAAGGCCTACGCCGGTGCCTTGCGCGCCGGGATTACGCCTGACAAAGCCACGCCATCGGCCAGCCTGCCGGCGCCGGGCGCTGCGCATGAGGGCAGCAGCACGACGCATTTTTCGATCGTGGATGCAGCGGGCAATGCAGTCTCGCTGACCTATACGCTGAACGACTGGTTTGGCGCGCATGTCACGCCGCCCGGCACCGGCATCCTGCTCAATGACGAGATGGACGATTTTTCCGCCAAATCCGGCGCTGCCAACATGTTCGGCCTGGTGGAGGGCCCCAACAATGCGATCGCGCCGGGCAAGCGTCCGCTCAGTTCGATGTCGCCGACCATCGTCACCAAGGGTGGCCAGCTGGTGATGGTGGTGGGCACGCCCGGCGGCAGTCACATTCCGACCGGAGTGCTGCAAGTGATCATGAATGTTATCGACTATGACATGACGCTGCAGGAGGCGGTGGATGCACCGCGGATACACCAGCAATGGCTGCCCGATGTTACCTATTACGAGCATTATGCGCTGAGCGCCGACACGATGGCGGTGCTGGGCACGAAAGGCCAGAAACTGGAGGAGATGGGTTATCATAACCACATCGCCGCCATTCTGGTCGGGGCACCCGGGATCGGGCGCAAGCCGCTAGGGCGCAACCGGCTGTATGGAGCGATCGATCCGCGGTTGAATCTGGGGGATGTGGAGGGGTATTAGAGCGTTGCAATGCGCAGCCCTGCGGGCCAACATTTTTCCTAGAGCGGCAGCATTTGCCGGAGCTTGATCGCACTCGCACATTCCATGACCGAATACTCCCACCGCCTCGCCACCGAAGATGATCTACCGGCGCTGGGGCGGCTGATGGATCGCGCTATTGCCCAGTTGCAATCCGGCTTTCTGACGCCCGAACAAGTGGTCGCCAGCGCGCTGACGATGGGGCTGGATAGCCAGCTGATCCGCGATCGCACCTATATCATCGTGGAAGCGGATGGGCTGATCGCGGGCTGCGGGGGCTGGAGCTATCGCTCGACGCTGTACGGCGGGGACGACAGTGTCGTCGCGCGCGCGCCGCAAATACTGAACCCCGCTAAAGATTCCGCGCGAATTCGGGCGATGTACACCGATCCCGCCTTTGTCCGGCGCGGCATCGGCCGGATGGTGCTGGCGGCGTGCGAGGCGGCGGCGCGGGCGCATGGTTTCGGCCGGGCCGAGATGATGGCCACGCTGGCCGGCGAGCCGCTGTATCGTGCCTGCGGTTATCTACCGATCGAATATGTCGAAACCCGTCCGATCCCGGACGTGATCGTGCCGCTGATCCGCATGGGCAAGATGCTGTAAGGCACGCCGGATGCATTTACTGCGCCGCTGGCTGGCGATGCCCGCACCACGCCGCCGTCACCAGCCCCTTCACCGCCATCGGGACGAATGCCAGCCCGATGAACATGGCGGGGGCGATCATTGCGCCCCAGTAGAAATTGTCGTCGCGGCCCGCGATCATGAAGGCGGCGCCGTAGCCGAGATACAGCAGCGTGGCGAAGCTGCCGGCGTGGCTGCGCCAGCCGGCCCAGCCCAGGATCATCAGCAGCGCCATGGGTCCGGCGGCCCAGTGCGGCAGGAAGCGCAGATTGCTCGACAGCGTGATGTCCGACAGCCAGCCGCCCAGCCCGCGCAGAGCAAGCCAGGACGGGCCGACCGGGTCGGTGGGGAGCGCCTGGAGGTTGATCGCGTGGATGTGGAGGGCAAGGGCGATGGCGAACAGGATCACCAGATCGACCCATGCCTGGGCTTCCTGCCACGCGTGCCGCCAGCCGGCATAGGCGGCCATCAGCAGGACGAACGGCAGCGTGTGTTCGCGGATTGCCAGTGCCGTTGCGGCAGCACACCATGCCGCGACCCATTTCCCGCGATCTGGCTGATCCTGGCTGTCGGGCGTCGGGGCCTCGCCTGCGGTGTCCCGGGCGGGGCGGTGCAGGCCGAAGGCCAGCGCGATCAGCATCCCCGCCCATAGCTCGTGCAGGACGAAATAGCTGCGGTTCAGCCCCAGCGCCGCGCCGGTGAACAGCAGGGCGACGGCGATGGCGTGATGGCGCTGCCCGCCGGGTTCTTCCTCCAGTCGTTTCCACCACGCCCACAATACCGCGAGCATCAGGCCGATGGACAAGGCGATCTGGCCGGCCGGCCCGGCCCAGGCATCGAGATAGGCCAGCGTCGGCAAGCGTACCGCGACCGCCGGGCGCACCGGGTAATGCGCGCGGCGGTGTTCGCCGACGATGAAGCCATAGTAATTTTCACCCCGGCCAATGCGGGCGACGGCTGCATCGTACAGCGCCAGATCGTCGTCACGGGCGCGCGGCGGGGCTCTTGCGGCGTCCGGGTTTTCGCCGAGCAAGGCGGCCAGCGGCGGCGGGGTCGCAATCTGGTTCCGGCCCACGGTCATCGGCACGATCGCGGCTTCCACCAGCAGCACCGGCACCACACCCAGCAGGATCAGCGCCTGGCCGCGCGGCCAATGGGCAAAGCGGTTCCAGGCGGGCGCGCCGTGGTTGGGGCCGCGGTCGATGGCTGCGGCCGCCCCCGCGCCGGCTAACCGTGTGGCAGGCCCAATCGCATCCACGCCCATGTCGCCAATCCCCCCAGCAGTGCTGCGGCGACATATCGCAGCCATCCCCTACGATATGGTTTACGGTCCCAGACCAGCGCGATGTGCGGCAACGGCGGGGCTTCCGGTGCGCCGCCCTTTTCGGGGAACCGGTCCTGGATCCGCCGCAGCAGGCCGGGCAGGCCCAGCACCGTATCGCGCAGCCGGTGGAGGCTATCGGCCAGCGCCGCCTCCGGACCCAGTTCGTCGCGCATCCAGGCCGTGACGAACGGCGCGGCGGTGTCCCACATGTTGATGGTGGGATCGAGCGCGGTCGCCAGCCCCTCGACCATCACCATGGTCTTTTGCAGCAGCAGCAGATGCGGCTGCGTCTGCATGTCGAATTCGCGGGTGATGGCGAACAGGCCGTCGAGCATCTGGCCCACCGACAATTCGGCCACCGGGCGGCCGCGCATCGGTTCGCCCACGGCGCGCAGCGCGGTGGCGAAATCCTCGATCGAATGATAGGCCGGCACATATTGCGCCTCGAAATGGATCTCGGCGACGCGGCGGTAATTGCCGGTCGTCAGCCCGTGCAGGATTTCGCCGAGCCAGACGCGGGCGCGCCGGTCGATCCGGCCCATGATGCCGAAATCGATGGCCACGATCGTGCCGTCCGCCTCGACGAACAGATTGCCCTGATGCATGTCGGCGTGGAAATAGCCGGCGTGGATCGCCTGCGTCAGGAACGCGAGCACCAGCCGCCGGGCGATCCCCGGCAGATCATGGCCGGCGGCGATCAGCGCGGCGCGGTCCGAAATCTTGATGCCGTCGATCCATTCCAGCGTCATCACCCGGCCGTTGGTGCGGTCCCAGTCGATCGCCGGGATGCGATAGCCGGGCACGCTGCCGACCGCCTCGGCCAGTTCGGAGGCCGAGGCCGCCTCGCGCCGCAGATCGAGTTCGCGCAGCGTCCAGCGTTTGAAATTGGCGATGATCTGGCGCGGGCGCAGCCGGGCCGCCTCGCCGCCCAGCGCCTCCAGATGCGCCGCTGCCCATTCGTAGGTGGCGATATCGCGCGCCACGCGCTCGCGAATGCCGGGCCGCAGCACCTTGATCGCGACCTGGCGCCCCTCCGGCGTGATCGCGCGGTGGACCTGGGCGATGGAGGCGGCCCCCACCGGAGCTTCTTCGACGCTGGCAAACAGATCGGTCAGCGGCCGGGCGAAACTGGTTTCGATCTCGTGCCGGATCGCCGCGAAAGCCACCGGCGGCAGGCTGTCCTGCAACAGCAGCAGATTGGCATGCGCCCCCTCGCCGACCAGATCGGGCCGCGTCGCCAGCGTCTGCCCCAGCTTGATCGCAGCGGGCCCGATCGCCTGGAAGGCGCTGGCGTAATCCGGCTCGCGCGGCTGGATCGTGCCGAAACGCGCCAGGCGCATGAGCCGGCGCACCGGCACCGGCACGTTGGCATCACCCTCGATCGCGCGCAGCGCACCGTGGCGCGCCAGGATGCGCCCCCAGCGCAGCAGGCGAAGCAGATGCGTGGTAGCGTTGCTCACGCGGGCGATTACGCTTTCCAGCCCGAATGGATCGCGACCAGCCCGCCCAGCAGCGGTTCCACCCGGGTGCGCACGAATCCCGCATCACGGATCAGCCCCTCGAATTCGGCCATCGGCGGAAACCGGCGGATCGATTCGATCAGATAGCGATAGCTGTCGGCATCGCCCGCGATCATCCGCCCCAGCACCGGCACCAGCCGATGCGAATAAAGGTCATAGGCCTCCTTGAAGCCCGGCCACTGCGTCGTCGAAAACTCCAGGCAGAAAAACCGCCCGCCATAGCGCAGCACGCGGTGCGCCTCGGCCAGGGCCCGGTCGATATGCGTGACATTGCGAATGCCGAACGCGATGGTGTAGCCATCGAAGAACCGGTCCGGAAAGCTCAATTCCTCGGCATCCTGGCGCGACCATACCAGCCCGTCTCGCCCGCGCTTCGTCGCCCGCTCGATCCCGACGTCGAGCATGTCCTGGTTGATGTCGGCCACGGTCACGCTGGCCCCGGCATCGGCCAGCCTGAAGGCGATATCGCCGGTGCCGCCCGCCATATCCAGAATAGCCTCGCCATCGCGCGGCTTGACCCGGCGCACGAAGCGATCCTTCCACAGCCGGTGCATGCCACCCGACATGGCATCGTTCATCACGTCGTACTTGCGCGCGACATTAGAAAATACCGCGCCCACGCGGGCGGTCTTGGCGTCCTCGGGCACATCTTCATAGCCGAAGGATACGGTCTGCGGTTCACTCATGCCCGCGTCTTTAGGGGAGTTTTCCGGTGTCGGGAAGGCTGTTAGAGCTCACGCCGTACTTGTTCCCCGCCCGCTTGCGGGAGGGGCCAGGGGTGGGCACTTGCTGCCGGCCTCAGCGCTCGTAACAGCGCCCACCCCCGACCCCTCCCGCAAGCGGCGGGGTGCAGGTTCGTCAGTTCGGCCGTTTGCTTCAAATTCTGCGGTGCCATTTGCTGCAACTGCTGCTAGGCGACCCAGCCATGCTGACGATCAATGCCATCACCGTGCGCCTTGGCGGCCGCACCATTCTCGATCGCGCCCAGGCGACGGTTCCGCCCGGTGGCCGGGTCGGGCTGATCGGCCGCAATGGCGCTGGCAAGTCGACGCTGATGAAGGTGATGATCGGCCAGATCGACCCCGACGGCGGCGAAATCGAAATGCCGCGCCGCACCCGCCTGGGATATATCGCCCAGGAAGCGCCGCATGGCACCGCGACCCCGTTCGACACCGTGCTGGCGGCCGATGTCGAACGCGCCGAGCTGATGGCCGAGTCGGAGCATTGCGTCGATGCGCACCGGCTGGGCGACCTGCATGACCGGCTGCTGGCGATCGATGCCTATAGCGCGCCCAGCCGCGCCGCGCGCATCCTGATCGGGCTGGGTTTCGACGAGGATATGCAGGGCCAGCCGCTCGACAGCTTTTCCGGCGGCTGGAAAATGCGCGTGGCGCTGGCCGCGCTGCTGTTTTCGCAACCCGACGTGCTGCTGCTCGATGAACCGTCGAATCACCTCGATCTGGAAGCGACGCTGTGGCTGGAAAATTTCCTAAAAGGCTACCCCGGCACGCTGATCGTGATCAGCCATGAGCGCGACCTGCTCAACAATGTCGTCGACAATATCCTGCACCTGCAGGGCGGCAAGCTGACGCTGTACCCCGGCGGCTATGACAGTTTTGAACGGCAACGCGCCGAACGCGCCGCCCAGCTGGCGTCGGCCAAGGCATCGCAAGACGCCCAGCGCGCGCGGTTGCAGGATTATGTCTCGCGTAACAGCGCCCGCGCCTCGACCGCGAAACAGGCGCAATCGCGCGCCAAGATGCTGGCCAAGATGCAGCCGATCGCGGCGCTGGTCGACGATCCCACGCTCAGCTTCGACTTTCCCAGCCCCGGCGAATTGCGCCCGCCGCTGATCACGCTCGACCTGGCGGCGGTGGGCTATGGCGAAAAGCCGGTGCTGCAGCGGCTGAACCTGCGCATCGATCCCGATGACCGCATCGCGCTGCTCGGGCGCAACGGCAATGGCAAGACCACGCTGGCGCGGCTGCTGGCGGCGCAATTGCCGGCGATGGAAGGGCAGATTCACGCGGCCGGCAAGCTCAATATCGGTTATTTCACCCAGTACCAAGTGGAGGAACTGGCCGGCGATGCGACCCCGCTGGAGCATATGACCCGCGCCATGCCGGGCAAGACCCCTGCGGCCATTCGCGGCCAGCTGGGCCGGTTCGGCTTTTCGGGCAATCGCGCAACCGCGCTGCTGGGCACGCTGTCCGGCGGGGAGCGGGCGCGGCTGGCGCTGGCGCTGGTGACGCGCGACGCGCCGCACCTGCTGATCCTGGACGAGCCGACCAACCACCTCGATGTCGATGCGCGCGAGGCACTGGTCCAGGCGCTCAATGCCTATGACGGCGCGGTGATCCTGATCAGCCACGACCGCCACATGGTCGAACTGACGGCGGATCGCCTGGTGCTGGTCGATAATGGCACGGCGGTCGAATATGCCGGCAGCATGGAGGATTACATCGACTTCGTGCTGGGCCGCAACCAGCCCAAGGGAGACGGCAAAGGCGCCGCCAAAGGCCCCAGGCTGGACAAGAAAGCCGCGGCCGCCGCGCGCGAGGCCGCGCGGCTGCTGAAGAAAAAAGTCGGCGATGCCGAGGCCGCGCTGGCCCGGCTGCAAGCGCAATTGTCCGACCTGGACCGCGCGATGTTCGATCCGGCGAGCGCCCTGCCCGAATACGCCAAGCTGACGATGAGCGCGCTGGGCCAGCGACGCGGCGAAGTGGCAGGGCAGGTGAAGCAGGCCGAGGCCAATTGGCTGGAAGCCAGCGAGGCGCTGGAACAGGCGGCCTGACCGGGGCTCAGCTACTCAGCCGCTCAATGGCCGCCCGCAACGGTCGCGCGACGAATCCAGAAAATGACGAACCCGAAGGCAAATATTCCGGCCAGCATGCCGACCGCCTTTACCAGGAACCACAGGAGTTCTTTCCAGCTGCTGCGCTGATCGGGGGGAAGCATCGCCATTCAGGTGTACTGCACGGGGACAAAGGGGGTGTCGATCATTGCCTGAACTCCTGAGTGTGTTGCCGTTAATCTGATACCAAAGTTCGATGAGCTTGACTCATAGAACTGTGGTTAAGCCCGTGCGGCGCTTGAGCAATTTCCAAGGCTGATGCGTCAGCATCTCAGAGCCCTGGTATGAATCGCCAGCCAAACCCGTTTGTCCTGAGCCTGTCGAAGGGCGGCACTTCTTCGTGAGGCCGAACGCAATGGCACAAATCTGGCGAAATTGCCGGAATCAGCGCAGCGCCGACACCAGCGCCTCGGCAGCCAGGCTGACCTCCCGCCAGGTCTGCGCAAAGGCGTCCGGCCCACCGAAATATGGATCGGCCACCGATTGCCCGGCCATGCCCGGGACATGGTCGAGCAGCAGCGACAGGCTGGCCGTCGCATCGCGCGGGCGGATTGCACGCAAATCGGCCAGGTTGGCGGCATCGAGCGCCAGCACATGGGTAAAGCTGCGAAAGTCGGCGGCGGTGACTTGCCGCGCGCGATAGCGGGCGATGTCGATGCCATGGCGTGCGGCCTCGGCCTGCGCGCGAGCATCGGGCGGGTGCCCGACATGCCAATTGCCGGTGCCCGCCGAATCTGCCAGCGCCACAAGCCCGGCGCGCGCAGCGCCGGCGCGAAACGCCGCCTCGGCCAGTGGCGAGCGGCAGATGTTGCCCAGGCACACGAACAGCAATGCGGGCCGGGTCACCATGCCGCGTGCTCAAGCACGGAGCGAGCGGCTTGCCAAGGGCCTCTTTTCAAATCCGGCGCAGATTGCCCGGTTCGGGTTCGCTGATCGCAGCCGGCGGACGCGGCACGTACAGCTCCGGGACATTGGCAGCGCCGGTCACCGGCTGGCGCACCGCCTTGCAATCGATCTGGCGATCGAAGACCACGCCGAAACGGTTCTCCATGACCCAGGCCACGGTGCCGCTGATCCAGCCGACGTTGCGCAAATCGATCGCCAGCCGTTCGCCGCATGAGGTGCGCACGGGGCCTTCGCCCATCATCCCGCCGGGCGAAAGATTGCGCACCTTGATCCGCTGCGTTTCCGCCTGATCGCCCAGCCGCATGGTCGCCAGCAGCAGCAGGCTGTCGCGCTCAGCGCCGCGCGGTTGGTTCATTGCCGATGCGCCCTGTCCCGTGCCATTCAACGCGCGGGCTTCGCTGCCCGGCCCGCGAGCCAGGCCAGAATGGCGACTTAGCGCGATTACAGTCAAGGAACCATTTCAAGTCACATGCGGTGATTTACCCGGATGGCGGTTCAGAACTCCAGGCGGATGCCCAAATTGATGCCATGCGAGTTGAAGCCGCGGCGCAGAGTTCCCTGATAGCCGACAAACAGCGATCCGGCGTCCTCGAACACCCAGTTCAGGCCGGCATTGATATCTTCCTCATGCTTGGCCGCAGGTACGCCGGCCACGGTAAAGGCGGTCGCCGTGTTGCCGTCGAAATAGGCCGACACGGTATCGGTGCCGCTGTTGCCGATCTCCGAACGATAGGTTGCGCGCACATAAGGGCGCAGCTTTCCGGAAGAGCGGGTCAACGACAGGCCGGCCAGCAGGTCGGTGCGGTCGGCGTTGATCGGCAATACGGTCAGCGCGGCGGCGCCATCGCCGGTTTCGGTAAAGCCCTTGATCTTGCCGCGCATGAAATCGATGCCCGCGAAGGGCTCGAAGGTATAGTCGCTGAGGTGCAGCATGAAGCCGGCGGTGCCGGTGGCCTTGAACAGATGCTCGCTGGCTTTGCCCGTCGCGGTCTCGGTGACCGTGTCCAGCGTCAGCGTCCGGGTGGTGCTCAGATGGCCGAAATTATACGCCACCTGGCCGGTCAGGTGGATCGGTCCGGCGTCATAGCCGCCATAGCCGGCAATCGCATAATCGCGGTTCTGGCCTTTCAGCGTGCTGCCCAGGTTATGCAGCGAATCGAAGGTCACGGTGCCGGCGACGCCGAACACGTGATGCGGTCCGCTGAGGTCGTACCCCAGGTTGAAGCCGATCATCTTCTGCTTGGACGAATCGCTCGTCGCCTTCGACACGTCGACCTGGCCGTTGGCGGTGCCCCACCAGCCATCCTCGGCGTGGTCGCTGTTCTGGTCCTGCATGCGCAGCTGGATCGCGCGTTCGAAATTGTTGGCTTCGTCGCGCAGCGCATCGGCATAGCTGAGCAGGCCGGCGGGCGACAACTGGTCGAACAGCGCGGTCGCCTGGGTGATGGACAACTGATCGATCGCGCCGATCAGAGCCGTTTCGTTGGTGCCTGCGCCACCTGCGGCAACGGTAGCGTCAGCTGTAACGACCAGTGGCTGTAGGCCCTTTGTGCCGTCGCTGCCGCCCGCTACCGCCAGTTCGTTTGGTGTGGCACTGGCATTCCTGATAATATTAAAGTAAGTGTCGACACGCGACACGGTGAATTCATAAGCCTGCTGAGTGCCCACCAGTGGCACGATGGCACCATTGCCAAAGGTGATGAAGGGCAAGGTGGCGCCGCTGACGTTTGTGACGTTCACGCCATTCCCGGGGGTGCCATTGCCGAAATGGCCGGTGATACCCTGATCGGCGACGATCACGTCATACTTCGAGCCGACCAGCACCGAGCCCTGCACGACATTGACGTTCAACGTGCCGGCAATGGTGGCGGTGCCGCCGACCGCATCGATCTGGCTATAGGGCTGGGTTGTGGCGCCGACGCTGTTTGCAACGATCGCCACGGTCAAGCTGCCGCTGGCGTTCTGCACGAACGAGCCGTAGATCTTCACCAGCGCCGGTGCGGCCGTACTGCCGACGAAAAGCGTGCCATTGTTGGTGAAACTGCTGGCCACCAATGCACTGGCGCCGATCTGGGAACCATTCTGCAGCGTCATGCCGTAGGCGACCCCGGCTGCATTGTTGCCGATAGCATTGTTGACCACAGTCGTGGTGGCCTCGGTAGAAAGAATGCCATTGAAGTTGGCGCTGGTTCCGTTCACGCCACCGTCCCCATTGGTGAATTGCACCGTGCCCACGCCCCCCGGCAAAGCGGTCTCCCCCAATGACCCCGTCCACTGCCCGTTGTTGACGATGGTCAGATTGCCAGTCCCCGTGACATTGCCATTGAGCCCGTAGGTCGCGGTCGAGGTGCTGGTGGTCGTTGTATTGAAGGCATTCTTGAAGGTGCCGACATTGGTACCCGCATTATAACCGAACACGATGTTGCCCGTCACCGCCGCCGGCGCGGTGGCGAGATTGATGAAGGTTCCGTTCGTGCTGATATTTGTCGGGGCAATGAAGGTTACCGCCGGTGTGCCCGCAGCCGCCGTCAACGTGCCGTTGTTGGTGACCTTGCTGTTGATCCCCACCTGGATGGCAGACGCACCCGAGGTGGCGCTGCTGGAACTAATCGCCCCGTTGTTGGTGATCGCGGCGTTATCGCCGAACTGGACCGAGGCGACAGCCGTCGATCCCTGGATGTTGCCGCCGGTTGCAACGGTCAGCGTGGTGGGGACCGCGGCGGTACCGGACCCGATCACCAGCGGCGCGACAACCACGGAGGTGGCATCGGCATTTACCTGCAGACTGGTGCCGAGATTGCTGTAGCTGGCCGAGCTGCCGGTGCAGGTAACCGTGGAACCCGTCTGCGTGCAATCGGCCCACGCCGTGCCAGGCAGGATCAGCGCCGATGACAGGATCAGCGCCGATCGGACGGGAAGGCGACGGGCAGCGGGGCGCAGGCGCGGGGACTGCGCAAAGAGATTCATCATGGACGAGCCATCCTCAAAAACCAGCCTGTACCCCGGTCGTGCGAGTGCCGCCGGGAAGGTGAACGACAAGTGAACGGCCTGCGAATCTGCAATCGGTGCCTTGTGCTGGCCGCGCTCTATCAGAACAAACCGGCGAGTCCATATATTGGGCCTAGGCCGATTACCGGCGGCTGGATATAAGCGCTCGACCGTAATGCAAGGAACATCCGCCATGGGCGACAACAGCAAGGCCGCACTGGTCGACAGCCTGAACGGGCTGCTGGCCGATCTCTTCGCGCTGTATGTGAAGACCAAGAATTTCCACTGGCACGTCGCCGGCCCCCATTTTCACGACCTGCATCTGCTGTTCGACCAGCACGGGACCGAAATCTTCGCGCTGACCGACATCGTGGCCGAGCGGGTGCGCAAGAACGGCGCCGCCACGCTGACCTCGATCGGGGCGATTGCCGCCAGATCGCGGATCGCCGGACAGGACGACACCGATCTGGATGCGATGGCCATGGTGCGCGAATTGAAGGCCGACAATGCCACGCTGGTGCAAGCCATTCGCGAGGCCAAGGCCGCTGCGACCGAGGCGGGCGACAATGCCACCGAAGGGCTGGCGGACGACTGGACCGACCAGGCCGAACAGCGCGTGTGGTTTCTCGACCAGGTTTCGAAATAAGGCTCCGGCCCGGCGGCGGCGATGGCGAACATTACCCTGATCGAAGGTGCCGGCGACAGCGCCATCGCGGTGTGGCTGGCCGACCGGCTGCGCGGTGCGCTGGCAAATGCCGGCGGCGATATCGCGATTACGCTGCCGGGCGGATCGACCCCGTTCCCGATCCTGGGCGAACTGGCCAGATCCGGGCTGGAATTCGCGCGGATCGTGGTGTGGCCCGGCGATGACCGCATCGTGCCCGAGGATGATCCGGCCAGCAACGTCGGGCGCATCCGCCGCCTGCTCGAACCCGAAGGGGCGCGAATCGTGCCGTTGCGCGAAGGCGCGAGGCCGCCGCATTTCGCGCTGGCGTGGCTGGGCATGGGCGGCGACGGGCACATCGCCTCGCTGTTTCCCAACACCGATCCGCGCGTCGACGATCCCCTGCCCGTTCGCCGCCTGACCCCCGACCCGCTGCCGCCCGAGGCCCCGTTCGATCGCATTTCACTGACCATTCCGGCGCTGCTGGCCAGCGATGAATTGCTGTTCGTGATGCGCGGGCCGGAAAAGCGCGCGGTGTTCGACGCGGCCGCGCGCGGCGAAAGCGATCTGCCCATCGCCCGCCTGCTGGCTGCGGCGCGGCAGCCGGTGACCTGCTTCACCTGATCCCCGCCGGGGGTGGGTGAGGAGAATCGATCACCGCCCATTGGTATCAGAACAACGCCAACTGGCCGCCACCTTCACCCTCGCCGGCAACCGGCGCCGGTTCCTCCCCCGCCAGCGCCGATAACGTCAGACCCATCAGCCGCACCGGCAAGGCCAGCGGCAGGACCTCGTCCAGAATGGCGTGCGCGAGGCGTGCAAATTCTGCGCGATCGGCCACCGGCTGCGGCAGCGAGCGCGCGCGGGTGTGCAGCGAAAAATCGGACAGGCGCAGTTTCAGGGTGACCGTGCGGCCCCGCGTTCCGGCGGCCTCGATGCGGGTCCAGACGATCTCGATGATCCCCTCCAGCGCCTCGCGCAGCCCCGGGCCGGTGGCGATATCGCGATCGAACGTGCGCTCGCCGCCCAGCGATTTGCGCTGACGATCGGCGGACACCGCACGCAGGTCGATGCCGCGCACCGCCCGGTAGAGATAATCCGCCTGCGCCCCGAAATGTTCGCGCAGGAAGGCGATGTCCTTTTCGCGCAGATCGGCACCGGTCACGATGCCGAGTCTGGCCATCTTTTCGGCGCCGCGCGGGCCGACCCCGTGGAACCGCCGGACCGGCAGCGCCGCGACGAATGCGGTCCCCTCGCCCGGCCGGATGATGCAGATGCCGTCGGGCTTGTTCTGGTCGCTGGCCAGCTTGGCGAGGAACTTGTTGTACGATACCCCGGCACTGGCAGTGAGCCCGGTTTCGGCGCGGATGCGGGCGCGGATCAGCTCGGCGATATGCGTTGCCGAGCCGATGCCTTTCAAATCCTGCGAGACATCGAGATAGGCCTCGTCCAGCGCCAGCGGCTCGACTGCCTGGGTATAATCGTGAAAAATCGCCCGGATTTGGTGTGACACCTCGCGATAGGCCGGAAATCGCGGTGGCCGAAAGATCAGGCCGGGGCACAGCCGCGCCGCCTGGACCGACGGCATGGCGGAACGCACCCCGAACTTGCGCGCCTCATAACTGGCCGCCGCCACCACGCCCCGCTCGCGCGATCCGCCCACCGCCAGCGGCAGCCCGCGCAACGCCGGATCGTCGCGCTGCTCTACGCTGGCGTAAAACGCGTCCATGTCGATATGGATGATCTTGCGCAGGCCCATGGGCACGTCGTGGGAGGGTGGCGGATGGAGCGCGGACATGAGGGCATTCTAGCCGCGCTGGGTGATTCAGGCTAAAGTTTTGGCATAACAGGAGCATGCCTGCGTTTTGGTATCACGATGCCCGTCCCCCGGTATTTGAATGAACGTCAAGGCGTTCTTCTCCCCTCCCGCAAGTGGGAGGGGTCGGGGGTGGGCACTTCTTGCGCACCGAAACAGAAAGCAAGAGCCCACCCCCCGGCCCCTCCCGCAAGTGGGAGGGGAGAAGCAGGCATGCGGCTTGACGGGTGATCCTTGCGGCTTGTCACATTGCCGATTACAGCGCGCCGCGAAGCTCCCTTCAGGCGAAACGGGGCAATCCGAGCTAGCGATCCGATTATGCTGCAATTTTTCCGCAATTTTTTCAGTTCCACGCTCGGGATTGCCGTTACGCTGGCGCTGGTCGGACTGATCGCGCTGGCGTTCGCAGCGGGAGATGTGGCCAGCAGCGGCAGCTTTGGCGGCGTGGCCGGCGGGGATCGCGCCGCGATGGTCGGCAATCAGCGGATCAGCACGTCCGAGCTGGCCAAGGCCCTGACGCAGGATCTGGACCGGGCGCGCCAGCAGGACCCCGCCCTGACGATGAAGGCCTATCTTGCCGCGGGCGGCGTGGATTCGTCGCTCAACCAGCTGATCGACCGCGATGCAATCGGCGTATTCGGCGACAGGCACGGGATCGTCGCCGGCAAACGGCTGGTGGATAGCGAACTCGCCAAGATACCCGGCCTGCAGGGGCTCGACGGCAAATTCAGCAATGCGACGTATCATCAGATGCTCGCCCAGCGCCAATTGACCGATGCCGGGGTCCGCGAAAGCATCGCCCAGAGCCTGATCGCGCGGCAGGCCCTGCGCCCCGCCCAATATGGCGCGGTCATCCCGGCGGGCGTGGTCATGCGCTATGCCCAGGTGCTCAAGGAGCAGCGCACCGGCGCCATCGCGTTGCTGCCCGCTGCCGCTTTCGCACCCGCGGCGGCCCCGTCGGATGCGGCGCTGGCAGCGTTTTATGCCGGCCACCGCGCCATGTTCGTGCGTCCCGAAACGCGCGTGCTGCGCTATGTCATTTTCGGCGACAATGTCGTCAAGTCGGCGGCGGCGCCTACCGACGCCGAGATCGCCGCCAATTTCGCGGCCAACCAGGCGCAATACGCCGCATCCCAGAGCCGCCTGATCACCCAGCTGGTCGCGCCCACGCAAGCGGCCGCACAAGCCATCGCCGACGAAGTGGGCAAAGGAAAACCACTGGAAGCGGTTGCTGCCGGCAAGGGCCTGAGCGCCGCCCCGCTCGGGTCGGTGACGCAATCGGCACTGGCCGACCAAAGCTCCGCCGAGGTGGCCGGCGCGGCTTTTTCCGGCAGGCGCGGCGCACTGGTCGGTCCGGTCAAGGGCCCGCTCGGCTGGCATCTGCTGCGCATCGATGCCATCACCGACAAGCCGGCGCGTTCGCTCGCCCAGGCAAGGGCCGAGATCGCCGCCAGGCTGACCGCCGACAAGCACCGCGCCGCGCTGTCCGACATCACCGCCAAGCTGGATGACAGGCTGGGGCAAGGCTATGCGCTGACCGACGCTGCCAAGGATCTGGGCCTGCCGCTGCAAAACACCCCGCCGGTCACCGCCGACGGGCATGTTTTCAATGCGCCCGATGCCGCCCTGCCCAGGGAACTGGCGACGCTGTTCAAGACCGCCTTCACCATGGCCGAGCCGCACCAGCCGCAACTCGCCGAGGTGAACCCGGGCAAGACCTACGTGGCCTATGATGTCGACCAGATAACCCCCGCCGCCCCGGCCCCGCTTGCCCGGATCAAGGGCGATGTCGCGGCGGCGATGGCGCTGGAGCAGGGTTGGGCCCGCGCGCGGGATGCTGCCGGCAAACTGCTGGTAGAAGTGCGCAAGGGTACCCCACTGGCCATCGCGATGAACGGGCTGGGGGTCAAACTGGCGCCGCCTTCGCCGATTTCGCTCAGCCGCCAGCAATTGGGCGCGATGGGGCAGAAAGTACCGGCGCCGGTTTCGCTGCTGTTCGCGATGGCGCCGAACACCAGCAAGCTGATGTCCGCGCGCCGTAACCAGGGCTGGATCGTCGTGCAGTTGCAGAAGGTACAGTCAGACCCGGTGTCCGCGACCGATCCGCTGCTGGCGACAGCCAGCACCGAACTGGGCGAGATGACCGGCAATGAATATACCGAGGAGCTGGGCCTGGCGATGCGTGCCGAAGCGGGCGTGACCCGCAATCCCACGGCGATCAAATCCGTTGCCGCGCAGGCAGTCGGCGGCAACTGACCGCGCATGGTGCTGACGTCCCACCTGGCACATGCCCGCACCGCCGCGCGGGCGGAAAACGCGGACGCTGCCGAAACCGCACTGGCCCAGGGGCGCGCCACGCTGGTGTGGCGCCGGCTGATCGCCGATACCGAAACGCCGGTCGGCGCGGGCGTCAAGCTGATCGAACCGGGCCGGGGCGATTTCCTGCTCGAATCCGTAGAAGGCGGGGAGGTGCGCGGGCGCTATAGCCTGCTGGGGCTCGACCCCGACCTGGTGTTCCGCGCCAGCGCCCATCAGGCCACCATCAACGGCGACTGGCAGCATGATCGCGAAGCGTTCGCGGGGTTGCCCGGCGATGCGCTGACCGAATTGCGCGCGCTGGTGGCGGCTTGCCACATCGACGTGCCCGCCGCGTTGCCGCCGACGCTGGCCTGTCTGGTCGGCTATTTCGGCTATGAAACCATCGGCCTGGTCGAAAAGCTTCCTCGCGCGACACCCAGTTTGCTCGACTTGCCCGACATGCTGTTCGTGCGCCCGACGCTGATCCTGGTGTTCGACCGGCTGGGCGAGGAATTGTTCGCGGTCGCGCCGCTATGGCCTTGCGCTGCGGCGCCGGACCACCAGATCGCCGCGGCGCAGGATCGTATCGACGATGCACTGCGCCGCCTCGCCCTGCCCGCCCCGGCAGCGGAGCCGCAGCCCGTGCCGGGCACGCCGCAGCTGACCCGGACCATGCCGGCCGCGGATTATCGCGCCATGGTGCTGAAGGCCAAGGACTACATCGAGGCCGGCGATATCTTTCAGGTGGTGCTGGCGCAGCGCTTTACCTGCCCCTTCACCCTGCCCCCGCTGGCGCTGTATCGCGCATTGCGCCGGGTTAACCCCTCGCCATTCCTGTATTTCCTCGACCTGCCCGGTTTTGCGCTGATCGGCTCTTCGCCGGAAATCCTGGTGCGGGTGCGCGATGGCGAAGTCACCATCCGGCCGATCGCCGGCACGCGTCCTCGCGGGAAAACGCCGCAGGAGGACGAAGCCAATCGGGTCAGCCTGCTCGCCGACCCCAAGGAACGCGCCGAGCACCTGATGCTGCTCGACCTGGGGCGCAACGATGTCGGGCGCGTTGCGGTCACGGGCACGGTGCAAGTCACCGAAAGCTATGCCGTCGAGCGATACAGCCATGTCATGCACATCGTCAGCAACGTCACCGGCCGGCTCGACACCGTTCGCCACGACGCGATCGACGCGCTGTTCGCCGGTTTTCCGGCGGGCACGGTCAGCGGCGCGCCCAAGGTCCACGCCTGCGAGATCATCGCCCGACTGGAGCCGGAAACGCGCGGAGCCTATGCGGGCGGGGTCGGCTATTTTTCCCCCGACGGCTCGGTCGACAGCTGCATCGTGTTGCGCACCGCGGTCATCAAGGACGGAGTGATGCATGTCCAGGCGGGGGCGGGCATCGTCGCCGATTCGGACCCCGAATCCGAGCAGCGCGAGTGCGAGGCCAAGGCCGGCGCGCTGTTCGCCGCCGCGCGCGAAGCGGTGCGGGTGGCAGGCGAAGCTGCGTTCGGGCAATAGCTTGACGGCGCGCACCGGGCGAGTAGCCTTGTGCGCATGCGCCATCTCCTCGCCTCGCTCACCGCTGTGTTGGCCTCGATTGCCGCCCCCGCCGCTCACGGCCGGAACGCAGCCGCCCCGGTCGATTGGGCAGCGCAGGCCGCGCAACGCGATATCCTGCTCGACGATTTCCACTTCGCCGATGGCGAGGCTCTGGCGCAAGTGCGGATGCATGTCAGGACGCTGGGCGCCCCCCATCGCGGTGCCGGTGGCGCGATCGACAACGCGGTGATGATCCTGCACGGCACCGGCGGCACCGGCGCGACATTCCTGGGGCCGATGTTCGCCGGCGAATTGTTCGGTCCCGGCCAGCCGCTCGATATCGCGCGTCATTACCTCATCATCCCCGACAATCTGGGCCACGGCCAATCGTCCAAACCCAGCGACGGCCTGCGGATGAAGTTTCCCAAATATGATTACGCCGACATGGTGGTGGCGGAAAAACGCCTGTTGACCGAGGGGCTGGGGGTGAACCGGCTCGAATTGATCCTGGGCACCTCGATGGGTTGCATGCATGCCTTCGTGTGGGGGACGACGTATCCGGGCTTCGCGCGCAGGCTCGCTCCGTTTGCCTGCAACGCGGTGGAGATCGGCGGCCGCAACCGCATGTGGCGCAAGATGTCGATCGATGCGATCGAGGCCGATCCCGCATGGAACGCGGGGAACTACACGGCCCCGCCCGCCGCCGGGCTGCGCACCGCCGCCGACCTGACGATCATTGCCGGCGCGAACCCCCTGGCGTTGCAGGTGAAATACCCGACCCGGCTGTCCGCAGAGGCTGCGCTGGGCCAGACCTTCGCCCGGATCACCGCCAACGACAACGATGCCAACGACCAGATCTACCAGCTGGATGCCTCGCGCGATTACAACCCGGCGGCATTGCTGGCGCGGATCACGGTACCCGTGCTGTGGGTCAATTCGGGCGACGATTTCATCAATCCGCCCGAGCTTGGGCTGGCCGCCGAACAAGTGCGGCAGATGCCGCGCGCGCGTTTCGTGCTGATCCCGCAGACGCCGGAAACAAAGGGCCACGGCACGCATACCTGGGCCAAATTCTGGAAAGCCGATCTGGCGAAATTGCTCGCCGAACCCGCGTCCTGACGCTAGGCGCAGGATCACCATGATCCTCGTCATCGACAATTACGACAGCTTCACCTGGAACCTCGTCCATTATCTGATGGAACTGGGCGCCGAAGTCGAAGTCGTGCGCAACGACGCGCTTTCCGCCGGACATGCCATTTCATCGGGCGCGCAAGGGTTCCTGATTTCGCCCGGCCCCTGCACCCCGACCGAGGCGGGGATCAGCCTCGATCTGGTCGGCGCGGCGGCGGATGCGGGCAAACCCTTGCTTGGCGTCTGCCTGGGCCACCAGGCGATCGGGCAGTATTTCGGCGGCAGGGTGGTGCGTGGCGGCTTGATGCATGGCAAGACCTCGCCGGTCGCCCATGACGGCAGCGGGGTGTTTGCCGGGCTGCCGTCGCCTTTCACCGCCACGCGCTATCATTCGCTGATCGTCGATGATATTCCCGGCAGCCTGCGGGTCAACGCGCGCAGCGACGATGGTCACGTCATGGGCTTTGCCCACCGGACGCTGCCGATCCACGGCGTGCAGTTCCACCCGGAGAGCATCGCCACCGAACATGGCCATGATCTGCTGGCCAATTTCCTGAAGGCTTGCGGATTGACGCCCGCCGTTCGGGCATGATGGTGGACGCCGAACTGCTGTTCGGCCGGATGCTGGACGGTGAAATGTCCGATGAAGCCATCGCCGACGCCCTGATCGATCTGGCCGAGCGCGGCGAGACCGCCGCCGATATTGCCGGCGCGGTTGCCGCGATGCGTGCGCGCATGATCCCGGTCACGGCCCCGCCCCACGCCATCGACGTCTGCGGCACCGGCGGCGATGGCCAGCACAGCCTCAATGTCTCGACCGCCGTCGCGCTGGTCGTCGCGGCTTGCGGCGTGCCCGTGGCCAAGCACGGCAACCGCGCCGCCTCGTCGCAAGCGGGCGGCGCCGACACGCTGGAAGCGCTGGGGCTGAACCTGGGCAGGGCCAGTGCCATGGCCGAAGCGACGCTCCCCGATCTCGGCATCGCCTTTCTGTTCGCGCAAAGCCATCATCCCGCGCTCGCCCGCATCGCCCCGATCCGCAAGGCGCTGGGCCGCCGCACGATCTTCAACATGACCGGGCCGCTTGCCAACCCGGCCGGCGTCACCGGGCAACTCGTCGGCGTGGCCACACCGGCGCTGGTGCCGCTATATGCCGAGGCGATGCGCCTGATCGGCGTGGCGCGCGCGATGATCGTCTCCGGCAACGAGGGCCTCGACGAATTGTCGATCAGCGGGCCCAGCACCATCGCCACCATCGGCTTTGCCCTGCCCGCCACCACCGTCACCCCCGACGACGCCGGCCTGCCAACCTACCCGCTTGCCGCATTGCGCGGCGGCGATGCCGCATTCAATGCAGCTGCCTTGCGCAGCCTGCTGATGGGCGAAGTCGGCGCCTATCGCGACGCGGTACTGCTGAACGCGGCCGCTGCGCTGATCGTGGCGGGCGAAGTTCCCGACTGGCGCCACGGCGTCGAGGAAGCAGCGGAAGCGATCCACAAGGGGTTGGCCAAGGCGCTGCTTGATTGCTGGATCGCGACGGTAAAATAAGGTTTTGCAAGAGCTATTGCGGCGTCCCCCTTTACTGTCGCACCTGCTCGTCGTTAAAGCGCCCGCATGGCCGACAAGCTTACCGAAATTTGCGCCACCAAGCGCCAGGAAGTGGCGGCGCGCAAGATGCAGGCGTCGCTCGGCGCGTTGGACACCCGCGCCACGGCACAATCGGCGCCGCGCGGATTTCGGCGTGCGCTGGCTGCCAGGGCCGCGAACGGATTTGCGCTGATCGCGGAAATCAAGAAAGCATCTCCATCCAAAGGATTGATCCGTCACGATTTCAATCCTGCTGACCATGCCCGCGCCTATGCATCGAGCGGCGCTGCCTGCCTGTCGGTGCTGACCGATGCGCCGTATTTCCAGGGCCACGAGGATTATCTGATCGCCGCCAGAGCCGTCTGCGATCTGCCGGTGCTGCGCAAGGATTTTATGATCGACCCCTGGCAAGTGGCCGAAGCGCGCGCCATCGGTGCCGATGCCATCCTGATTATCGTCGCCG
>CAXTOS010000032.1:0-22479 GCA_964245935.1 uncultured Novosphingobium sp.
TGAACATCTCCGCCAACATCGCCCCCTCGCCGCGTGGCGAGCTGGAGATCACCGACGTCAACCGCGTCTATCTCGAGGCCGGGCGGTTGCAGGTGGAAATGATGGGGCGCGGCAATGCGTGGCTGGACACCGGCACGCCCGATAGCCTGCTGGAAGCTGCACATTTCGTGGCGACGCTCGAAAAGCGGCAAGGCATGAAGATCGCCTGCCCCGAGGAGATCGCCTGGCGCATGGGGTTCATCACCGACGATGTGCTGGAGCGTAGCATCGCGCGGCTCGGCAAAAGCGACTACGCGCGCTATCTTCGCCACCTGTTGGCCGAACGCCCGAACCCGCCCGAACAGGAACTTGCCCTGGCCGCGCGGGTTTGAAGGGCATCGCCATGATCCAGGGCGACCGGCATTCCATCGTACATCCGTGGCGCGGGCCCATCAGGAGATGAAAGCAGTTCATGCACCATACGATCACCCCTGTAATTCTGTGCGGCGGTAGCGGGACGCGGCTGTGGCCGCGCAGCCGTGCGGTGAAGCCCAAGCCTTTCCTGCCGCTAGTCAGCGACGCCGAGACGCTGTTCGAACAAGCCTTGCTGCGCGCCAGCGATCCCGAGCATTTCACGCCGCCGCTGATCGTGACCGGTGCCGCACATCTGCGGCATGTCGAAGCCCAACTTGCCGGGCCCATGGATGCTCGGATCATTGTCGAGCCGGCGGCGAAAAACACCGCTGCTGCCATTGCCCTGGCGGCTGCGTCGCTGCCTGCCGATGCGATCATGCTGGTTTGCCCCAGCGATCATCATATCGGCGACGCACCGGCGTTCGTGGCGGCGGCGCGCGCGGCGGCGAAGCTGGCGAGCGAGGGCTGGCTGGTCGCCTTCGGTATCGAAGCGACCGCGCCCGAGACCGGATATGGCTATATTCGCAGCGGGGAAGAACTGGGCGAACATGGCTTCAAGGTGGCCGAGTTCGTCGAAAAGCCCGACCGCACGCGGGCCGAGGCCTTTCTGAGCGACGGCGGCTACAGCTGGAATGGCGGTATTTTTGCATTTCGGGCCGGCGACTTCATGGCCGAACTGGACCAGCATCGTCCGGCGATCGCCGCGGCGGTGCGCCGGTCGGTCGAACTGGGCCACAGCGACGGCCGCTGCTTCCATCCCGATGCTGCCGCCTTTGCCGAAATCGCCGGCGAATCAGTGGACTATGCGGTGATGGAAAACACGGAGCGGGCTGCCATGGTGCCCGTTGCGATGGCCTGGTCCGACATCGGCAACTGGCAGGCATTGCATGCCGCCCGCGCCAAGGATGATGCCAGCAACGCGACGATCGGCCGGGTCGAGCTGGTCGATTGCCGCAATGTCCTGGTCGAGAGCGACGGCCCGCGCGTGTCGGTCATCGGCCTGGAAAATTTGATCGTCGTCGTCAACGGCGACGAGGTGCTGGTAACCAGCGCCGATGGCACGCAGAAGGTCGGCAAGCTGTCGGGAGCGGCGAACCAATGAGCGGCAAATTGCCGGTCCGCATGGTGGAAAAGCCGTGGGGCCGCGACAGGCTGCCGGCGCCCTTCGCCACGCCGGCCGGCCGGCGGATCGGCGAAATCTGGTTCGAGCCGCCGCCCGAACTGCCGCAATTGCTGGTCAAATATATCTTCACCAGCGAGAAATTGTCGGTCCAGGTCCACCCCAGCGATGCTCAGACCGCGGCAGCCGGATTGGGCAGGCAAGGCAAGGAAGAATGCTGGCTGATCATCGCCGCCGAGCCGGGGGCGACGATCGGTGTCGGCTTTCGCCAGGACATCGGGGGCAACGCATTGCGGTTAGCCGCGCTCGACGGCAGCATCGAGGGTTTGATGCGCTGGTACCCGGTCGCTCCGGGCGATTTCTTCATCATCCCGGCCAACACCGTCCATGCCATCGGTGCCGGGGTCAGCCTGATCGAGGTCCAGCAGAATAGCGATATCACCTATCGGCTTTATGATTATGGCCGCCCGCGCGAGCTTCATCTCGACCAGGCCATCGCCGTGGCCCGCGGTGAGCCTTATGGGTCCGCGCTGCATTGCCAATTGTCGGACCGGGGCCCGGCGGAACTGGTTCGGGGGCCGCTGTTCCGACTCGATCGTGTCGATGGCCCGCCACCGTTGGAAGTTGCGCGCGCCTATGGCAATCGCGCCCTGCTGGTGGTGCCATTGGCCGGGCAGGTCCGCGTGGGCGAAACAGTGCTGGCAGCCGGTGAGTGCGGGGTTGCGTCCAGTTTGGGACAGATCGAATTTTCGGGGAATACGCTAAACCTACTCGCCCAGCCTGACCTGTAACAACGATTTATTTCCAGGCCTGATAATCAATATTCCACATAGGTGAGCGATATGCCAAAATATTTTGCCGGGTCTGTAAGTAGCGGGTGGCCCCGAATTCTGCACGCCCGGCAGCATGGCGCTTGGCAAAAAACATCGTTCATGTTGCTCACTTGGGCATCGGGCCTGGCCTGTTGGTAAAAGATAAAAGTGAAATGCATCGAAAGTGGCGCGGTCTGGGCAACCATATGTTCAGGCTGGCGTTGTATGAATGCATTCTCTCAACGCCGTTCAGGGTGGTGCCAAGGTGAGCTTGCTGTTTAAGATTTCCGACCGGATGGATGATGATGTTCTGCTCGAGCGGGGGCGGGAAGTCATCCGGGTCGAGGCGGAAGCCCTGCACCGCCTGGAAGAAACGCTCGATGGCGATTTTGTCGGGGCTTGCCGCATCATTCTGGAGGCCAGCCGGCGGATCGTCGTAACCGGCATGGGCAAGTCGGGCCACATCGGCCGCAAGCTGGCGGCAACCCTGTCCGCGACCGGCACGCCGGCCATGTTCATTCACCCGGCCGAAGCCGGGCACGGCGATCTCGGCATGCTGATGGCCGGGGATGTGTTGCTGGTGTTGTCGAATTCGGGCAATACGACCGAACTGCGCTCGGTGCTGGATTATGCCCGCAAGATGGAGATCAAGATCATCGGCGTCGCGTCGCACCGCGCCTCGCTGGTGATGGATTTCGCCGATGTCGCGATCTGCCTGCCCACCATTCGGGAGGCTTGCGCCGCCAATATCGCGCCCACCACCTCCACCACGCTGCAACTCGCGCTGGGTGATGCCATGGCGCTCGCCGTGATGGACGCGCGTGGTATTTCCAAAACCCGCCTGCGTGCGCTGCATCCGGCGGGCGCGATCGGGATGCGGCTGACCCCGATTTTCGAGCTGATGCATGTCGGGGAACAGATCCCGCTGGTGTTCGAACACACCGGCATGCCCGATGTCATATCAATCATCACCCGCTGCCGTTTCGGAATGGCGGGCGTCGTGGGAGAGCGTGGCGAGTTGATCGGGGTGGTCACCGATGGCGATCTAAGGCGTCATTTCGATGCGCTGGGCTCGGCTTGCGCAGGTGACGTAATGACCCGGGGCCCCAAGTCGATTGCCTCGGACATGCTGGCGAGCGACGCGCTGATGTTCCTGAACGACGCCAAGATCACGGCGGCCTTCGTGGTAAATCGGCTTGATAATGCGCATCCGGCCCGACCGGTGGGGATCGTGCATATCCACGATTTGCTGAAATACGGGCTTAATTGACGCCCGGCGGCTTCGGCGTCGCCAGCGAACCCGCGGCTCGCTTTGCCATCCTGATCCCGGCACGGTTTGCTTCCCAGCGTTTTCCCGGCAAACCACTGTCGCCGCTGGTGGGGGCGAGCGGGTTGGCAAAGCCGCTGATCCAGCGCAGTTGGGAGGCGGCGTGCGCGGTGCCGGGCGCCGCGGCGGTGTTCGTTGCCACCGATCATCGGCGGATTGCCGACACGGTGCGCGGCTTTGGCGGGCAAGTAGTGATGACCTCGCCGGACTGCCGCAACGGCACCGAGCGCTGCGCCGATGCAATGGCGGCGCTGGGGGATGATTTCGACATCATCGTCAACCTGCAAGGCGATGCGCCGTTGACGCCGGGGTTTATCGTCACCGATCTGGTGGCAGCGCTGGCCGGCGACGTCGGCGCGGCCATGGCGACCGCCGGGCTGCGCTGTTCGCCCGGCACTTATGCGCACCTCGTCAGCGATGCCGCAGCGGGCCGGGTGGGCGGAACGACGGTGGTGGTCAACGGCCGCGGACATGCGCTGTATTTCTCCAAACGGGTGATCCCCTATGTGCCGTCCGGGCTGGTCGCGGGCCATGAGGCGGTACGGCTCCATCTGGGGCTATACGCCTACCGGCCCGAGGCATTGCGCACCTACGCCGCGATGCCGCCCTCCCCGCTGGAGGCGCTGGAAGGGCTGGAGCAATTGCGCTTTCTCGAAGCCGACCGGGCCATTCGATTGGTCAGTTTCGATCCTGTCGGCTGGGATTGCATCGAATTGAACAACCCCCAGGACACGCCGGCGATCGAGGCTATCCTCAGGCAGCGCGGGATCGAATAGGCCTTCGCTTTCCCCGCCGGGAAAATGCTTCTATGGCACCGTGCCGGCAATCCGGTTCACTGCGATCCTGCCCATTTGGGGGAGGTGCGCAGGGCTGGCCTGTCCCGGCGAAGGCCGGGAGAGGGGGGCATTTTAGGGACAATCTCCTCGATATGAATTTTTTGCCCGGCGCACCCCTTCCGTCTCGCTACGCGAGCCACCTTCCCCTTGGGGGGAGGATTTGCCCTGGATCGACGGCATGACCGCAGCTCTTGCCATCCGCCTGAACGATACCATCACCTTCGCCAACGATCGCCCGTTCGTGCTGATCGGCGGGATGAACGTGATCGAGGATCGTGACATGCTGCTCGAAGTGGCCGACCAGTTCGTCGCCGTCACCCGATCGCTGGGCATCCCGTTCGTGTTCAAGGCCAGCTTTGACAAGGCCAATCGCTCGTCGATCCATTCCTTTCGCGGGCCGGGCCTTGCCAAAGGGCTGGAACTGCTGGCCGAGGTCAAGGCGCGTCATGGCGTGCCCATCCTGACCGACGTGCATCAGCCCGATCAGGCGGCGGCGGTCGCCGAAGTGGCGGACATTATCCAGCTCCCGGCTTTTCTGGCCCGGCAAACCGATCTGGTCATGGCCATCGCCGCAACCGGCACGGTGATCAACGTCAAGAAACCCCAGTTCCTGGCGCCCCACGAAATGCGCCACATCGTCGCCAAATGCGCGGAGGCGGGCAATAGTCGCGTGCTGCTGTGCGAGCGCGGCAGCAGCTTTGGCTATAATAATCTGGTGGTCGACATGCTCGGCATGGACCTGATGAAGGCTTTTGCGCCAGTGGTATTCGATGTCACCCACGCGCTGCAACGACCCGGCGGCAGACCGGACAGCGCCGATGGCCGGGGCGCGCAAGCTGCGGCACTGGCGCGCAGCGGCATGGCATTGGGGCTGGCCGGGCTGTTCGTCGAGGCGCACCCCGATCCTGATCGGGCCCGCTGCGACGGCCCCTCCGCTCTGCGGCTGGCCGCGCTTGCCGGCTTTCTGCAACAGATGCAGGCGATCGATCGCGCCGTGAAGGACTGAATGCCGGTGGCCCCGGCCTTCCTGCGCATCCCGCCGTTTCCCGGACATCGCGCCGGGCCGCTGTCGGTTGCCGGCCATGGCGCCGTGAGCGAGGATATCGACGAACTGATCGCTGCGCTGGCTGCGGCTCGGGTCGGTGGTGCCTTCTGGTCCGCGCAGCCCGCACTTCCAACTGGCCGCGACATACTGCTGGCGCCCGATACGCAGGCGCAGGCGTGGGACATGCTGGCGGTGGCCACGGCGCAGGGCGTCGCGGCGCGGTCGGTCATCATCGGGCCCTTTGCAGGCCGAAGCAGAGCGCTCACGGAGCCCGTCCCGGTCATCGCCCGGCTGTGCGATCCCTGGCATCTGGCAGGACAGGCAGCGCAGGTGCGCACCGGCGCCGACAGCGAACTGGCGCTGGTCGCAGCGCTGCTGGGGCGGCCCATGGCGGTGGTGGGCGAGGGCCGCTTTGCGCAGCTGGATGGCTCGGCAGAGGGACTGCGAACCGTGGTCGAGACGCAGCTGCGGAACGGGCGGATGTGGCGCGATCCGTTCTCGGGTGAACAGGTCGGCGCCCGCGACATCGTGGCGCGGCTGGCCGAATGGCGCGGCTTGATCGATGCCAACCGCGACATCGCGGCGGTGTTCGGCGTGGCGCGGTGGAAGCGGGTGACGATGGATGCGCTGCTGTGGGATGGCAGCGGGCCGGTGCGCCACGCGGGCCCGCGCCAGGCCGCGGCGCTGTCGGCAAGCGCCCGCACGCTGGCCTGGAAAACCCGCACGGCGCCCGCGCTGCTCGATGACCTGGCGGCGCGCGGGATCGCGGTGGGCGAGATCGAGGACGGCATGATCCGCTCCACCGGGCTGGGCGCCAACTGCGTGCCGCCGCTGTCGGTGATCATCGATCCGCTGGCCGCACATTTCGACCCGAGCCAGCCGAGCACGCTCGAAAACATCCTCCAGCATGGCGACATTGCGCCAGACCTCATCGCTACCGCGCGCCGCCTGCGCGCTCGCCTGGTGGCCGCTGGGATCAGCAAATACGGGCAGGATGCCACCTCGGTGGCTTGCCCGATACCATCCCCTGGCCGGCGCCGCCGCGTGCTGGTCACCGGCCAGGTCGAAGACGATCGCGCGGTGCTGCTCGGCGGCGCGGGCTGCACCAATCGCGACCTGCTGGCCCGCGCCCGCGCCGTCGAACCGGGCGCCGAGATTATCTACAAGCCGCACCCCGATGTCGAAGCCGGCCACCGCCGCGGCGCGATACCCGACCGCGAAGTGCGGGTGCTGGCGGACCGGATCGAGCGCCACGCCGCGATCAGCACGCTGCTGGCGGAGATCGACGGCCTCCATGTGATCAGCTCGCTGGCCGGCTTCGAAGCGCTGTGCCGGGGGGTCGCCGTGACCACCCACGGCGTGCCGTTCTATGCGGGTTGGGGCCTGACCCGCGACCTCGGCCCGGTCCCGCCGCGCCGCCGACGCCTGCGCAGCCTGGACGAATTGATCGCGGCGGTGCTGATCCTCTATCCGCGCTATCTCGATCCGGTGACCCGGCTGCCATGCCCGCCCGAGGTGCTGGTGGAGCGCATGGCGGCGGGGCAGGCGACCATCAGCTCGCCATTGGTGACATGGCGCAAATGGCAGGGGCGGGCGCAGCTGTGGTGGGGCCATATGCGCCCAAGCTGAAGCTCGGTACGGACGGGGTATGATGCAGATGTCAAATACCTCAGGTATTTGTTTGGTTAACGCCGCACCCGGCCATCTGCTACCCGCCACAGCGAAGCTTCGCGCAAGATGGCTTCGAACGGTGTTGCCTCGGTTCCGGTAATCCAGATTTGCGCGGGCCCCTCGCGCAGCTGTTCGAACAAGGCTTCGCGGCGCACGGGATCGAGATGCGCGGCGACTTCGTCAAGCAGCAACACGCGGGCACGCGGCGCAATGTCGTTCGCCCCGGCGCCCGCTCCTGCCAAAGCGCAATGGGCCAGCGTGATCGCAATCAGCATGGCCTTTTGCTCCCCGGTCGAGCATTCCGCTGCGGGTTGGAGCTTGGCCGCCAGGGTGACCAGCAATTCATCCCGGTGCGGGCCCACCAATGTGCGCTGGGCGGCCCGATCGCGGCGCCGACTGTCGGCCAGCGCCTGCGCCAGCGCCGGTGCATCGATCGGGCCGCCGGCCTGATAGGCCAGGGCGGGCCGCGCGAAGGGTGAGGGGGGCAGGGCAGCCAGCGCCCCGCCCAGCCGCTCGATCAGCCGCATGCGCGCGCCGGCGACAATGGCGCCGGCCTCGGCCAGTTGCGCTTCGATCGCGTCAAGCCAGCGGCGGTCGGGTTCAGCCTCTTGCGACAACAGGCGGCCGCGTTCGCGCAGTGCTGTTTCATAGCGGGCGGCATGGCGGGCATGGGCTGGTTCCAGCGCCAGCACCATGCGGTCCAGAAAGCGCCGCCGCGCGCCGGGGCTGTCCATGAACAGGCGGTCCATGGCCGGGGTCAGCCAGAACAGGCCCAGCCACTCGCTCAGCGCGGTGGCGGAACTCTCTGCGCCGTTGATCTGCACCACCCGGCGGCCCGGCCGATCGGGGTGCGTGCCGGTACCGACGTGCACAGGTGCAAGACCGGATCCGCCCGCGTTCAACTCTGCGCCGACGGCAAAGCCGGCAGGGGCGCCATGCATCGCCATGTCCGGCAACGCCGCGCGTCGCAGGCCGCGTCCGGGTGCGAGCAGCGAGATCGCTTCCAGCACATTGGTCTTGCCCGCGCCATTCTCGCCGACCAGCAGGTTGAAGCGCGCGGCACCGGTGAGTTCGCTGTCGGCGTGGTTGCGGAAATGAGACAGGCGAATGCGGTCGAGCGCCATGGTCAGTGCCGCGCAATCAGGCCTAAGTTGCCTTTGCGAACGGGGAAAATTCGGTGTCGGTATCGAACACATCCACGCCTTCGCGATTCTTGAGATAGCCCACCACCGCATAGGTCACCGGCGTCAACAGCACTTCCCATCCGACTTTGAGCGCCCATTGCGTGAACGACAGCAGTAACACCGCATGCAGCGTCCAACCTGCCGCGCCCAGAAAAGCCAGCGGATAGAACAGGGCCGAATCGACTGCCTGGCCAAACACGGTGGACCCAACCGTGCGGGTCCACAGCCTGCGCCCACCCGTCCATATTTTCATCTTGGCAAGTACGAAGCTGTTGACGAATTCGCCTGCCCAGAATGCGGTGACGGATGCAAGGACGATCCGCGGGGTCTGCCCGAACACCGCCTCGTACGCAGCCTGGTTCGGCGCCCTGACGCGCTGACCGAGCACGATATAATCATCCGAGGCCAGCGCCCAGCCGGGTGCCGGACTGGCCCGGACGACCACCAGCGACATCACCACCATGAACAGCAGCGCAAAGAACCCCGCCCAGATGCAGCGCCGCGCGTTGGCATACCCGTAAACCTCGGTCAGAACGTCGCCGAGCAGGTAGCTGATCGGAAAGAACAGCACGCCGGCCCCGTAGGACAGCGTGCCGATTATCGGGACAGTGATCACCGCCTGTTTCGCTGCGCCGATCAGGTTCGAAAGCAGCAGGATGGTAACGAACGCAGCCATCATATAGTCGAAATAACGGAAATGGCGGCGCGCACCGGCGCTGCCTGCGATACGGGAAAGAGGCTGATCCATGCCCCATGAGTAACCGCCTTTGCGTGAGTGGCAAGAGATGGTTATGGCAGGCAACGCCGCGCCCGTAGCTCAGCCGGATAGAGCACGAGCCTTCTAAGCTTGGGGTCACAGGTTCGAGTCCTGTCGGGCGCGCCATTATAACAGGTAGTCTTGGTGGTTCGCGGCTGGGCAGCGCCTCCGATTGTCAAATATTCGGCGGCCGGTTGCCAAACCGACACATTTTGTCAGGTGAGCTCGGGTTTCCGCCCTTTCAGTGCCTTTGCGGCCAAGGGTGAATGGTCGACGGCAAGGAGTTTCTCTCGGCCGATGTTGCCTCAGATCACCAGCCTGGTCCCGACAATTGCCAGCGTCCCGGCCAGGATCGGCCGCAGGACATGCTCGGGGATGCGCGAGGTCAGTTGGCTGCCGATAATGATTCCCGGAATCGAGCCGACCAGCAGGGAACCCAGCAGCGGCAGATTGACCGACCCCAGGGCGAGGTGGCCGATTCCCGCGATCAGGGTCAGCGGCACCGCATGGGCAATGTCCGAACCGACAATGCGGGCCAGCGGCATCCTGGGATAGAGGAAGATCAGCACGGTCACGCCGATCGCGCCGGCGCCTACCGAGGACAGCGTGATCAACGCGCCCAGTATCGCACCCAGCATGATCGTCAGGGTCCGGGTGGTCTGCTCGCTCGGTTCGAAGGCCCGGTTCGCGGCAAATTCATGAATTTGCTTTCGGAACAGCAGCGTCACCGCGGTCAGCACCAGAGCAAAGCCCAGCGTCGTCGAGATCAACTTCGAAGCCGCTTCCCCGTTCAGGTGCAGCGCATAGAGCAGCGCCACCGTCAGGATGGTTGCCGGGATGCTGCCCAGCGCAAGGCGTCCGGTAATCCGCCAGTCGACCGTCTTGTTGGCTCCATGAACCAGCGTACCCACGCTTTTGGTGGCAGAGGCGTAGAGCAAATCGGTGCCGACCGCGGTGGCCGGATGGAATCCGAACAGCAGGACCAGCAGCGGCGTCATCAGCGCACCGCCGCCAACGCCGGTCAGCCCGACCAGTATGCCGACAAAGACGCCCGATGTCGCGTATAGCGGATTGAATCCGGTCGCCTTGGCCCCCGAGGCCAGCCCGCCATGCGTCCAGGCCAGGAAAAAGGCCGCAACGACAGCGATTGCGCCGATGCTAATGGCGATCCATGGCGAGGTGTGCGGCTGCTGTTCCAGCGCCACCGTTTGCTGATTCATCTCGAAGTTCCTCGGACTGTCTGCCGGCCGGTCCAGAGCCAACAGGGCCCGGACTTTCTCTACTTAATAAATAGAGATTTAATGGTCAAGGCTGCTTTTGAAGCGCCCATCGCAGATTTAGTCAGGAAAATGTCAAGCGTCCGGCGCGTGGCTCCGGTCAGCCCACCGCATCAGCCGTCGTAATCGCCGCCCAGCGAGGCATTGCGCACCGGCGCGGCGGCGGTGATCCGCAGTGCTTCGGCTTGCTGGCTGAGCGAGCCGATTTCATCGACGGCATCGTCATCGTCGGGCAGCACGCGCTGCAACGAGGTGACCAGCGATTCGCGCAGTTGCACGGGGCGCACGGTTTCGTCCGCGATCTCGCGCAGCGCGACGACCGGGTTTTTGTCGCGATCGCGATCGATGGTCAGCTCTGCTCCGCCCGAGATTTCGCGCGCACGCTGCGCAGCGAGCAGGACCAGGTCGAAACGGTTGGGGACCTTGTCGACGCAATCTTCGACGGTAACGCGCGCCATAGGGCACTCCACGCAATTGAATGGGCAGGAAAGGCGAGCCTCTACGGCGGGGGGGCGTCAAAGTCAAGTTTGCGGGGTCAGAATCAACCCGGATCGTTCAGAGGCGGGCGATACGCCCTGACTTCCGAAATTGCCGGTGCACCCTGTTTCAGCTTCAGTTCCACGACATGATGCCGGTTGGCGAGCCCCGTGGCGATGACATGGCGCTGTTCAACCCCGCCACCGGGCAGCGGCACGGGCGCCTGATCGCCGCAGACGAACCGGCGTTCCACGGTGAAGCTGGCCCCTTCGGACAGGCCCTTAGCGGCCACTTGCCGGGCATAGGCGATATTCCAGTCCTGCGGATCGATCGTCAGCCGGCCATCGCCGGAGGTAAAGGCGCGACCGGCGGTACCGCTTCCTTCCGCACCGCTGCGGGTATCGGTCACGGTGAAATCGAACTGGTCCTGCGCGGCGTTGAAATGGCCGAGGCGGATCGTCCAGCGGTCGGCGTGGTGAAACGCCGGGTTGACCGTGACCTGTTTGAGCGCTGGCCAGTCGGGAACATTGGGCAGGCGCGAAGCACGTTCGTTCTGCCAGCATCCGTCGAGGTCTTCCGGCGCCTCGCCGTCGATCTTCACGTCGAGCTGGCCGTCGGTCGGGCCGGCCGCCAGCAATTCGATGCGATTGCCGTCGAACTCGTAACGGATCGGCACCCCCGGCCTGGGCGGGGCGAGACTTCTGGCCCGATCCGGATCGCGGGGAACGACGTTGGCGGCGCGATCCTCCAGTTTCTCGAACCAGGCGGTGAACAGGCTGGCCATTACCGTCCAGCCCTGCGCATTGGGGTGGGGAATATCGTGGATCAGCACCATCGGGTCGAGGTGACGGGCCTGGAGATAGGCCTGCCATTCCTGCCGACGCGGTTCCATGGCCAGATCGTATTTGTGCGCCATGGTCGGAATCCACACGCTCGACATGAAGACGCTCCAGTCGTGCTGCCGGAACCGGAAATGCCCCTCGCAGCCCGGTGGCGGCGACCAGTGCAAATGAAACCCGGCGTCGCAGACCGGCTCGACCGGCCCGGTCACGTGATCGGTCTGTACGATCACGTCGGCCGCGGTCTGCGAGCGGATGATCTGCATGATATGCTCGTAGGCGTGGTGATCGCCATAGACGTGAAAGACGATGAGATCGGGATAGGCATCAGCGACATCGCGCGCAGCGGCACGGGAAAGAAATTTCGCCGACCAGCCGCCCAGCGCGAGATTGCGATAATCGAAGGCGACATCGGGATATCTGGCCCGCAACGTCGCCATCGCCTGATCGGTCCATTTCGGCGTGCTGATCGACTGGCCATAAAACACAATTTTCAAGACGCGCGAGTGCCGGGGGGTGGCGTCGCGGATAATGGCGAGCGAGCGGGCAATGGCCTTGGCCGGGTCGGGCGGCGCGGGTGCGGCGGAAGGGGCGATGGAGCAACCGGCCAGCAGCAGGATGGCGGGATACAGCAGAAAAGACGCGGTTTTCTGCATTTGTTTCACCTGATTGGCTTGATCACGTCCGCCAGCTTGCGCCGGATTGCATGTGTTCGTGATGTCCGGCGGTCAAGCGACAAATCCCGCCTTGCGGGCTGCCAGTCAGATAAGCGCGTTTTGCTGCTGGGGCCTGAAATCGGGTTTGTCGAGTTTGCAGAGTTGTGGGGAAAAGGGGTTTTGTGGAATAGCGAGCGGAGGACAATGGGGTGGGCGTTTATGGCGGTATTGCTGGGGCGAGATTTTGGGGTGAGTTTCGGGTCAAGTAAGTGCTAATGTAATTTGTAATTCCAACGCGCCGAAACAAGGAGTCGCCATGGAAGAACGAACTGTCCTGCGGTCCGCCAAAACAGTCAAGGACGGCTCGCCCGAAGTACGGGGGATTGCCGTTGTACCCCGCGTCGCCCTCCCGCAGGGTCGCTTCGTTGCCTTGGACGGGTTGCGCGGGCTCGCTGCAATCGGCGTCGCGCTTTTTCATTTCGATCCCTCAATCATGCCGGGGGGCTATTTGGCGGTCGACTTTTTTTTCGGACTGTCAGGTTTTGTCCTCCAGAAGTCGTATGCCGCGCGATTTGAGGAAGACCTTGGCATCGCCGCATTCATGCGGCTTCGAATTATCCGGCTTTATCCCATATTCGCTCTAGGTATGATCGTCGGCGCGGCTTTCGCAGTGCAGGGCATTTTGCGCCATTCCGAGGGTAACATGGGCTGGGCAATATTCGTCAGCAGCCTTGGACTTAATCTGGCAATGCTGCCGTCGCCATTCAATGGAACGCTATACCCTATCAACTCTCCCTCTTGGTCGCTGTTTTACGAAGTATTGGCCAATTTTCTGCTTGCTGTGGTGCTCGTGCGGCTACGAGCGCGTGCACTCATCGCGCTTATGATCGTGGCGGGGGTGGGCTTGCTGCTAGCGGGTCATGCGCTTGGAAGTTTTGACGGCGGCGATCAATGGCAGGCAACGCCAACAGCGATTCTGCGGACCGTCTTCTCATTCACTGTCGGTTTGATCATTGCCCACTTCGATCCAGGTTATGATCGACGCAACAGCGTGCTCGCCTTGCTGTGTTTCGCGGCGCTCTGGGCGGTAATGAAATGCGATCCTGGTCCGGCGCGTTTCGCTCTGGACGTACTCGCCGTTTTCGTCGTTTCACCGATTTTGCTGTTCGCGTGCAGCCGGATCGAGCCATCGCAGATAGCGGTTCCAGCAGCGGCGATGCTGGGTGAAATATCGTATGCGCTTTACGCCGTACATTTGCCCGTGGTCCATGCATTCCAGTTTGTCGCGCGCAAAACGGGCCTGCCGATGTGGGCGGTGGCAATGCCCTATCTTACGGTTGCCCTGGGGGTTGCTTGGGTGTGCACACGATTTCTGGACCTGCCGATACGCAGGATGCTGAAGCTACGCTGGGCATTAAGGTGACACTCTTCCTGGCTCGTAATTCAGGATTCTTGGCATCTACTTGACCTCCCCTCGTGCCCGCCATTCGTCGGTCAGTTCCCCGGCGAAGCCCCAATTTTCGTCAAGGATCTCCGAAATGACGACGTGAGTGTATTCCGGTTTTTTCCCGAGCACTCGTACGAGCGTGTCGGTGACTTCACGAACCAAGGTGCGCTTCTGCTCGACCGTCGCACCGGTTGTCATGAGAATGTTTACGATGGGCAAATGTAGTCTCCCTCTATACCAGGCACTTGCCAGGCGACTATCTGGTCGATCGCAATCGCGCGGGCTTTCGGTGAGTCATTCGGCACTGCCTGCGATTCTGCCCAGGCAAAGGCCACATCGGTAAAAACGATAGACTCTAGAACTGCGCGAAGATAGGCCTTGAAGAAGCACGGGCCGCCGCCGTGAGGATGAACAGGGTCGGCCAGGCATCGGCAGCCACCCTTCGTCTCCTCGATTGACGGAACAAGCCGCCCATACGGATGCTACGCGGCGACCGCCTCGGCTTCTATCAGCGCGTGTTGTCTTGCCGGCTCGCGCGCATCGGGCACCGCCTGCCCCTCGGCGCGCACGACTGTCACGTCGGTCAGCCCGATGAAGCCCAAGATCGCGCGCAGATAAGGCTCGGTAAAATCGAGCGGCTGCGCCGGCCCGCTGGTGTAGACGCCGCCGCTCGCAATGAACGCCACCGCCTTCTTGCCCCCAGGCAAGAGGCCCTTGGGCGCGCCGCCCTCATAGGTGAACGTCCGGCCGGCGCGAACGACATGATCCAGCCAAGCTTTGAAGCTCGACGGGACGGTGAAGTTATACATCGGCAGCCCGAGAACGACGACGTCCGCGGCTTCCAGTTCCTCGATCAGCTTGTCGGCAAGTGCTGCCGCGGGCGTGCCACCGCCGTCGGTCATGCCAAGCTGAACTGGAACCAGTTCGGGAACGAGATGCGGAATCGGTTCGGCCACGAGATCACGCTCCACGACGATGGCATCCGCGTTCCCTGAAGTCAGCCGCGCAATATAGGCGGCGACCATCCCGCGCGTTGCGGATGTATCGGCGTCGAGGCTGGTATTGATGGCGAGCAGTTTCATGTGAGACCTTCCAGATTTCCGTTAGACTTAACCTGCTGCATCTCTTACCAGAGAACAAGTACGTACCTTCTGGTTAGTTTTGGATGAGACGATCGGTGACCGCTGACAACGCACACGTATCCAGCGACGTTTTCAGCGCGAATTGTCCCGCGCGCGCGATCCTGGATGTGTTGGCTGGGAAGTGGGCGCTGCTGCTCATCCACGCCTTGATCGAGGGCCCTGCGCGCACCTCCGAGTTGCGCCGAAGGGTCGGCGGCATCTCGGAAAAGATGCTAATCCAGACCCTGCGTCTGCTGGAGCGCCATGGATTGGTACGCCGGCATTCCTACGCGGAGGTTCCGCCGAGAGTCGAATATTCGCTTAATGAGCTTGGGGTTTCGTTGAGTGAGCTCGTTAGTGCACTTGACGGTTGGGTGGAACGACATGCCACCGAGATTGATGGCGCAAGACGTTCGTTCGACGGTGACACGGTTCGACGGTGACGGTTCGACGGTGACGCGTGCAAAACCCCTAATTGACGCATCGAAAGATCGTCAATAACTTGAATAATTCCGCGGTTGCCCCGCCTTGTCGTGCCAGAAATTTACGGCGCTCTCGCGTGCATTTTCCTCTCCCAGCCCTCTCCCCTGAAGGGGAGAGGGCTATGGGCTTTGCGAAATTATCGTTGGCGCCTGTGGGTTTGCCCCTCGCAGCTCAACTTTCTTCAATAGATCAGCCGTAACGATCCCCCGCCAACTGGTCGTCGGCCAGGTCCGAAAAACGGGTGATGCGCGGCTCGAAGCGCAGGCGGACCTTGCCGGTCGAGCCGTGGCGCTGCTTGGCGACGATCAGTTCGGCGGTGCCGTAGACTCCCTCCATCTGCGCCTGCCATTTGGCGTGATCGTCGTGGACCTTGGCATCGTCGTTTTGCTGGGGCTGCTTGGGCTCGCGCGAGGCGACATAGTAATCTTCGCGGAACACGAACATCACCATGTCGGCGTCCTGTTCGATCGAGCCCGATTCGCGCAGGTCCGACAGCATCGGGCGTTTGTCCTCGCGCTGTTCGACCGCGCGCGACAATTGCGACAGCGCGATCACCGGCACCGACAATTCCTTAGCCAGGGTTTTGAGGCCCCGGCTGATTTCCGAAATCTCGTTGACGCGATTGTCGTTGGCGCGGCCCGTGCCTTGCAGCAGCTGGAGATAGTCGACCACGATCAACCCGATATTGTGCCGCCGTTTCAGCCGCCGCGCGCGGGCGCGCAGGGCGGCGATGCTCAGCGCCGGGGTGTCGTCGATGTAGAGTTGCAAATCTGCGAGCCGCTGGCTGGCAAAGGACAGCGACTGGAAATCGTCGCGGCTGATCTTGCCCATGCGCAAGGCTTCGCTGCTGATCCCCGATTGTTCGGCCAGGATACGGGTGGCCAACTGGTCGGCGCTCATTTCCAGGCTGAAAAAGGCAGTGGCCGCGCCGACCGAAGCCTCTGGCGCGATGCCGATCTGCATGTCGGTCAACAGGCGGTTGGCGGCGTTGAAGGCGATGTTGGTGGCCAGCGCGGTCTTGCCCATGCCCGGCCGGCCGGCCACGATGATCAGGTCGGAATCGTGCAGCCCGCCGATCTTTTCGTTGAGGCTTTGCAGGCCGGTGGTCTTGCCCGAAATGTGCCCGCCCGAATTCAGCGCCTTTTCGATGGCGGTGATCGCGGTGCGGGTCGCGGCGCTGAACGCCTGCGCTTCGTTCATCCCCGATGCCCCATCGGCGACGGCATACAATGCGGCCTCGGCGGCTTCGATCTGTTCGAGCGGGGCGACCAGTTCGCTGGTGTCGAGCGCCTTGGTGACCAGTTCGCGCCCGACCGCAACCAGTTCGCGCAGCAGCGCCAGCTCGTAAATCTGCTCGGCCAGCGCCCTGGGCGCCAGCAGCCCCTTGCCGTCAGCGGTCAGCCGGGCGAGATAGGTGGTTCCGCCCAGCTCCTTCAGCGCCTCATCGGCTTCGAAATAGGGCTTCAGCGTGACGGCGGTGACCACCGCCTTGCGGTCCAGCAATTGCATGATGCGCAGGAAGATGCGGGCATGGACCGGCTCGAAGAAATGGCTGTCGGCCAGCGGCACGCCCAGTTCCTCGCTGACGCGGTTATCGATCAGCAGCGCACCGAGAAATGCCGCCTCGGCCTCGACATTGGCGGGCAGGGCGCGGGCCGGGACGGCGTCATCGGGGCGCAGGAGCAGGGCTTCGTTTGGCATGGGTGGCGGACCATGCCTCGCTGCCGACCGGGTGGCAATGGCACCGCGTCGCTCTTGCCCTGTGGATATCGGGGATGGAAATCCCGCGCTTGCCCGCGCGTTCCGCATTTGCGAATAGGGCGCGATAATGGCCGATCCCAGAATCTCGCATATCGAACTCGACGAGGCGACGATTCTGTGGCGCAGCGCCGACATCGAGCAGGAACGGCGCATCGCCATCTTCGACCTGATCGAGGAGAACCGGTTTCGCCCGCTGCGCACGGTGGCGGCCGGCCATCTGGGGCCGTACCGGCTGCGGCTGGCGGTCAGCGACGGGCGGCTGGTGATGGACATCGCCGATGAAGCACAGCAGCCGCTGGAGACGCTGATCCTGGGGCTGGGCCGCTTTCGCCGCCCGGTGCGCGACTATTTCGCGATTTGCGATTCTTATTTCCAGGCGATCCGCAAGGCGACCGCGCAGGAGATCGAGACCATCGACATGGCGCGGCGCGGGATCCATAACGAGGCGGCCGAAATGCTGCTCGAACGGCTGGACGGCAAGGTGGAAACCGATTTTGTGACCGCGCGGCGCTTGTTCACGCTGATCTGCGTTCTGCACATCCGGGGCTAGAGCGTTATGACAAAAAGTGGGTACCGGTTTTTGTTCTTAAATCACGCGAAAACAAATATTCGGGAGCATGAGGCGATGCTATCTTGTCGCCTCATGCTCTAACGGAATGCGGCAGGCACCAAAAAAACACTCGCGCTGGTGGCTGCGCGTTGGCGGGGCGCTGCTGCTGCCGGCAATCATCGGTGGCGCGGCAGGCTGGTGGCATGTGCGCCACTGGCAGCCGCCGCGCGCGATCTTTGCCATGCAGGGGGTCGAGATCGGCCTCGACGACGCTGGTAACGACGCGGGGAGTGATAACGGGATCGATTGGCGCGCGCTGAAGGCGATTGGTGCCAATTTCGCATATATCGACGCCAGCGCGGGTGCCTTTGCGCGCGATCGCAGCTTCAGCCGCAACCTGGCAGAAGCCCGCGCCGCCGGGCTGCAGGTCGGGGCGGTGCACCGCTACGACCCCTGCCAGCCAGCCGACCGGCAGGCCGCCAATTTCGTCACGGTGGTGCCGCGCGACGCAAAAATGCTGCCACCCGCGGTGGAACTGGCGCAATTGACCGATGATTGCCCGGTGCGGGTCAGCGACGCGACCGTCGAAAGCGAGTTGATGACCTTTATCAATGAGATCGAGACGCATACCGGCAAGGCATCGCTGCTGAAGATCAGTCCGGCGTTTGAAAGCCGCTACCATCTCGCTCATGCGATAGACCGCAATCTGTGGCTGCTGGGCGACCGTTTCCAGCCCGGATACGCCGGCCGGCCATGGGCGGTGTGGACCGCGAACGGCGCGCTGGACACCACCGCCCAGGACAAGCCGCTGCGCTGGGTGGTGGTGCAGCCGTGAGTGCCATCCCGCGGGAACCGGAACGGGAAGAATTGATCGCCGCCGCCCGCGCCGCCGCGTTGCTGGCCTATGCGCCCTATTCGCGGTTGCGCGTCGGCGCGGCGCTGGGTTTTGCGGACGGCAGCATCGTGACTGCGGCCAATGTCGAAAATGCCAGCTACGGCCTGTCGCTCTGCGCCGAAACCAATGCGGTGGCCAAAGCCATTTCCGCAGGCGTGCGCGGCGGATTGCTGGCGGTGGCGGTCGTGAGCGGCGCCGGCCCGATGCTCAGTCCCTGCGGACGCTGCCGGCAAGTGCTGTGGGAACTTGCCCAATTGGGCGGGACCGATCCGTTGGTCCATTGCACCGATGAGGTTGAACCGCGGAGCGTGCGGCTGTCGCGGCTGCTACCGTTGGCTTTCGGGCCGGGGAATTTGAGCTAAGCGGGGTTCGTTCGCGCGATTGGCATTGCGTTTTGCCGTGCCGAAGCGGATTGACCGTACAATCTGCATAAATACCTGCGATAAGAGATCCAAAATGTATCGACAATCGTATGTTAGCCCGTTTACTGCAGGAGTGAATGCGAAGCGCGGGTTGCAACCAGCCTTCCTGACCCTGAATTGGCTAGGATCGAGATGACGACACGGGACGGGGCTGTACCTAAACATCGCAACAGGAATTACGAGGAAACGCATCTGCTGTTGATCGAAACGGCGGGGGAACTGATTGCCGAATCAGGTGCCGACGGGGTTTCGGTTTCAGCGCTGGCCCGGGTCACCGGCATCAATCGCTCGACCATCTATTACCATTTTGAAAAGCGCGAGGACTTGATGTCCGCCGCGTATAAATGGTCGCGCGAGCAACTGGCCAAGGGCCCCGACGCAGGGGCCTCCCGCTGGGTTGGTATCGACGACATATCGGGCTTGTTCCAGCGAAATCCCGACGTGATCACGTCATGGATCGAAAATTACATCGCGGTGGGCAACATCCGCGAGCGTTATCCGCACTGGGACCGGCTGGTCGCGCAGATCGGCGATGCCTTTGCCGAACTGGCCGCGGATGAGCAATGCGATACCGAAGTCTGTTGTGCATTGATGCTGACCAGCGCCTTTGTCGCCCCGCGCAAGTTTACCGACTCGTTGCATCCGTTTGACAGCCTGGATCGCATACTGGAGCGAATCCACGCCAGAGCATCGGCACTCGGTGCCCCGGCATAAGGTGGTTTAGAGCGTCGTGTGCTAAATCTGCACCGAACCCGCCTGTCCTGCTGGTCGAAGGGCTGTCCTGACCCTCTTCAGGAAGGATCTTCCAGGCTTAACCGCTCGGTTTCTTCATCATACGCCAGAATTTCGGCATAGCGCCCCCAGTTGATCACCGCGCGCAGGGTGTCTTCGGCGTATTCCTCCGACATGTAGTCCTCCAGCTCGCTGCGGAAGCGGGCGAGCGGGGCGACGTGGTTCGGGCGTTCGTCCAGCACGCGGCGGATCAGGCGGATGAGCGGGACGTGCAGTTCCAGCCGTTCGGCGAACAGGCGTTTGCGCTGGTCGGTGTCCAGTTCGGCGAAGTGTCGCCCGCCATCGGTCACGCGGATGCAGCCGGCTTCCATTTCGGCGAAGCGCAGCAGTTGCAGGATTTCGGCGATGGGGAACAGTTCGTCGACTTCAAGCTGCAGGGCGCGGGCGATGTCGGAAAGCTCGACGCGGGCGGGCGCTGCCGGCGATGCCAGCGCTTCGAGCAGACCGGCCATCTCGTTGGTCGAAACGGTGGGCAGGACCATGCCGATGCCGGTACCGGGGATGCCTTCGATGGTGGGCGAATGCGGGTCCTGGCGCTTGGTCATCAGCGCGTAGATGTCGCCGACATGCTTGCGAAAGCCGGGGTCGAGCCGGTTGCGCGGGTGCGACAGGTTGATCTCGATTTCCAGCGCGATGCGGCCGGGATTGGGCGAGAGCACGATGACGCGGTCGCACATCAGCACGGCTTCCTCGATGTTGTGCGTGACCATCAGCGCCGATTTGATCGGCAGGCGGCCTTCGATCCACAGATCGATCAGGTCGGTGCGCAGCGTCTCGGCGGTCAGCACATCGAGCGCGGAGAACGGCTCGTCCATCAGCAGGACATCGGGGTGGACCACCAGCGCGCGGGCCAGGCCGACGCGCTGGCGCATGCCGCCTGACAATTCCTTGGGATAGGCGGATTCAAATCCGTCGAGGCCGATGAGGTCGATCGCGGTCAGCGCCCGCTGGCGCCGTTCGTCGGCGGCGATACCCAGCGCCTCCAGCCCCAGTTCGACGTTCTGGAGCACGGTCAGCCAGGGAAACAGGGCAAAGGTCTGGAACACCATGGCGACGCCGGGAACGGGGCCGGATACGATATTGTCGCGGAAATGGACGTTGCCCGAGGTCGGCGCGATCAGCCCGGAAACGATCCGCAGGATGGTCGACTTGCCGCAGCCCGACCGCCCGAGCAGGCCGACGATCTGGTTCTCCCACAGGTTCAGGTTGATCCCGTCGAGCACCAGCAGGTCTGAGCTGCCGCCCTTGTGATAGGCCTGGGTGATGTCGCGCAGGCGCAGCAGCGGTTCAGGAGCAATGGTAGCCATCATTCATTTCCTAATCGAAACTCGTCTCCCCTCCCCGGCGGGGAGGGGTTGGGGATGGGGAGCGAGGCGAAGCCGGGCGTCGTCCTACGCCGGCGTTTCAGGCCCCCACCCAACCTCCGCCTCACGGGGGAGGCGTTTGTCCGTTGCCGCCTAATCAAAACGTAGCCGGCGGCCGGCGTATTCGTATAGCGGGCGCCAGAGAATACGATTGGTGGCAATGACGAAAGCCGACATCACGGCGATGCCCAGCACCACGCGCTGGTAATCGCCGTGCAGCGTCGCATCCGCGATATAGGAACCCAGGCCATGCGCGTGAAGCCGGGTTGCGCCCCAGCTCGCCACTTCGGCGACGATGGCCGCGTTCCACGAGCCGCCGCTCGCGGTGATCGCCCCGGTGACGTAATAGGGGAAGATGCCCGGCAACATCACCTTGCGCCACCAGCGCCAGCCCCTGATCCCGAAATTGGCGCTCGCTTCGCGCAGGTCGCCGGGGAACACGCTGGCACCGGCGATGACGTTGAACAGGATATACCACTGCGTGCCCAGGATCATCAGCGGGCTGAGCCAGATATCGGCATTGCCGTGAAAGCGCACGATCAGCACCACCGCGATCGGGAACAGCAGATTGGCCGGAAAAGCGGCGGCGAACTGCACGAAGCTTTGCACGCGGCGAGACAGGGCCGGGCGCAGGCCGATCCAGACCCCGATCGGCACCCACACGACGGTGGCCAGGATGATCAGCACGATCACCCGCAGGAAGGTGAACAGCCCCAGCTTCAGCGCCTCCGCCACATCGCCTGGATGCAGCGTCTGCGCCATGAAGCTGAACATGTGCCACAGGCACCAACACAGGATCACCGCGATCAGCGAATACCACGCGACATCGAAGGCGATGTTGAATGGGCGCGGCAGTTTGGCCGGTTGGCGCGCCTTCGGCTTGCCCAGCCGCAGCCGGGCAAAGTAACCCAGCCCCGTTTCCACCGGCAACAGCATCGCGCGCATCAGCCGGGTGCGCTGGATCAGCTTGAGCGCCCAGGGGTCTTCGGGCGTCTCGCTGGCGGTCTGTTCGAACTTGAACTTATCCGCCCAGGCGACCAGCGGCCGGAACAGCAACTGGTCATAGGCCAGGATCACCAACCCCATCGCGACGATCGCCCAGGCCACCGCGCCCAGGTCGCGCGCGCCCAGCGCAGTGACCACGTATGAGCCGATGCCGGGCAGGGCGATGGTATGGGTGCCAACGGTGATCGCCTCGGCCGCGACCACGAAGAACCAGCCGCCCGACATCGACATCATCGCATTCCACA